>CAZCQG010000035.1:0-19377 GCA_964500775.1 uncultured Campylobacterales bacterium
TTATTTTATCGCTTTGATAAAAAGCGGCAAAATCGGTAATTTGTATATCTTTACCGTTTTTTTTACGCTTGGGATTTTGACGAAATTTTCCGGTCTGCCGATGTTGCCGTTTATGCTCATTTTGGCAGGGTATTTTATTTTTAAAAGATATGGTTTTTGGAGCGCATTTAAGGCACTTATTGCTGCAAGCATTATATTTGTATCCATTATGTCTGTTTGGTGGGTGCGAAACTATAAAGTCCATGGAGAATTTGTGGCAACTTCGGTGGGTGAGAGCGGAAAAGTATTTTACACGGGAAACAACCCGATGAACAAAAGCGGCGGCGGGATACTCTTCAAAGATGTGGATTATATTACCCCTTTTAAGCATATTGAGGATTTACAAGAAAGAGACAAAGCGATGAAAGATGCCGCCATTAAGTGGATAGTTGAGAATCCCGGCGATTGGATGATTCTAGAAATACGGAAACTGGTAAGATTCTATAGTCCGTTAATCTCAACTGATTATTTTAGTTCGTGGAAGTATCAGATGCTTTCGATAGTCACCTACGGGTCAATATTTTTATTGTTCTTAGCATCGTTTTATTATAGACGCGATGTCTTTATTTCTAGCTCCCCGATGTTTTTGTATCTCGTACTACTAACCGGAGTACATCTAGTCTTTATAGTTTCATTGCGTTATCGCTTACCATTAGAGCCTTATATGATCATAATGGCGAGTGGCGTAATAACAAAATTATTTTCAGTCGGAAATAAAAAGTAATGAAAAAAATTTTTGTTTTTTTGTTGAAAGTCATAGTGATTTTCCTTTTGGCTTATTATGTTTTTAAAGATTTTGAATTCACCCTTTTTTTTGATGAAATCGCGAGGTATTCGTTAATACAGCTTTCTATGGTTGTTGCGGCTTTGTTTATTACGGATTTGATTATGTCGTTGCGTTGGGTGATTATTAGCGGAGACAAAATTCGAGCTTCATTAGAAGCGGTAATGGTTTCTGCGACAATGAATATTTTATTACCTGCACGTATCGGAGAGGTAGCAAAAGCGGTTTATTTAAAAAGATACTATTCGAAATCATTTAATAGGACTTTGTCTCTTATAATATTTGAACGTTTCTTTGATATTTTATTCTTGGCGACGGGTGCACTTTATGTTCTGTATGCTTTGGTGGACAACCCATCGTATAGACCTCTGTTTTTCGGAGTAGTACTCGTACAGTTACTGCTACTTTTATTGATGAAGTATTACAATGCCCCAATCTTGTTCATTGCCAAGCTCATACCGATTCGGTATTTGCGTATCTATGCCAAAAAGATTATTCTAACAATTACTAGAAAAGTAAACAATAGCACTCTTCTCTACACGATCGGCATTACATTTGTTGTTTGGATGATGAATTTTTTCGTCACCTTTGTTTTTTTAAACTTTGCTACCGACTTTCATTTATCATTTGTCCAAATCTTTGTCGTATTTATCATTACGGGCGTAGGATTTGCTCTGCCTCTTCTTCCTGCAGGAGCGCTGACTTTTCAGGCAAGCTACGTTTTTGCGCTCGGGCTTTACGGTGTATCGCAATCTGAAGCCCTAGCGGCCTCTATGGTATTTCATATAATATATATTATAACGATGTTGCTACCGGGAAAAATAATACTACTATTTAAACAAAAACAATCGCACTAAAGTCCACCATCTCCTTACTTTTGTTTATTTTAAACTCATAACTAGTATACTTAAGTAACTCAAAAATTACCCAAAAAAAGGTGCGTTATGAAAAGAGCGAAATATGAGCCTTTAAAAGACTTGGTGATTCTCTACACGGAGGATGATTACGACATCTCCAAACAGACGAAAGCGATCTTGGAAGACTATGTAAAAGAGGTCGTTTTAGCCAAAGACGGTAAAGAAGCGATAAAGATTCTGCACGGCAGGAATGATATAGACGTGTTGATTACCGATATTTTGATGCCCAATATGGACGGTATCACCCTTTTATCGGAACTCAAAGAGATGTCTACGTCGCTCAAGTCGAGAATCATCGTCACCGCCTACACCGAGACAAATTATCTCATCGAATCCATCAAACTCAAAGTCGACGGCTATGTCGTCAAGCCGGTCATTATATCCGATTTACTTGATACGATTCTTGATAGTCTTGTTACGTTTTTACAAAAAGAGGAGATTACCCTCAAGAACAACCTTATCGATGCGATCTCGATTTTCGTCGGCGGCAAGAAGATCGATATTATCAATTTCATCTTCCAAAGGGCAGATAAGGATAATATTTTCTACGGCTCTTACGAGGAGATTATGGCAGCGCTTGACGTGAGCAAGCCTACGGTGGTAAAAACATTTCGACAGCTTATCGATTCAGGGCTTGTCGAAAAAATAAAAAATAAAGTATACAAACTCAATTTTCAGAAAAAAAGGTAAATTTGGCGCAAGCGATTATTTTTGACTTCGATGGGGTGATTTTAGATTCCCTTCCGATACGCGAAGTCGGCTTTAGAGAGATTTTTAAAGAGTATTCGGGTGAAAAGTTGGAGCATTTCATCGCTTGGCATCACTACAACGGCGGCATTTCGAGATTCTACAAAATTAGATACTTTTATGAACGTTATTTGGGGAAAAGCATCTCCGAAGAGGAAGTGTCTATATTGGCAACCTCATTTTCTTCGATAATGAAAGAAGCGCTTGTGGATTCCAAGTATCTCATCGGCGAGACGTTGGAATTTATAAAAAAAGCGCACAGGGAGATTCCGTTGTTTATCGCTTCGGGATCTGAAGAGAAAGAGCTTAGGATGCTTTGTGATGCACATAGGTTGAGCGGCTATTTTGTGGATATTAAAGGCTCTCCAGTGCCCAAAGACAAGAATGTCGAGTTTCTATTGGAGCAGTACGGTCTTAAAAATACGGATACTGTTTTGATCGGGGATTCCATCAACGATCTAGAGGCTGCCGATGCAAACAATATAGGCTTCTACGGGTACAACAATCCTAGTTTAAAAAAGCTAGGCAAAGGGTACATCGATTCTTTTTCTGCGTATGAGGTACTGAAACTATAAGTGTAAACACTCTTTACATTTGGCATAGAGCTTGAGGTCGTGGTCGATGAGTTCCGCTCCTAGATCAAGGGCGATTTTTTCCTGCATTTTTTCTAGTTCTTCGCTATAAAACTCTATCACCTTGCCGCACTCAATGCAGATGAGGTGATCGTGGTGGATTCCCGTGGCGATCTCGTATTTTTTTCCGCTGCTATCTATATCTATCGAGTTTACGAGTTTTTCACCCTCCAAAAAAGATAGGATTCTATAAATTGAGGAGATGCTCACTCCCGTACAGTTTTCTTTCGCTTTAAAAAGTATCTCTTCGGGGCTTAAATGCTCTTCGCTTTGAAAAAGTATCTTTAAAATACACTCACGTTGTTGTGATTTTTTCAACCCTTTTTTTCGTATCGCGGTATTGAGCTTCTCGTATATTTTGTCGAGTGATAATCTATTTCCCATCTCCCCTCTTTCGTGCGATTTCGATAAATTATAACAGATATGTTTTAAAAATAGTAGTGATTATCATTTAAGTTTTTCGCCGTTAGAGGGTATTGTGTAGTTTTTAAAGTAAAAGGGTAAAATTCATAGAAAAAATCGGAGCAAGAATGCACTATGACGTGATAATTATCGGCGGGGGAGTGTCAGGTATCGGGGCTGCCTTGACTTTTGGAAGTACGCTCGAAAAAGGGATGTTTGAAAAAGAGTTGAAAATACTCCTTATCGACAACGATAAATCCGATTTGAAAAAAGCACGTCTTTATAATGTCCCCTTGGCGGGCAAGGGTGTAAGCGGGAGTGAGACATTAGAGCGTATGAGGGAAGAGCTAAAGGGTTTTGACAACATAACTACTTGTTTTGGAAGTGCGGTGAAGGCGGAGGGGACAAAAGGTGACTTTAGGGTTATATTGGAGAGCGGAGATTCTTTTACCGGAAAATACGTCGTGCTTGCTACGGGATTTAGAGCATTTGAAATCCAAGGACTCGGAGTAGATATACTCCCGAATGAATTCGCCCCCAAGCCCGGACTAATAAGAGCCCGATGCAAGGAGAACGGCTTGGTAAAAGAGGGGGTGTATGTTGCGGGAATCTTGAGCGGCATACCTACGATGTATGCTTGCGCTCTAGGTTCGGGAGTGCGCATTGCTTGTGAGATACTCTCGGATATGCAAGGGAAAGTCGTAGTCGTTCACGATATTGTGTAGCAATGGAAAATATCGTTATTATTTTTGCTATCTCGGTTTTTATCACCGTCTCCCCGTTTATAAGTAAATTTACGAAGATTCCCGTCTCCGTCGTCGAGATGCTTCTTGGCTCTTACGCCGCTTATATCGGGATCATCGGAGAATCTAGCGCGCTAGAGGTGATCGCAAAAGTCGGTTTTTTGTACCTGATGTTTTTGGCGGGTATGGAGGTGGATCTCAAAAGCTTTTTGAGTCTAGATAGATCGTTCGTCCTCCGCGCGCTCAAATATTTTTTCACCGTATATTGTCTCTCGTTTTGCTTCTATCTCTATTTTGACCTTCCGCCCCTTTATATCGTGATCTTGCCCGTTATCTCCGTGGGTATGATAATGACGCTCATAAAAGAGTACGGCAAGGAGATAGAGTGGCTCAAAACGGCTCTTATAGTAGGGGTTTTGGGCGAGCTAATAAGTATCGGTGCACTCGTTATCACCGACGGTATTTTGGCGTTTGGCTTTGGTTGGAAGTTTTACGGAGCGATGGCGACGCTTATCATATTTCTATTGCTTACGGCGCTCTTTTTTCGACTTATCAAGATCGTCTTTTGGTGGTTTCCCGAGATCCAGCGTGCGGTTATGCCCGAGAGCGACAATAAGAATCAAGACATCAGAATCTCCATTGCCGTATTTTTTATAATGATCTCGATGATGCTCTATTTGGAGCTAGAGTTGGTGCTCGGCGCTTTTTTGGCGGGGATGTTTATAAACACCTTTTTCGAACATAAAAAAGAGCTACCCCACAAACTCTCTTCGTTCGGGTTTGGATTCCTTGTTCCGATATTCTTTATATACGTAGGTTCGACGCTAGACGTAGGGTTGATTTTTTCCGATTTTGCGATTCTTAGCAAAGCGGCGTATGTAGTGATGGCTATGATCGGGATGCACTTACTTAGTTCATATCTGACCTTTTCGCAACAATTCGGCAAAGTACAAAGCGTGATGTTCGGACTCTCATTGAGTATGCCTTTGACATTTTTGGTCGCTATCGCGACTATCGGATACCATACCCAATCTATCAGCAAAGAGGATTACTTCTCTCTCATCACCGCATCGATGTTAGAGGCGATTTTTGTGATGGTGGCGATAAAACTGATCAAATTCGCAACTATACGCTTCTCCAGCAAAGATTTGGCGCAATAGTTAATCGTAAAACTGTTAGAATAAGCAAAACTAATAACACGGAGATTGTAGCGATGTTTTTTTCTAGGAATGATAACTCTGAAGAGATTGCCGGCTATAAACGCCAAATACAAGAGCTGCAAGAGGAGTTAGACCTATACAAAGGGATAGCGAAATTCGGCATAGAAGAGGGGATAGTCGCCTTAAAAAACGGAGAGATTTTTTTTGAAAATGCCGTAATAGAAAAGAACGAAAAAATAAAAGATAGAAATGCTTTTGCGACGAAACTCTCGCAAGCAAAAGATATGATAGACCTAGAAGGGTGTCAAGCTCGCGTGGTAAAAAGAGAGCTCGGCGATAATAAAATCGTCTATTCGCTCATCAAAGAAGATATGCTCAATATGAAAGACGAAAACTCCGTGCTCAATATGCACCAACACTCCATAAAAGATGCACTCTCGGAAATGCAAAAAACATTTGATAAACTTTTGGGTGATCTCAAAGATATGGTCGAAGAATCAAAACAGACGGCGGAAGGTTCAAGCGAAGGTCTCAAAGTAATCTCGGCATCCAACGAAAACGTCAATAGACTTTTTGAGCATATGACCAATGCCGTCTCGATAAGCGAATCGCTTTCGCATAGAAGCTCGGAGATCACAAATGTCATCAGTCTCATAGAAGACATCGCGGAGCAGACCAATCTTCTCGCGCTCAATGCCGCCATCGAAGCGGCACGTGCGGGTGAGCACGGCAGAGGATTTGCCGTAGTTGCCGATGAGGTGCGAAAACTTGCCGAACGGACGCAAAAAGCGACAAAAGAGATAGCGATAGTCGTCAAATCGATGCAACAAGAAACAAGCGAGATTCAAAGGGCGACCGAAGAAACGAATGACATAGTAAGCGATACGAAAGAGCGAATAAACTCTCTTATGGAAACAGTCAAAGCATTCCAAAAAAATGCCAATAGAGCGATGTTTAGGGTTGAAGGGATAAGCGATCTCGTATTTGTGAGCTTGGCAAAAATTGATCACGTCATATACAAAAATAACTTGTATGATCTCCTCTTCGGGGGCGATAGCGCATTTAAAGAGGTAAATCATACACAGTGCAGATTAGGAAAATGGTATAATGAAGGGATAGGGAAAGCCCATTTTAGCCACACGAGCGGATATAAAAAACTTGACTTGCCTCACTCCGTAGTCCATAGTGAAGCCAATGCACTGGCTAAAGAGTGCGTAGGCGCGGAGAAGATATGCTCTAAAGATTTGATTACCGATAAAATCGGTAAAATAGAGCATGCGAGCAAAGAGGTGTTTGTCTTTATGGATGAGATGCTCGGAGAGCGCGTCGATGAGCTTATGAATAGTGCCGCGAATAAGTTGTTTTGGGAAAAAGATTAAAGACAATAAAGGGAGTCTTGTATGTCTAATAAAATAGTGATTGTTGATGATGAAGTTCAGATACTGGAGATGCTGAAGAAGTTTTTTGAAAAAAGCGGAAAATATCAAGTAGTAACCTTTTCTGATCCCTTGAGTGCCCTAGGCTATCTCTCTTCTAACGAATTTGATGTTGCCTTGCTTGATATAATGATGCCTAAGATGGACGGGTTGGAGTTGCTAGATAAGCTCAAAGAGAAAAAACCGCGGTGCAAGGCGATGATGATGACGGCATTTTCGACATTGGATCGCGTCTTAAAAAGCCACAAGAACGGTGCGGATAACTACGTGATGAAGCCTTTTGAAAGCCTATCGGAACTAGAGAAAAAAATTACGGAAACACTCAACGCCTAATCCCTTTATGTATACAAGCGAATTAAATGCGCTCAAACGATCGAATCGTTATAGAAAAAGGGAGATTTTAGATTCCTCGCTTATAGACTTTGCCTCAAACGACTATCTAGGATTGGCGGATGATCGCGCTAGGATCGCTAGCGCTTGCGAAACACTAAAAACCTACGAAACCTTTGCCCCAAAAGCCTCACAGCTCATAAACGGCTACCACCGATGCCACAAAGATTTTGAAGAGGCGCTTGCTCACACAAACGCCTTTGAAGAGGCGCTCCTTGTCGGGAGCGGATTTTTGGCAAATCTCGTTCTCATAGAATCGCTCGTGCGGAAAAACGACATTTTGTTTTTGGATGAAGAGTATCACGCTAGCGGTATTCTTGCTTCAAGACTCGTAGCCAAAAACGTGGTATTTTTTAAGCATAACTCCCTAGAAGATCTCAAAGAGAAATTCAAAAAAGCCACTTTCAAAAGAGCGCTCATAGCCGTAGAGGGGGTATACTCTATGAGCGGTGCTCTGGTGAAAAAAGAGATACTCGAATTTGCTTTAGAAAATTCCGCTTTGCTTATCGTGGATGATGCCCATGCAAACGGGGTACTCGGAGAGAAATTGTGCGGAATCTTGGATCATTACGATATAGAAATCACCGAAAATATAATAAAAATGGGGACGCTCGGCAAAGCGTACGGGAGTTACGGCGCGTATATTTGCGCTGCGTCCCGTATCATAGAATTTTTGATTAATCGCGGCAAGGGGGTGATATACTCTACGGCGCTCTCTCTTTTTGATACGACTTTGGCATTGGAGAATCTATCGTACATCCAAAAAAATAGGAGCTATTTTTCGGAACAACTCCGCAAAAAAAGGGAGATAGCGCGTGCAATTTTCGGTTTTGAGCCGCAATCGCAGATTCTAAGTATTGCCGTAGGCGAGGAGAAAAAACTTATGACGCTCGGGGAAGAGATACGAAAAATCGGATATGTCGTGGGGACTATCAGGAAGCCTACCGTGCAAATCCCGAGCCTTAGGGTGATATTGCGAGCTAATAATAGCGATAGCGATACCGAGAGGCTTTTAGGTTTTATCAGGGAGAAGACGTGCTAAAGTGCGAAAAGCTGAAAATTGTCAAAGAGGGACAGGTATATGTAGATATTGATTTTACCCTCAAAGATTCTTTGGCGCTAGTGGGCGAGAGCGGGAGCGGAAAAAGCCTGACGCTAAAAGCGCTACTTGAGCTATTGCCCCAAGGTTTCAAGAGTGAGATTGCTTTGCAAAGCGAGTTTGCTTTTAAAAAAGGGGAAAATACGGCATTCGTCCCGCAAAATCCTTTTACCGCACTCTCCCCTATGACAAAAATCAAAGATCAATTTTTTTGCGAGGATGCAAAGGAGAAGTTAGCGCAGGTAAATCTTGATGCCAAAATTTTAGAACGATTCCCCCTAGAGCTTAGCGGCGGCGAGATTCAGAGGGTGATTATCGCGATGTCGCTTTTAAAGAATCTCAAGCTTATTTTGCTAGATGAGCCTACCACCGCACTTGATTTTAAAAACAGAGAGAATATCATTACCCTTTTAAAAGAACTCCAACAGCGGATTGGATTTTTAATACTTTTTGTGAGTCATGATATAAAAAGCGCCTCTAGGCTTTGCAACGAGATTGCCGTGATACAAAAAGGGGAGATAATAGAGTATGGGGATATGGTGCAAGTGATTCAAAATCCACAACAAGAATATACGCAAAAACTGAAATCGTCACATTTCGGCTACAGGGAGTTTAGGTGTTAAGAAAATTATTAAAAGCGCTACTATTTTTAGGGGTGCTATCTTTTGCGGGATTGGGCGGATATATCTTGTATCTTTATGACGAAGTACGGTTTGAGACCGACAAAATCATCAATTACAATCCTCCTCTCACGACCCAAGTTTTCGATAGAAAAGGGCGGTTGATAGCCAATTTGTTTGAGAATGAATTTAGGCTCTATACAAAATACGAAGAGATTCCGCCTCGGGTTATTGAGGCGTTAGTAGCGATAGAGGACACCTTGTATTTTGAGCATAACGGCGTAAATATCGATGCTATTTTTCGAGCGATCATCAAAGATATAAAAGAGGGGCGTTTGGCGGAGGGGGCGAGTACCATCACGCAACAACTCGTAAAAACAACTGTTTTGACGCATGAAAAAAAGATCAGCCGTAAAATCAAAGAGGCGCTCCTCTCCATAAAAATAGAAGAGCTGCTCTCAAAAGAGGAGATAATAGAGCGCTATCTCAATCAAGTCTACTTCGGACACGGCTACTATGGCATCAAAGCCGCCGCGGAGGGGTATTTTAAGAAAGAGTTGGAGAATCTTAGCCTCAAAGAGATTGCGATTTTAGTCGGCTTGCCGCGTGCGCCGAGCTTTTATGATCCGACAAAAAACTATGAGTTTTCGCTTAGCCGTGCGAATAAGACGATCATCAGGATGAAGAGCCTCGGGTGGATAGAGGAGGAGGAATATAAAGAATCTCTCGCCGAAACCCCGATAGTTTACAACGAAACCCTCACGCAAAACGCTGCCCCATACGTCATCGACGAGATGCTTCGGAATCTAGAAGGGAAGATAGAAAATCTCAAAAGCGGCGGCTATGAGATCACGCTCAATATCGACCTCGACTATCAAAATATCGCCCAAGAAGCGGTAAAAGAGGCATATGAAGGGATAAAAGAGCGAGACGACGAAAATATGACGAGTACATTAAACGGTGCGGGAGTCGTGATTGAAAATGCGACGGGCAAGATTTTGGCACTCGTAGGGGGATATGACTATAAAGCCTCCGTGTTTAATCGTGCTACCCAATCCAAAAGACAACCCGGTAGCGGTTTTAAACCCTTTGTCTATCTAAGCGCACTTAATCTCGGCTATTCGCCCGCTTCGAAGATCGCCGATATTTCGAGGACGTACGAATATAAAGAGGAAGAGGAGGAGAAGCTCTGGCAGCCTAAAAACTATACCTCCGATCTGCGAGGGGTGATCACGATACGAGAGGCGATCACACGCTCCGTAAACCTCGCTACGATAAATCTCGTCGAAGAGGTGGGATTTGATAATATCTACAATGCAGTAACGGATTTTGGATTTAAAGACCTCCCGAGAAACCTCTCGATTTCGCTCGGAAGCTTTGGAATCTCACCTTTGGAGATGAGTAAGTTCTATACGATATTTTCAAACTACGGCAAGATTGTAGAGCCGACGCTCATTAACAGCATCAAAGCCCGAAACGGAGAGATCACCTATTTTGAAAACGAACCGCAAGAGATAGTCCCCGCGCGTCAAAGCTATCTCATTCTCGATATTTTAAAAGATGTCGTCAAAGAGGGGTCCGGACGGAGAGCGGCGGTCAAAGGAATCGAAGTCGCGGGTAAAACGGGGACGACGAATGACACGATGGATGCGTGGTTTAACGGATTTTCTCCGACTATCGAAGCGATATTTTGGTTTGGGAATGACAACTATAGCCCGATGCCTAAAAATGAAACCGGCGGACGAGCCGCAGCGCCGGCATTTCACTATTTCTTTAGCAAACTCCTAGAGATCGAGCCGCAAATAAAAAGGGAATTTGACATCCCCGAAGGGGTGATAAAAGCGAAAGTGGATGGCAAGATCGAGTATTTCACCGATATATCTAAACCCCCGAAAAAAGAGAATCTAGGGGACGGGAAGCTGATGTTTTAAGGAGACTTGCCGCCACTTTTACAGTGAAGCGGCAAATTCGGTGAAAATATTTCTGCTCTCTTTTGGACCCGGAGAGGCTTCGGGATGGTGTTGGACGGAGAAAATCTTGCAATCTTTGTAGCGCAAGCCCTCTATCGTACCGTCAAAAAGGTTTTTATGGGTCACGTCGGCTATCTCTACGATGTTGTCCGGTACGCTATAGTTGTGATTTTGCGAGGTAATTTGGACTTTGTTTGAGATAGAATCCTTCACTGGATGGTTGCCGCCGTGGTGTCCGAATTTAAGTTTCGTCGTGTCGTAACCATGCGCGATAGAGAGGAGTTGGTGCCCAAGACAGATGCCGAAAATCGGCATTTTAGCCTCTATCAGCTCTTTTATCTGCGCTACTTCGTTTTTAAGTACTAGCGGGTCGCCCGGACCGTTTGAGAGGAAAACCCCTTTGATTTCGCCTGCGTTGTAGCGTTTGATGAGATCGCTTGCATTGAAGGTGTTCGGCACTACTTCTACCTCTAGTCCCGCTTCGGTAAGTTCGTTCAAGATGTTTCTTTTTACACCGAAATCTATCGCGACTATCTTTTTTCTCCCGCTTTTAGGCGCATCGTAGTTCATCAATTCGTGCTTCCAGCAAGCATCGGGATGGGTGTAGCCCGTTTTTGTGCTCACCTCTTCTATATAGTTTATCTCTTCGATTTTCTTTGAGCTTTTAAGCATACTAGCGAGTTCTTCAAAGTCGCTTATTTCCGTAGAGGCTATCATCATCATCGCACCTTCATCACGGAGCATCTTGGTGATGGAGCGGGTATCTATCTCGCAGATTCCGAGTAATCCGAATCGCTTCAACATAGCATCTAGCGATTCTTCGGCGCGAAAGTTGGAGTAGTCGGGGTTGTAATTGCGTACGATTACCCCTTTGCAAAATGCGCTTCTGCTCTCCATATCCTGCGCGTTTACTCCCACGTTGCCGATCTCGGTCATCGTAAAGGTGATGAACTGTCCTGCGTAACTGGGATCGGTGATGATCTCCTGATAGCCCGTTAGCGAGGTGTTAAACACCGCTTCGCCGACACTTGTACCGCTAGCTCCGAAGCTTTTTGCGGTGAAGCTTCTGCCGTTTTCAAAATAGAGGTAGATATTTTTCACAGAAACCCTTTTTTCCTTAGTTCCTCTTCGTATAGTTTTTCAAAAACAATGTCGTATTCTTCGGTACCCGGTATCAATTTTCTCTTATAGTTATCGATTCTCTTCAGTACCGTATCTTCGATCTCTTCAAAGCTCTTGAGATAGCCCTCTATCGCTTTAAAGATAGTGTTTTTTACTTTATTTTCCGATACTTCGAAATTGATGTGACTCTCGTCGATGAGCTCATCCATAATCTTGTGCGCCAATTCATTAAATCGCTCATCCCAGCTCATAATAAAGCCCGTCTCGCCCGCGAGTTTTTTCTTTGCCATTCTGAAAAGTTCTTTTTCATTCAAGCGCATAAACTCTATCTCTTCTTCATTCTCTTCTAAAAGCTCTAAAACCCTCTCTTCTAAAGCCGCCTCTTTTTTTATATCTTCTTCTAAATATTTTTTGGCGACATGGCTTATAGATTCTATATTGGTGAGAACTTCTACAAAATCGGAATGTACAATATCTCTTGAAATCTTATCGGCTATATAAGGGGCATGTGGTAGTCTTAGCCTCATCGCTTTACCTTTTTGTTCTTATTATTTCTTGCGATTCTATCGAAAGAAGTGTTAATATGCTATGAAGGGCACCTCTAAAAACCCTAAGGAGTCATAGAAGGCAAAGTCAGATTGAGATTTTCCAAGAGATTTTCGCAGGCTTATCGGGTATAAGTCAAGGAAATATCTTGGAAAAGATCGCCCCGAATTTGCCTTCCCTTCGGGCTTTCAAAGCTCTCACATATACTTCGTTGCACCTCCTTGATTTACCTCGGTAAACCTGCGTCGGTGCGCCTCGTCTACAAAAAAGCTTTGAAAGCTATGACCCCTTAGGGTTTTTAGAGGTGCCCTGAAGCTATTGCGTCGCGTTTGAATCAAACGGCGGTCCTTTTTTGAGTAACGAGGTAAGCTCGCTAGCACGCGCAGGGGTCATTTTTGAGAGGATGTCGCCTAATACTTGGGGTTTGAGCGCGAAAAGTATCTCACACGCGTCTTTATCTTGCATCGCTTCGATGATAGGGGCGGATTTTGAACTTTTCATTTTGGCGTAGGTGTCGGCGAGTTTATTCTCTTTTGCTTTATTGATCTCTTCTAGTACCCGTTGATTTTGCGCTATGAGTTTTTTTATCCGTTCTTCTTTGAGGAGAATCTCTTGGAGCGTAGCGTTTACCTCTTGCTCTTTTTCTTTGAGTGCCGCTTCTTTTTTGTCGAGTAGTGCCTGAGTGGCTGATTGGAGGGCTTGTACCATTTGTTGCTGTTCGTCGATTTTTTCTATTTCGCCCGCAAGTTCGCTTTTGCGCTGTTCAAATATTTTGTTGCAATCGACAATGTTGCTCTCTTCTCCCCACAAACACGTGAATGCCAGTAATAAAATCGTTATTCTTATCCTCATGCACCCTCTTTTTTGTTATTGTAAAGGATTGTCGAGATTTCGTCAAGCTCTTTTTCTTCCGCTTTTCTTTTTTCTAAGATCACTTTGTCGATCTCTATCCTCTCTAGATAGTTGGCCTTTTCGTACTCTATATTTGCCTCTTTAAATTTTTGATGGGCGAGTGCCAAAAGGTTTTTTTGCTCTTGGAGTTTTTTTTGTGCGTTTGCCAACTCTGTCTGCGTTGCACTCTTTTGTCCGTAAAAGACCTTCATCTCGCCAAAACTCCCCGATTCAGGAGGAGTGAGAGAGTTGAGATACTCTTGGACGTTTGCCACTCTGTCTTCGGCAAAGGCGACCTCAAGATTATATTTTATGATCTCTTGTTCGGCTAGCTCCACACTCCTTTTGCGTACGCTTACGAGCTTGCTAAACTTTGTCTTGATGGTGCTTACCTAAAGATAGTCTGTGTCCGTTCCGGTCCGGTAGAGAGGATAGAGATTCTTGCGCCGATAAGTTTTTCGATAAAAAGGACATACTCTTTCGTACTCTCTTCCAATGCTTCAAAATCGGTGATTCCGCTAGAGTTATTCCATCCCTTGCACTCTTGATAAATCGGAGTAAGGTCGGTCGCATCACTTGGAAAATAGTCGATTTTTTCACCGTTTTTCTCATATCCGACACACACTTTTATACGCTCAAACCCATCTAAAACATCTAATTTCATCATCGCTACGTCGTCACAACCGTTGATTCTGCATGCGTGTTTTGCCGCCACGGCATCAAACCAACCGCATCTTCTCGGTCTTCCCGTAGTCGTTCCGAACTCATGCCCGTTCTTTCGGAGGAGTTCGCCCTCGCTCCCGAAATCTTCGGTCGGGAAGGGACCGTTGCCCACTCTCGTACAGTAGGCTTTGAGGATACCCGTGACGTTTCCGATGTCTTTTGGGCTTAGTCCCGTGCCGCTACAAGCACCCGCGGAGATGGTCGTAGAGCTAGTGACAAACGGATAGGTGCCGTGGTCGATGTCTAGTAAGCTCCCTTGCGCTCCTTCAAGAAGTATTTTTTCGCCTCTATCTAGCGCACTCCAAATAAGTTGCGTCGTGTCGGCGATATAGGGCTTGAGTTTGTCGGCATAGATTTTGAGTTTGGATTCCATCTCGGAGAGATCCGGAATATTGATCTTTAGCCCCTCAAATACAAATCTGTTTCCTTCGACATAGTCTTTTAGCTTCTGCATCATCGTATCTACGTTCAAAAGATCACACACACGAAATCCGTTTCTAGAGATTTTATCGGAGTATGTGGGTCCGATTCCTTTGCCCGTGGTGCCGATGGCGTTCCCTTTTTTTGCTAGCTCTTTTGCTTGGTCGATAAGTTCATGAAACTCTAATATCAAATGCGCTTTGTCGCTGATATAGAGCTTCCCTTCGAGATTCTCGCCGAACTGTCCCATCTCTTTGATAAGTGCGCTCGGGCTGATGACTACGCCGTTGCCGATGATATTTTTTATATGCGGGTAGAGGATGCCGCTAGGGATGAGGTGCAAAGCGTATTTTTTCTCTCCCACCACTATCGTGTGTCCTGCGTTGTGCCCCCCTTGGTAGCGCACTACGTAGCTATAATCTTTTGCTAAAAGGTCAACGATCTTCCCTTTTCCTTCGTCGCCCCATTGGATTCCTACTATCAAATCAGACCGCATTTTTATTTACTCCTTGTTCGAACAAGTCCGAAAAGGACTCCTCGGCGGAGTGCCCTCGCGGCTTGCCGCTCTAAAAATTATTTTAATATTGTTTCTAAAATATTGTCCGTATATATCGCAAAACCGCTCGAATCACTCCCTTCGCAGCTATAATTGCCGCCGAGCGCGAAGGTTGTATTTTTGTCGAAAAACTTAAAAAACTCACCCTTGTAATATTTCATCGGTGAATAATACAGGGGGGCGATAATGATATTTGGATAATCAATACCGCAAACTATATCTTGAAGTTTCTTAAGCTCGATTTGTATCTCTTGGGGCATAAGGGGGAGGTTTTGTTTGAGATCCTCTATGCTTTGGATAGAGAGGAGTGCCTTGAGCCATTCCTCTTGGTTTTGGATGATTTTATAAAGATTTCCCTCTTTGAGGTCATCTAGACTTAGATGTGAAATTTCCCCTACTTTTTTCGGTATCGCGAAGTCGCTGATTTGAAGCACGGGGCTTATTTGGAGGCTATTGAATATCTTGCTTGCCACTTGGAGCGAATCCAAAATATCCCCGCTCCCGAGATTTTCCGCCCCTATTTGATGCGTCTCGGTGGTAGGATATGCGTATACCGGTTGGATGTAGAACCATTTTTGGTGTTCGGTACTTTTGCCGATCCTTTTATTGACGATATGTACTACTTCAAACGTGGAATCGCCGCGAAGGATTATTTGGTGATTCTTTTCGTTACTGATTTTAAGTATCTCTTTTTCACTTTCATACGTGTCGTTTCCGTACGAGAAAAGGGGAGTGGCTATTTCTTCGTAGCCGTATTGTTGTAAAATCTCTGCGCAAAGCGCCTCTATCTCTCTTTTTGTTTTTGCGCTTTTCCCGAAATAGAGCTTTGCTCCTTGGGGAATCTCATGTTCTAAAACCACTCATTGCCTTTTTTTGTGCAGATTATGCACGAAAATCTATTTTTAATAAGATGATTTTACATAAAATCAAATAAAATATAAAGGAAGGAACGTACAAATGAAAAGTATCTTTTTTTACATTTTGTTAACTACTGTTTTATTTTTTGGCGGATGCGCTACCACAAAGAGTGCATATACCGACAGAAATCAGCTTATGCTCCTAAGCGAATCACAAGAGGTGAGTCTCGGTGAGCAGGCGCGAGACGAGGTTTTAAAGAGTGAGCGGTTAAGCGCAAATCAAAAATATATACAACTCACCAAAAAAGTAGGGAATGCAATAGCTAAAGCGAGCGGAAGGGATGATTTTGCTTGGGAATTCTATGTCATACAAAAAGAAGAGGTGAATGCATTTTGCCTTCCGGGCGGAAAAGTATTCGTCAATGAAGGACTTTTTACAATGGCTACTACCGAGGGAGAACTCGCGACGGTCGTAGCGCACGAAGTAGGGCATGCAGTAGCGAGACACGGGGCGGAGCGGATGAGTATGCAGCAAGGGGCGAGCTTGCTTGGCAATGTCTTATCGGCAGTCATCTCTGCTGCCGCACCCGAGTATTCAAATCTCTTTAATACCGCGTACGGGGCAGGAGTAAACTACGGCGTGATACTTCCGTACAGTCGAAAAATGGAGTATGAGGCCGATTATATCGGGGTATTACTCATGAAAAAAGCAGGATATGACCCAAATGAAGCGCTAAAGTTTTGGAAAAAAATGGCGGCGCAAAGCAAAAAAGGTAATTTAGAGTATCTCTCTACCCATCCGAGCGATGCGAACAGAATCGCGGCGATTGAGCAAATCTTGCAGGAGAATTAGGATTTGTTAAAAATACTTCTAGTCGATGATAGCCTCACTATAAGAAAAATAGTTTCTAAAACACTACAAAAATATAACTATAACGATATTACCGAGGTAAAAAACGGACTAGAGGCGATAGAGCGGCTCAAAGAGCATACGTATGATTGCGTGTTTTTGGATATTAATATGCCTGAAATGGATGGGTTTGGCGTATTGGAGTGGATGAAAAAAGAGGGACTCGGCGAAAAAATAGAAGTGATCGCTATGTCTACGGAAGTGCAGCGTTTGAGCATAGACGAACAAAAAGCGCTAGGAATCGATGAGGCGATTCCAAAGCCCTTTACACAAATAGAGTTTGAACGTATCGTCATCTCGCTTTTAGACATCATCCAAAACAAAAACGAACTCAAAGACGCGAAGCTCAAATACGATAAGCCCGTCATCGTAACAGACGACAGTATGTCGATGCGACGTATCATCGTTCGTCAGTTAGAGGGATTTGGGTGTAGCGACATTTCGCAGGCGAGCAACGGCAAAGAGGCATTGGAAATCATAAACGAAATGTTGATGCTTGCCGAGGACGGAGGGATTGCGGCGACGGTATTTTTGGATCTCAATATGCCGGTGATGGACGGGTTTGAGCTTATCGAGGTGTTGGAGAAAAAAGAGCTTTTGGACAAAGTGCGCATCATTCTCTTAAGCGCTAGCCTTGAGAGTGCAAAAAGCGCGGTGGACGGAAAAAGTATCGTTGCCGCACTTCCGAAACCTTTTAAACAAAAAGAGTTTCAAAACGTTTTTGTCCCTATTATCTTTAAAGAGGCGGAACGACAAGAGAATCCCTCGATCGCCATAGAGCCGCCTTGCTTTGAGATCAAGGTGGAAGTGTATCCCGATATTATGTCGTATGAAAAGAATCACGACTATTCCGTGGAAGGGTTTTTTACTAAATCATTTGCCATCGCTTTTGAGGAGCAAAAAAACTATTTAAGGCAAGGGTACAAACACGATAGGCTGAATTTCAAGCTTTTTGATGCGCTGAAACAAAAAGTCTATTTTCCTCTCTATGACGTAGATGCCGCGGCAAATACCGGAGAGCAAATGGAGATTACTAAAGGTATCGCTATTTATAAGAATTTTTTGCAACAAATCCAAGCGTACGTCAATATGGATAAAACGAAATTTTTCGAGACCCATTACATCAATCACAACTACGAATATTCGCATGCCCTAGAGCGTAGCGAGCAGCTCAAGGCCTCAATCAAAGAGATAGGGGAATATCTGCATAAAATCAAAGCCGCAATCGCTAGCCCCAAAATAAAAACCGATGAATCGCATAGGGAAAAACTCGAAAAGTACGCAAATGAGTACCAGATGAGAAAAAAGGCCTTGGAAAAGAATGAAGAGGTGAGAAAAGAGCTGTATGCACAAAAATTGGAAGACTTTACGGAGAGCTATCAAGAGGGGATAGATGCCGTCAAAGAGCAGGTGATTTGCGTGCTGGATATGCTGACGTACAGATACGATAAGAATTTTTGGCAAAATGCTAGAGGACTAAAAAGTATCAAAGGGGTGATAACGCAAAAGTGCGGAATACCGTGTTTTTCAAGTATCGAGTATCTTGAGAAAATAGGCGAAAATGAACTTTTTTCGCGACTTACGAATGAAAAACGGAAAAAAGTACTCATAGTAGGGGTGGAAAATAATAAATCCGTCGAGATGAGAAATCGTTTGCAGAGCTACTTCAAGCATTACGAATTTTTATCATACGTAAAAACAAATCTAGAAGGGTACGGAGAAGAGTTTGCGCCCGATCTTATATTGATCGACTATGAGAGATTAAAAAGCGAGATTATGGATTTCGGGAACGGAATCATCAAACGATTCCAAATGGATAAACGCGATTTTAATATCATCAACCTTTTTACCGGCGAGATTACCAAAAAAGAACTCGCCGAAAACACCGACAAAAACTTTTTTGATTTCAAGCTCAAAAACTACGTCACGATTCCCAAAAATCAAGAAGAGTACAAATACCTCGTCCATAAAGTTGCCGAGATACTGGTATAGGGGCAGTTTAAAGAGGGGTGTTACGCCTCTTTAAACTCTTTAATGATTTTTTTCGCTTTCTTGAGCGCTTTTTTGCTCTCTCTGGCACTTACTAACGCTACCGCCATCCTTCTGCCTATATGCGATTCGGGTTTGCCGAAGATTCTAAAATCGCAATCGCCTTCAAAAACCGCATTCGGGAGAGTGAGCTTAAAATCTAGCGATTCGCTCTGCGCTTTGTATGCGGCACTTGCCCCCGCCCTTAGGAGCTCTGGCTCGGCTTCGAGACCAAGTACCGCGCGCACGTGGAGGGAAAACTCGCTGAAGTTTTGGGTGATCATCGTCACCATCCCGGTATCATGCGGTCTCGGGGAGACTTCGCTAAAGTAGACTTCATCCCCTTTGACGAACAACTCTACGCCGAAGATTCCTCTGCCGCCGA
>CAZCQG010000036.1:0-19311 GCA_964500775.1 uncultured Campylobacterales bacterium
CGCATCAAATCCCTCTTCCACTCGTGCCTTGGCGGCATCTTGCATAGCGACATAGTCTTTGATGTGTGATTCCCTCTCATATTCGGCGAGTTTGGCAAATACCGCTTCTAAAAGCGTCTCTTTACTCTCCCTCCTAATATCAAGTGCTTTGGATTCTAGTCCGTAGTAGGCGAGCAAATCCTCGTATTTGATATTCCATCCGAGCGTAACGACTTTTACGCCGCTAGAGAGTGCGGCGACTAGTGCGTGGTAGCGGGAGACTACGGCGTATTTGCTTGCACTTATGAGCGCTTTTGCCTCCATCGGGTCTATATCTTCTTCCACGAGTTCACACGCCCCTTGCGGCAGAAGTGCGAGGACTTTTTTTGCTATCTCCCTATCGCATTCGCGCTTGTCGCTTGAGTACATATGGGGCAGAAAGAGGATTTTTTCACCCGATTCTATGAGCCTTTTGGCGATATTTGCGAAAAGTGCTACATACTCCTCTTTGGAGCATTTCGCCACGGACGGAGAGATATTGTAGGTCACGGCACTCGGCGAGAGGATGACGTAATCGTTGAATATGAGATTCTTACCTTTCAAATAGCTTGTGAGCCATTCGTCGCTCGCTTTGGGAAGTAAAATCGCGCAATCGGGGTAGTCGAACACTTTTTTAGAATCTACGATTTTTTCACACTCGCTAGCACTTGCTTTCCCCCGCGAATATATCCGCTCCAAGTATCGAAACTCTATCCCCGCGAAAAAGCGGACATCAAATCGCTCCAGCGGTCCGTAGCTTTGGATAAAGCGGACAAAGGGCTTGCGGGCGATTTTCGCCAAAAAAAACGGGGTAAAGCTATTGAGCCCCTCCCAAATGTCGCGCGTCCCGTCTCCGACATAGGAGATGCCGCTCATATCGATGATGATGTCGGAATCTTTATAGGCTTTGATGTGGTCGTTAAACGTCTCTTGCCAGAATCTAAAGGCGTTTTTGAGATAGCCTAGATTCTTCCCTTTGAGGGCGCGCGAGATATAGCGGGTCAAGAAAAAATGGCTCAAATAGGTCGAGAGAAATGCGCTTTTAGCGATAGGCACGCCGTATTTTTGCGCCGCTTTGGATTCTTCGCCAAAACTCGTCGCATCGACGGTAAAGCGAAATTCCAAATCCTCGCCGAATCTTTTTTTGAGGGCATCTATGAGGGTCAGCCCCATCGCGGGTCCGCCGAGATTCCGAGAAAGACACAGACCGCTTATGAGAATCTTCATCCCTTCTCACACCCTTTTATCAGTACCGCTTGCCCCGTAGGAAGCCATATGGGATGGATATTGTTCTTTGCGGCGAAAAGATCGGTCGCTTTTTTCACCCCCGCACACGTTTTTAATCCATAGTCTTCGATGAGGATGATGCCGCTTGGGGTCATCTTTTCATAGATATTTTCCAACGCGTTTTTGGTGCTTTCGTAGAGATTGAGATGGATGTGACAAAAACATACCCGTTTGCCATCCAAAATACCCAAGGTATCAGGGATAAAACCCTTGTGCGCTTCTATATTTGCAAATTCGCTCAAATACCCTAGCACCCCCTCAAGCGACGTATCGGCGTATTGCCCTGCCCGCTTCACATTGTCCTCATCCGAGTGGTCGGGTGTCCCTGCAAACGTGTCAAAAAGGGTGAGTTTTTTTCCGCTCGCTTTTGCTACATCGGCTATGATATACGCGCTAGAGCCTTTATACACGCCCATCTCGACGAGTTCACCCTCTAATCTCAAAGCATGCCGCAACAGCTCTATAAGCGAAAAGGCTCTGTCGGTGGAGATTCGAAGGTTAGCTTTTTGAAAAAGTGCTCCATACTCTTGTTCGTTCCATATATCCCAAACACCGTTATCCATACGCCCTCTTTATTGTAGTTTTTCGAGTATTTCTAAGAATCCTGAAATCGACTTTTCGGCACTTTCATTAAGTTCATCCGTATACGCCTTGACGCACGCAGAACGCAAAGTGCTATCGTTTATAAGCATATCGGCATAGCGCACATAGAGTTCCGTAGTATAAGGATAGAGGTAGCGGCGCTCTTTGTTTTTATTCTCCTCTATCCATTCGGGGGTCGCTTTTACCATACAGACAAACGGCTTTTGGAGATGTTTATACTCATTAAAACTCTCTCCTTGTGTGAGAGGAAAGGTATTGCACCATAAATCTATAATCTCGCCGTACACTCTCGCATCGACAAATCCCGGAAAATAGCACCGCTCTCCGATACCTAGCGCATCGACTTTTGCTCTGATACTCTCTACGCTACCGCTCCCTGCGGCGATAAATATCGTATCGGGATTCTTTTGGAGTATTTGGGCGATTGTTTGGAGATACTCCTCATTATCGACCTTTACGAGTCTCCCGATGACGCCGAGGATAAACGCCTCTTTGGGGTATTTCGCCCGCTCTATCGCATATTTAGCCTCATCCAACACAAGGGAATTATCGGTCTCTATCCCGAAACACTCAAACACAAATCCCTCTTTTTCCTCTTTGCCCAAAACATCGCCTATATGGGTGATACGCCCATCAAGCTCCGCTATATCGTAGACGAAATTGCCGTGACTCCAGTATAGCTGCCTCGGAGCGGTACGTGTCGCAATGATAAAGTCGCTGATGTCATAACCGTTATTTGGAGAGAGGAGGATGCTTATCTCGTCGTTTTGTATGACGTTTCTAATGGCGAGGGCTTTTTCTAGATGGTCGTGATAATACCCTTTGAGGATGATCTCGCTCGTGCAGTCCACTATCACGATTCCGAGTTTGACGTACTCTAGCATCACCTTCTCGTCACTAAAACTTTTTTCGATGTAGTTCATGAGATAGATCACTACTTCGTAGCGCTCGCGAAACGCCGGTGAATCATAAAGGCTTTGCAAAAAAGCAATCTCGACCTTGAAAACGGAGTTGTTCACCAATCTATCTTTGAGGATTCCTATCCGAATCTTGCCGCTTTTTTTCGCGGGAGCGATATTATGCCTCGCAAGCGGAAGGGCATATTTTTTAGCGATAGATTTATAATACTCGCTGCAAGGCTCGACTATCTCTTTATTGTAGATGCGCCATTCTGCTTGGGTTTGATAGGTGTTGCCCATAAAATGGTAGATGATGAACTGCAGGTGCATTGCGTTATCTCTTTTGTCCTTTTGTATGAGGAGATAGAGGCTCTCGCGCATCAAAGGATATAGCTCTAGCCAACGCCGCGTATTGTGAATCTTTTTGGCGTGCCAAAAAAAATGGAGCATCCAGTTAAAAATAGAGCGTTTTTGCGTATCATCTAGCGACTGAAATATTTTTTGCTCAAGATTTGTCTCCGTAATATATTTCAAATCATCAAAATCAAACGCTGCATCGTCCAAAAACCGTAATATCGTTTCAAAAATACCGCTATTTTCTGTATTGTGTATATGGAGTTTGGAGAGCTCTTTAAAGAAAAACAGATACCCCTCTTTGGCATTAAAAGAGATAATGTCGCATAAAAAAAGCGCTTGAAGAATCATTATCTTCTCCATATCGCCGACACCCTCTTGATACAATGCCCCTTTTAGTGCATTTTGAATACTTTCCGCCCCATCAAACACCCCCTTTTTATCCTTATATAGCAAATACAAATAAATATGTGAAGCTTCGGGCATTATCCCCTGCGCGATAGTAGCGGTAAAATACCTTTTTGAAAGTGCCTCAAGCGAATCTGTGTCCAAAGGATTGGAGAAGAATCTTGCGGTATCCTCCTTAATATTTACACAAAGCGCGTCAAAATCCTCTTTTGATATTATATTTTCCAGCACAAAACCTCCTACCTATGGTCTAATAATTATACAAATTTTTAATAAATAATCTAGTTGGAACACACTTTGCTTTTTTCGCATTAGGAAAAAAATGCAAAGGATGCACATATGAGTTATAGGATCAATACCAACGTTGCCGCCCTCAACGCTCACTCTCTCGGCGTTCAGAACAACAGAGACCTAGCGACTTCTTTAGAAAAACTAAGTTCTGGTCTACGGGTAAACAAAGCGGCGGACGACGCTTCGGGTATGGCAATAGCCGATAGTTTGCGCTCGCAATCAAGCGCGCTCGGACAGGCAGTTAGAAACGCAAACGACGCTATCGGGATCATTCAAACCGCGGACAAAGCGATGGATGAACAGATTAAGATTCTTGACACCATTAAAACCAAAGCCGTCCAAGCGGCGCAAGACGGTCAAACGACGGAATCGAGAAAAGCGTTACAGAGTGATATTTTAAGACTCCTTGAAGAGCTTGACAACATCGCCAACACCACGAGCTTCAACGGGCAACAGATGCTCTCGGGCTCTTTTACCAACAAAGAGTTCCAAATCGGTGCCTACTCAAACACGACAATCAAAGCAAGCATCGGACCTACAAACTCGGATAAAATCGGGCACGTACGATACGAAACAGGCTCGATTTCAGCTCCGGGTATGCTCGCAAGCGGCGGCGGGGCAAACCTCAAAACCGTTACGATGAAGTTCCTCCAAGTCGACGGGAAAAACGACTTCACCCTAGAGACAGCAAAAATCTCTACGAGTGCGGGTACGGGTATCGGGGTTTTGGCGGAAGTGATCAATAAAAACTCCGATAAACTCGGCGTACGCGCAAGCTATAACGTCATAGGAACCGGTATGGGTGCGGTAGCGAGCGGTACGGTACTGGGGCTATCGATAAACGGTGTAACTATCGGTACGATAAACGACGTACAAAAAAATGATGCCGACGGTAGGCTCATCGGTGCGATAAACGCCGTAAAAGAGAGAACCGGCGTTGAAGCCTCGACCGATATTATGGGTAGACTTACCCTAAAAAGTACCGACGGTAGAGCCATTAGCATCCATACCCTTTCAAGCGCGACCGTACTCAACGGTAGAGATCCGACTACAAACGTACCGTTTACAAGAGGTGACTTTGCGGGTGTTTCAGGTATGGATCACGCCATCGTCGGCAGGATGACACTCGTACGACTCAATGCAAGAGACGTACTAGTGAGCGGTACGCACTTTAGTAACGTCGGTTTCCACTCTTCGCAAGGTATCGCACAATACACCGTAAACCTCCGAGCTATCAGAGGCGAGATGGATGCAAACATCGCATCGGCTGCGGGTGCGAACTACAATATGGCGGTAGCAAGTGCGAATATGAACGGTATCGGCGCTGGGGTCACTAGCCTAAGAGGCGCGATGGTGGCTATGGATATGGCAGAATCAGCCCAAAAACAACTCGATAAAATTAGAGCCGACCTCGGTTCTGCACAGATACAGCTTGTCTCGACAATCAATAACATCAGCGTCACGCAAGTAAACGTAAAAGCGGCAGAATCACAAATAAGAGACGTCGACTTCGCGGAAGAATCGGCAAACTTCTCAAAACACAACATTCTCGCACAAAGCGGTAGTTTCGCCCTCGCGCAAGCAAACGCAGTGCAACAAAACGTACTCAAACTTCTCCAATAATGACTGATTTTTTATCCAAGAATCTAGAGGCGCTCGCAAAGAGCGACCTCGAACTCTCTAATAGCCTCAAAAATTTCGAGGGCAACCAAAAATACGAGATTTACATAGACGGCAACGACATCGCTTCGATAAACATCGTAGACAAAACTACCCATACGCCTCTTTATGTCACCAAACCCGTCGAAGAGACGGTCAAAAAAATCGAGGATTTCGTAGAGTATAGCAACTATCCGTATCTCTATTTTTTCGGTGTAGGCAACGGTATATTTTACAAAATGCTCTTAAGTAACGAGATTCACAAAAGAATCACGGTTTTTGAACCCGAACTAGAGCTGCTCTATATCGCACTCCACTTTGTAGATTTGAGCGAAGAGATAACTAACGGTCGCTTTTGCATAATCCATACGCCGAGTTTTGATTTTGCCAAAGCATATGCACTTATCAGCCACGAAGATAGCAAACTCTACTCAAAAGTATATGACATCCATATGTTGCTCCCCTATTATGCCAAATACGCTTCAAGCCTAAATGATGTCAATAAAACGATGATTCGTGCCATAGAGCACAACATCATCGCCGTGGGTAACGACGCAAAAGATAGCATCATGGGGCTAGAACACCACATCAAGAATCTTCCGGAAGTGGTACGCTCCCCGTATATACCGGAGTTTATCGGCAAACTCAATAACACAAACACCGCAATCATCGCCTCTACGGGTCCTAGCCTCGCCAAACAGATTCCGCTTTTAAAAGAGATGCAAGACTATGTGACCATCATCTCCATAGATGCCTCTTTCCCGATTCTCTGCGCCAACGGGATAAAACCCGACGTGGTAGTGTCGCTAGAGCGGATTCCATTGACGGCGAGTTTTTACAAAAAAACACCCGCGGAGTGCCACCAAGACGTGATATTTGCCATCACCTCCATCGTCCACCAAGAGCTCAAAGACGCGATACAAGGCGGCATCAAACAATATAGCCTCCGCCCCTTCGGCTACACGAAATTCTTTCAGATTCCTATGTGGGGGTATCTAGGTATCGGGATGTCCGCGGCGAACAAAGCCTTTGAGATGGTCGCCCACAGCAAAATAGAAAACTGCATCTTCATCGGTCAAGACCTCGCCTACGGCGAAGACGGCAAGACCCACTCTAGAGGCTATACGCTAGGCGAAGATGAATTCAAACCGAGCAATACCAACGTCTACGTCGAAAAATACGGCGGCGGGGCGATGGTACGGACAAACGACATTTGGAAGCTCTTTTTAAACTTCTTTGAAAACGACATCGCCAACCTACGCCGTCCGCTCAATATCATAAACGCTACCGAAGGGGGCGCGAGAATCCACGGCACGCAGGAGATGCCTTTTAGTAAAGCGATAGAACTTTGCGTAGATACAAGCAAGAAGAAAGAGCGTATTACACTTGAATTCCCCACGGAGCAAGATAGTCAAGCCTATATGCACCTCGCAGAAAGCCGCGTGATAGAGCTCCTCAAAATCGGGAAAAAAGTAAAAAAAGAGACCGAAGAGGTGTTTTTAGAAGTGGTAAAAACCATCGAAGAGCTCGAACGGCTCAATGAAGAAGGGAAACTCGAAACGATAGACTTTAAGCATCTAGGCGATGTCATAGACAAGATAGACAACGTCAAAGAGTATTTTAACGATCAAAACTTCCTAGAAGCCTTCATCGATGCGGTGCAGAGCTTTATCATCCATCAAGAACTCGACATCGCAAAAATCCAAGTCAAATACGCCAAAGAGGACATCTACAAAAAAGCCAAAATGATAGAGTGGCTCTATGCGCACAAATACTGGCTTTTTTCACTTGCAGGCGGGATAGAGAGCGTACTCCACGTAGTAAACAAGAGTGCAAGCGAATGGATGGAAATACCTGAAGAATATAAGGTGACGCAAGAATAAAAAAACGGGGCGAAATCCTATCGAACAGTCGAATCGGAAAATCGCCCTTTAGGTTTGGCACCGAAGGAATTTTAGCTATTTTTCGCTTTCATTGCGTTAAAGAAAACTCTATTCGGAGAATCCAAATGCAATTTGACTGGGAAAAATTCGATGCCGCTATATGGCGGGGCAGGAGCGGGAAGCTCCACGGCGTAAAAGAGCTAGATACCGTAGCGCTTGATTCACTCCTCAATATCGACCGACAAAAACAAGAACTCCTCGCTAACACCAAAGGATTTTTAAACGGCAAAGGCTACAACAACGCCTTGCTTTGGGGTGCTCGCGGGACGGGAAAATCTTCGCTCATCAAAGCGGTCTTTTGTACATTTTTAGGAGAGGGGCTAAAACTGCTCCAGATAAACAAAGAAGACCTAGGATATTTACCCGAACTCATCGACGACCTGCGTGAAATACCCTATAAATTCATCATATTTTGCGACGACATCTCCTTTGAATCGGGAGACAACTCCTACATCGGTCTCAAAACCGTCCTAGAAGGCTCTATAGAAAAAAGTCCGAAAAATATCGTCATATACGCCACCTCAAATAGACGCCACCTCCTCCCCGAGTACAACAGCGACAACGAAATGACCGTCGTAAAAGAGCGCGAGATCCACTACGGCGACTGCGTAGAGGAAAAAATATCGCTTTCGGATAGATTTGGTCTTTGGCTCTCGTTCTACCACGGCAGCCTAGAAGAGTACTACACCATCATACGCTCCCTCTTCGGAGCACGCGAAGATATGGACGCTATCCTCCGTGAAGCGAGGATATTTTCCCAACTCCGAGCTAGCCGAAGCGGGAGATGCGCGAAGCAGTTTTATGAGTGGTATATGGCGAATCTCGACTGAAGCGATTTGACAAAAAAATACTATTTATATAAAATAATAAACAGTATATATAAAAGGATTTGTATGGTAAGTATAGGAATCGGGGAGCTACAAAAAAATATCTCCATCTTTCAAAATCTCACCGAAATTTTAGAAGTGGTTGATAAAAGGACAAAACAACCTTTGGCTCTTGTGTATCCTATCCACAAAAGCTCTATGACGACGGTGCTCGCGGGAAAATATAAAGACAAGGTTGCACCTTCTGGTAAAGACTTTGAAGAGATAAAAGAGACAGCGCTATTAGAAGCTATGGGTGAAAAATATGGTTTATCTTCTTGATGCCAATGTGATTATCCGATTCTTAATAGGCGATGATGCACGTTTTTTAGCTCAAAGTAAGACGATTTTTGAACAAATAGAATCATCCAAGATACAAGCGGAAGTGCTGGAGGGGGTTTTGATGGAATCCTATTTCGTTTTGACAAAGTTTTATAAAATCCCAAAAAACGATGTGATAAACGACCTCAAAACCATTTTGGCATTTGATGGGATTATCAACCACAACAAAGCAATACTCTTTGAGACTTTTTCTATACTGGAAAATAAAAATATTGATTTTGTCGATGCGCTGATTTGTGCAAAAAGCAAGCTTCAAGGATATAAAAAATTGAGCTTTGACGAAGATGTGAGAAAGTGTTAGTTGGTGTTATGGCACTCATTTACTAAACTCCTTTTCTCGAAATCTTACACAACTCACCCCGCCACTTTCCCTAGCCCCAAGCGTATCATCGTCCCTTCGCCCTCTTTGGACTTGATACCTATCTTTATCCCCGCTTCATCGCAAAACTCTTTGACGAATCCGAGCCCGATACCAAAACCCGGCGAGTAGCTGTTAGACTGGTAGTAGCGGTCGAAAATCTTTAACATCTCGCTCTCTTTGATTCCTATTCCTGTATCTTCTATTATGAGTTCTTTGCCGCTTAGAACGATTTTTAGCGTACCGCCTTTTTTATTGTATTTGATGCCGTTTTGGACGAGATTTTTTATCACTTTCAAAAAACCGCTACGGTCGCTGAATACCTCGCACGATTCTAATTCTCTGATTATTTGGATCTCTAGTTCCTCTTCGTCGATAAGAAAGAGTATCTCTTCGATGAGATTCTTCAAATCAAACTTCTCTTTTTTACCCCCCATTATCTGCTTTCTAATCGCAAACTCCATCTCGCCGTATTCGGAGAGGAGAAGTTTGGAGGCTTTCTCTATCCGCTCTAGACGCTTTAGGCTTTTTGCATCGGTAAGCTCTTTTTTTATCATCGAAGCATTTGAGAGTATCGTGGTGACGGGGATTTTGAGTT
Source organism: uncultured Campylobacterales bacterium (assembly GCA_964500775.1). GTDB lineage: Bacteria > Campylobacterota > Campylobacteria > Campylobacterales > CAZCQG01 > CAZCQG01. The sequence continues at coordinate 9,627 of CAZCQG010000036.1, forward strand.
CGTGGAGGGTCTCTTTTAAAAGAGTGTCGAGTTTTTCATTTCTATCAAAGAGCGGCTCTAGTACGGATTTTGAAAAATAGTATCCGATTCCCAGCGAGAGAATCGCTAAAAACATCATCACCCGATAGAGCGAATCATCGCTAAAACCTATCACCGTGAGCGCCATATAGGCGATACCTATCATAAAGACTACGCTTGTGGCGTAAAAAAAGGCGTTTATGATGATGAGGTCGAGATTCTTATTACTTTTCAAACCTATAACCCACGCCTCGGATGTTTGTGATGCTCTCCTTGCCGTAGATCTTTTTTATTTGATTGATATAGACGCGAAGTACTCCGTCTTTAGGTTCTTCATCGCTCCAAAGTTCAGCATAAATATCCTCTTTTGCTACCGTTTCACCTCTGTTTCTCACAAATAGTTCTAAAAGCTTGAGGCACTGCTGCGAGAGGTTTATCTCTTCGCCGTTTGCGTAGATTCGTTTTCGCTCCATATCAAACAAGACGTTATTGAGTAGTATTTTTTTATGTTCTTTTTTGTTGCGTTTGAGTTGGGCGCGGATTCTTAGTAAGAGCTCTTCCATATCAAACGGCTTTTTTATATAGTCGTCACACCCTGCGGCAAATCCGTCGCTTAGTGTTTGCTTATCGTCATAAGAGGTGAGGATAATAGCAGGCGTAGTGTCTTCTGCTTCACGGAGCATAGAGAGAAAATCGATCCCGCTTACTTTTGGTACTTTGATGTCGACGAGATAGAGGTCGAAATCTTCGGCATAGCTCTCCTCTATCGCGCTCTCTCCGTCTTTTACCCACGTCGCTCTATACCCGCCGTCTTCTAGCATATCAAGCACGGTTTCCCCTAGAAGCAAGTCGTCTTCTAGGAGTAAAACGGAATGGCGCTGCATAGTCTTACACCGGTATTACGAAAATATTTACGTCCAGCTTTTGTCTAAGCACCGCTTCTATCGCATACAGTGTACCCGTGGAGCTGCTAGCACACCCCACGCAAGCACCCATATATTTTATATAGACCTCCGTCCCGCGAGAGTTTGCCCTGATGTCTATCACTTCGACGTTACCGCCGTCCATCATAAGCATCGGGCGGATGTTTTCTTCGAGTGTTTTTTCGATCGCTTTTGATTTTTGGATCGGGGTCATTTCGTTAAATGAGAGTTCCGCACCGCTCGCGACCTTTGCCGCGTTTTCTCTCAATTTCTCATCTTCCATTTCAGCTCTGACCTCACGCAAAATGTCTACGAGGTAGTACTCTTTCTCCTCGTGTCCGCCCGGTTTGATACAGCTTTTGCAAAATGCACCCGCTTTAGTGTAGTCGGTGATTTGTTCTACGGTGGTGAGGTTGTTGATTCTGATGACGTCTTTTATAGTCCCTAGACTCACGCGCGCGCACTCGCACACGATGATCTCATCCTCAAAGCTCTCCATCGATACACCTTTGTAAAGGCTTGCCGCTTTTTTGATGACATCATACGCCATAACCGAGCAGTGCATTTTTTGTCCGGGGACGGCCGGGGTTTCGGGATCATCTCTTAGTGCCATCTCGACATCGAGATTTGTCACTTTTACCGCTTCATCGACCGTTTTTCCCATGCAGAGTTCGCACATCATATCGCTACTGGCTATCGCCGTACCGCAGCCGAAGCTTCGGAATTTCGCATCTATGATTTTATCGCTAGATTCGTCCACCACCCAGTATAATCGTACTGCATCGCCGCACGATTCTGCGCCGTAATCCGCGACTATGAGTTTGCCGCCTTTGGCTTTTGCCTCTTCTTCCGTTATCGTCCCTAAATATCTCGGTTCATTCATCCTATCGGCGACTTTTTTGGAGTATGCCTCCCAAAGCGCGCCGCCTAATAAATCGTTCTTTGCCATCTTGTGAATCCTTTTTTAATTATAACTGCTCGAAATAGCACGGAGTCTATTTACGCTTTTTGTAAAAATATCGATCGTATACTCTATCTCTTCTTCGGTCGTAAATCTCGAAAGTGAAAACCGTATCGCGGTATGGGCAAGCTCTTTGTCCGCGCCTATAGCACTCATCACCGGATTTGCTTCGAGGTCTTCGCTCGCACAGGCACTCCCCGTACTCGCGGCGATACCGTATTTGTTGAGATCCCAAAGCATTGCTTCGCCCTCGACACCGCGTACACTGACTAGTATCGTATTGGGCGTCCTTCGCTCTCTATCTCCCACGACAAAAATATCTGAGAGTTTTAAGATAGCATCTTCTAGCTTATCTCTTAGTTTTCTTACGTGATTCTCTTCAAAAGCCAGCGATTCTTTTGCGAGCTTCATCGCCTCACCCATCCCGATGATGCCCGGGACATTCAGCGTACCGCTCCTTTTTCCGCCCATATGCTCTCCGCCGTGGAGCAGCGGGTCTATCTCTACGCCGCCTCTGATATAAAGACCGCCGACCCCTTTTGGACCGTGGAACTTATGTGCCGAAAATGAGAGAAAATCGACTTTGGCTTTTTGCACGTCTACGGGAATCTTCCCTATCGCCTGCACGCCGTCGCTGTGAAACAGTATCCCTTTTTCGCGACAAATCGCCCCTATCTCTTCGATGGGAAATATCATCCCTGTTTCATTGTTTGCCCACATAATTGAAACGAGCAAAGTATCTTCGCGCAATGCGCTCCTAAAGTCCTCTATACGAATCACGCCGTTAGAATCTATAGGCAGATACGTCACGCTCGCCCCCAATGACTCCATATATCGGCAAGCCATAGTGGTAGCGGGGTGTTCTACTTCGGTAGTGATTATATGCTTTTTGTCACCCTTGAGTCCGTATTTTAAAAATACGCTTTTAATAACCCAGTTGATGCTCTCCGTCGCGCACGAAGTGATGATAATATCGTCGTCGTCGCTTGCATTGATCCCCTCATAGAGCTTATCAAAAGCCTGTCTCAAAGCAGGATGGGTCTCCGTGCCGAATCTATGCAAAGAGTTGGGATTGCCGTACATTTGTGAAAAAAACGGATCCATCATCTCTTTTGCCCGCGGATCTACGATCGTCGTAGCGTTATTATCGAGATATACGCTCATAGTTGTACATTCTGACATTTTATAAATCTCCTAAAATCTCTATTTAGCGACGTTTTTATCGAATTAGTCCTAAATTTTCGGCAAGTCTATTTAAACTTTTATAACAATACACTTAAAATAATAATCAATCTCATTATTTAAATGGTAAAGATATTTTTTATGTTAGCCTACTTTTTACCCACAATTTGAAATAAATTGCCTAAAGTTTCATCATACTCGAACGCTTCATCATACTCTTGTTTCAAAAATCCTTCGATCTGATTCTTTTTATTTATCGCCTCATCAAGTTCGGGATCGCTCCCTTTTTGATACGCTCCGATACGGATTAAAAGCTCGTTCTCTTTGAGAAGCGAGTACATTCTTCGAAGTTTTTGCGCGCTCTCTTTGTGTTCTTTGCCTACGATGTCGTTCATAAGCCTTGAGGCGGAGTTTAAGATATTTATCGGCGGGTAGATTCCAAAGTCGGTGAGATCGCGCGAAAGGACGATGTGCCCATCCAAAATACTTCGGCTCTGATCGGCTATGGGATCGCTCATATCGTCCCCTTCAACCAGCACGGTGAAAAAGGCGGTGATAGAGCCTTTGTTCTTCTCCTTGCCCGCGCGTTCCATGAGCTGGGGTAAAAGGGCGAGGACGGAGGGGGGATAGCCTTTGGTAGTGGGCGGTTCGCCGAGTGCAAGACCTATCTCGCGCTGTGCCATGGCAAAGCGGGTGACGCTGTCCATAATAAACAAAACGTCTTCCCCTTGCTCTTTGAAATACTCCGCCACGCTCATCGCCGCAAATGCGCCGTATTTCCGCATCAAAGGAGAATCATCGCTTGTTGCGACCACAAGGACGGTATTTTCGAGGTTGCCGCCGAGATTCTTCTCGATAAACTCCGGCACTTCCCTTCCCCGCTCGCCGATTAACGCGATGACCTTTATCTTCGCGCTCGAACCCCGCACGATCATCCCCATAAGGGTACTTTTCCCCACGCCGCTTCCGGCGAAGATTCCAAGCTTTTGTCCTTTGCCGCAGGTAAGCAGCCCATCGATACTTTTGACCCCGACACGAAATATCTCATCGATCATCCCCCGTTTGAGCGCGGGGATGGGCTGCCTGATGACAGGGGAAATGTCTTGGCTAAGAATCTCTCCGAGTCCGTCTATCGGCTCTCCGACGGGATTTATTACCCGTCCCAAAAGCCCTTCGCCTACTTGTATCTGCAAACCTTTATTGTTGAGATAGACCCTATCGCTCACGCGGAATCCTTCGGTAAAAGAGAACGGAGAGATGGTAAAGCAGTTTTGCTCGACGGCTATCACCATTCCAAGCGTCGCGTGTTCGTTTGAGCGGATTATTTTTACTATATCGCCTACCGATGTAGATAAACCTTCGGCGATGAGATTTGTAGGGGTGACCTTCGTAAGTGTCCCAAACGCAGGAGAAAGCTCGCTAACGCTAAGTTTACTTCTAAGTCTTTTTAAGGGCATTGCACTTCTTTGCGATATTCTAGATTTTATGTATTTGCAGAATGAGGCAATATATCTAAATTGAGATAAAATAAAGATATATTTTGATAACATCCTGAAAAATTTTTTAAGAAAAAGGGAAGAGTTTCAATGGATATGAAGGTAAATAAGGTAGACAACGCTAACGCTACCGTGAGCGCGAAAATATCAAGCGCTTCAGTCGAGGGAAAAATAGACGGAATCATCGCAAAAAATAAAAACAGTTTTTCGATACAAGGCTTTAGAAAAGGGAAAGTCCCTACAAGCGTCATCAAAGCAAGATACAAAGATCAACTCAAAGACGACGCAAGAAGAGAGGCGATAAAAGAGCTTGTGGATAAAGCGCTCGCAGAGCTAAGCATCACCGCCGAAAAACTCATCGGTGAGCCTATGTTCACAAAATTTGAAGAGGGTGAAGGCGGAAGTTTGGAGATCGAAGTCAAACTCGCTATCACTCCTGAGATAGACTTGGGTAGCGTAGATTCTTGCGTGCCCGATTTCAAAGAACCGAAAATCACTGACAAAGAAGTGGAAGCTAGAATTGAAGAATTAGCCACGGCACAAGCGCCGCTCGAAGAACTTAAAAGAGCAAGAGCACTCAAAAAAGAGGATTATGCCATTATCGACTTTGAAGGATTTATGGACGGAAAAAGCGTAGAAAATACCAAAGGGGAAAACTACACCCTGAAAATCGGTAGCAACTCTTTTATCCCCGGATTCGAAGACCAACTTATCGGTATGAAAAAGGGTGAAGAGAGAGAAATCAAAGTGACGTTTCCCGAGGATTATAGACAAGAGAGCTTGGCGGGAAAAGAGGTAGAGTTTAAAGTAAAACTCCACAATATCCAAGTCAAAAATACCCCCGAACTGAACGACGAACTCGCAAAAAATATCCTAAAAAATGAAAAAGATGCTACGCTAGAGCTTTTAAAAGAGAAAGTAAAAGAACAACTTCAAAACGAAAAAACAAGTGAGCTCTACAACAACGAACTCAAACCCAAAATCCTAGAAGCTTTCGTAGAAAAAATGAATTTCGATCTTCCTGAATTCGTAGTCGAGCAAGAGATGGATATGGCATTTAGAAATGCGCTACAAACATTTACGAAAGAAGACATAGAAGCACTTCAAAAAGACCCTGAAAAAGCAAAAGAGAAAAGAAAAGAATATAAAGACGATGCGGTCAAATCGGTAAAAGTAACCTTTATCGTCGATGCTTTAGCGAAAAAAGAGGGGATAAACGTAAGCGATAATGAGCTGATTCAGACGATATACTATGAAGCGATGAATATGGGCAGAGACCCGAAACAAACTTTGGAATTTTACAAAAACCAAGGGCTATTGCCTGCGATAAAAATGTCGATGATAGAAGATAGACTTTTGTCGCACTTATTAGATAAAAAAATAAAAGGGTAATTTGATGAGCTATTACGTTCCTTACGTCGTAGAAAAAACGGGAAGGGGTGAGCGAAGCTACGATATTTATTCTCGACTTTTAAAAGATAGAATCATTATGCTTAGCGGCGAGATAAACGACGTCGTCGCTTCTAGCATCGTAGCACAGCTCCTCTTTTTGGAAGCCGAAGATCCCGATAAAGACATCTATCTTTACATAAACTCTCCGGGCGGTGTCATCACTAGCGGGATGAGCATATACGACACGATGAACTATATCAAACCCGAAGTATGCACGATATGTATCGGACAAGCCGCCTCGATGGGAGCGTTCTTGCTTAGTTGCGGCGAAAAGGGGAAAAGATTTGCTCTGCCTAACAGCAGGATAATGATCCACCAACCTCTAGGCGGCGCACAAGGACAAGCGACAGACATAGAGATCCAAGCGAAAGAGATTTTGCGTATCAAAGGAATCCTCAATCAGATTCTTGCAAAAAACACGGGACAAACATTGAAAAAAATAGAGAAAGATTCCGAAAGGGATTTTTTTATGAGTGCGGCAGAAGCCAAAGAATACGGCTTAGTAGATAGAGTATTGGAAAAAAGCTTCAAATAATGTTGCATATACAAGGGGATCGGGACTATAAATCGCCTAAACTCGCTTTTAGGGACGGTTTGGATTCTGATGGGCTTCTCGGAGAAGAGGAGCTTGATGACAATCCCCTTGTAGATGAACACGTCGGTGATGGCGAAGCGGGCGGTCTCTCTTTGGAGCAGTTCGGCAAAGAGGTGCTCAATAGGATGCTAAGCGATAACGTCGCGCCGATTCCTTCAAATTTCTCCCTCTATTTCGACAGATTGTTAGAAGAAAAACCCGACGACTTTAGAAAAAGCGTAATGCAGCTTTTGGAGCTAGAGGACGCAAACAATGACGAAAGAAAAGTAAACTTCGAAAAAAAACTCAAAGACAGCTTCCTCAATATCAAACAAATTTTACAACTCGTCGCGACCTTGTATAAGAATCTCACCCTTATGAAAGATGTTTCCAAAAAAAGGGGTAACGAGGCAAAAAATGCCGCGAACTCTTTAGCGTTTCAAAATATCGTAAACGCGTTCGAAAACGATCTTGCGAGACTTTCAAGCATTTTAGACAACCAAAATACCAATATCAAAAAACTCTACCAATCGACCGCCACCATCGTAAACGAAGTGGAAACACAAACGATATATGATTCTAAATACGGCGTTTACAACAAGCGCTACCTTATCGCACAGCTCGATAAAGAACTCAAAATGATGCAACAATTCGGACACCAAAGCACTCTCGTGACCGCAAAACTTACCGATGCGTTACTCCGAAAAATAAAAAGCGATAAAGCAAAACAACTCATCACAAAAACTATCTCTAGACTCATCCTAAAAACTAGCCGCCGAAGCGATGTCGTCTCGCATTATGGCGAAGGGGTGTTTGCTATCGTCTTAAAATATTCCGATCTCGCATCCGCGAAGCGGGCAAGTGAAAGACTACACGACCTTGTGACCTCTACCAACTTTTTCTTCGGAGAAAAAGAGATTAGCCTAGACGTAAACATAGGTATAGCAAAAATCGAGATAGGCAAAGACAAAAACGATATTTTAAAAAACGCCCTAGAAGCTTTAGAAAAATCAGAAGACAGCAGCGAACCTTTTGTGTGTTACAACGAGGATCTAAGATACAATGACAAATCAGATTTTTGAGATATATACCTACCCCGATAAACTCCTCAAAAAAAAATCGCACGAGGTCGAAGGGTTTAACGGAGAACTCCACGATTTTTTAGACCAAATGTATGAGACGATGCTCGCAAAAAACGGAGTAGGGATTGCATCTATTCAAGTAGGCAGGCCCTTAAAAGCACTTCTAATCAACTTACCCGATGAAGAGGGAGTGCAACACAGAGATGAGCTCATCGAGATCATCAATCCAAAAATAATCGATGCTTCCGGCACGGTAAAATCCAACGAAGGATGCCTCTCCGTACCCGAATACTACGATGAAATTATGCGTTTTGAAGAGATACGTATCGAGTACTACGATAGATTCGGCACAAAAAAAGAGGCGCACGCAAAAGATTTCCTCGCCATCGCGATGCAGCACGAATGCGACCATCTCAACGGAATCCTCTTTATCGAGAAGCTCCCTATCCTCAAAAGAAAAAAATTCGAAAAAGAGCTCAAAAAGAAACTCAAAGGGAAGTGATCTGAAGAGACTAAAATCGGCTACACTTGAAGGTTTCCACTCAAAAATAGTCGACGTAGAAGCCACGCTCACAAAAGGGCTTCCGAGTTTCAATCTCGTAGGGCTCGTCGATAATGCCATCAAAGAGAGCAGAGAGCGGGTCAAATCCGCACTTCTAGTAAACGGCTTTAACTTCCCTCCGATGCGCGTGACCATCAACCTCTCCCCTTCGGATTTGAAAAAAGAGGGGAGTCATTTCGATCTCCCCATAGCTCTCCTCATCGCCATAAAAGAATTCAAAAGAGAAGGAGATTTTTTCGTCTTCGGAGAGCTTGGATTAGACGGGAGCATCAAGGAGAGCGCGCAGCTTTTTCCCCTCATCCTCTCCCTCTACTCGAATGAAAAAATATCTATTATCGCCCCGAAATCCTCATACGAAAAACTCAAGCACATCCCTAATCTCAAACTCTATCTTTTTGAGAATCTCAAAGAGTGCGTCGATTTTTTGGAAGGGGTCGGCGAAGATACGCCGATACAAACCGACGGACTACAAGAGGGGGCGCTCGAAATAGATGGGGTGAAATATTTTTATCTCACCGAATTTACTAGTGACTTTTATGAGGTAAAAGGGCAACAAGGGGCGAAAAGAGCCGCGCTCATATCAGCCGCAGGATTCCATAATATACTACTCGAAGGCTCTCCGGGTTGCGGGAAAAGTATGATAATCAAACGAATGCGTGAGATTCTGCCGCCGATGAATCTCGAAGAGGTTTTAGAAAGCGCGAAGTTGGAATCATTAGAGGGAAAAGAGCCAAACTTTCTCCCTAGACGCCCACACAGAGCGCCGCACCACTCCTCTACAAAAGCTAGTATCTTCGGAGGGGGTACGAAAGAGGCGAAAATCGGAGAAATCGCTTTGTGCGACAACGGAATCCTCTTTTTTGACGAGCTGCCCCATTTCGGAAAAAGTATACTCGAAGCCTTACGTGAGCCGCTAGAGGATAATAAGATTCAGATCTCTAGAGTGAACTCTAAAGTCCTTTACAAAACCTCGTTTCTCTTTGCAGCAGCACAAAATCCCTGCCCTTGCGGCAATCTCCTCAGCCAAAAGAATGTATGCCGCTGTACTGAATTTGACGTACAGAGATACAAAAATCGTTTGAGCGAACCGTTTTTGGATAGGATAGACTTATTTGTGCAGATGGGAGATTCCGACGTTTCGCAAAAAAGCGACATCACCTCAAAAGAGATGCAAGATCAGGTCCTCAAAGCATTTGTTATGCAAAAAAAACGGGGACAAAAGAATCTCAACGGCAAACTTGATGAACGAGAGATCACAACATATTGCACCTTGGAAGAATCGGAAAAATCACTTTTGCACGCAAGCGCCGCAAAGCTCGGAATCAGCCACCGAGGGATCAATAAGATTCTCAAAGTCGCCCGCACCATAGCCGATCTCGAAGAATCCGAAACGATACAAAAAAGTCATCTCTTAGAGGCGATGCGTTTTAGAAGG
>CAZCQG010000037.1:0-19238 GCA_964500775.1 uncultured Campylobacterales bacterium
GATGGTCTCCCAAAGATCTTTAAAAGCGGCTTTGGGCATATCTGGATGTCTTACGATATTGTGCGGAGCACCTATGAGCTCCGTGAGCGAAAAACCGGAAACTTTACAGAAATCCTCGTTTGCGAAGGTAATCTTTCCTGTGTTGTCTGTTTCCGAAACCAAGAAATCGTACTTATTTAACTTTACTTCAGCCATATAACTTTCCTTTCAAACGTTTTTTTATACACTTATGAACAGTCTATAAATTACGCCGTATATAACACCCGCATCTTAACGAATATACTTTGAAAAAGGCAAGTCCATTGAAAAAAAAAGCATCGGATATTTCACACATCTATGGGAAGAAAAATCTTTATATTACGAAATATAAAGAAAATAATATTTTTCATTTTAGTGAAGAGTTAAGTAGTTTTTTATCAAAAAAATCAATAAAAAAGAATGATTTGCTTACTTCTATTGAAGAAGCAAAAAAATCGGGAACTAGTAAGTTTTCTGTTTCCTCCAAAGATTCAACGTTTCACTTTATTTTAATCACCGTCGAAAATAAAGAGATTGATGGCGAGGTCTGTTTGCTTAGTGACGTGACTGAATTTTTTAACGAACTTGAAAGCTCCAATAAAACCAATATTGAGCTCGAAAAGAATTTAAGCTCGAAAAATTGGGACTTGATAGAGCTCAATGAAGAACTTTCAAAAAAAGAGGCGACCTTACGGCAGATAGAAGATTTTATTTTGGTCGGATTTTGGGAATACGACACGAAAAGCGACACCGTTTCTATTGCAGGGAAAATATCCGAAAATATAAAACTCAAACAACTTCTATCGCTCAAAGAGACACTAGGTCTACTGCAAGACAATAACAGATTTGCGATTCTCCGAAGCATCCTTTTTTCGGCAAAACACAATACAAATACCTCTTTTAATCTCAAAATCAAATCAGATACCGTAGTTGAGTACTTCCAAATAAATGCACGCGCATATTCGGATGAATACGGAATCTACCGCGTAAACGGTAGTATCTTAAATATTACGGATAGGATTCACGCAAGCGAACGAGAGCGCGATAGCGAGCGTCTTTTGATACAGCAGTCAAAAATGGCAGCAATGGGGGAGATGATAAGCGCTATCGCACACCAGTGGAAACAGCCCATCAACGTCTTATCGATAAACCTCCAGCAAATAGATATGGAGATAGAAGAGATGGGTATCGAGGAGGGGCTCATAAAAAACAGTATAGATTCTGCCCTCAAGCAGGTGTTTTATATGTCCAAAACCATTGAGGATTTTAGAAATTTCTTTGCTCCCAATAAAATCAAAAAAACCTTTAATCTCTACGAATCCATCAAACAAGTCCTCGATCTTGTCGGCGCACAACTCAAAGCACACGGTATCCATATCAAACTGCGCAATATCGATCCTGAAGCCTCTTGCTACGGGATTCAGAGTGAAATCCAACAAGTTTTCGTGAACATCATTAATAACGCCAAAGACGCTATAGTCGAAAATATCGCTAACATCAAAGATATGGAAGGGAAAATCACCATAGATATTTCCGCCAAGCACAAAAACTCGATTGTCGTATTTAGTGATAACGGCGGCGGAATAAAAAAAGAGATACTCGCCAAACTCTTCACCCCTTACACTACCTCAAAAGGGGACAAGGGAACGGGGATTGGGCTCAATATCAGTAAAATGATAGTGCATAAAAACGGTGGTGAAATCAGCGCGAAAAATATAGAAAACGGGGCTGAGTTTACTATCTCGCTTCCCAATAAAATTATAGGTTAGGAAAATATGGAAAGTTTTGACACTGTAGATATAAAAGCGAAGTTCACTCAAAAAGATCTCACCTCTTTGATAGAAAGTATCGTAGAACCTTTTTACGACGAGATTTTGGGAGACAAAAACGTCTCGGTATTTATCCCTGATGGCTATCTAATTACGCTCAAAATTAAACAAGCATCTTTTGTAATATCATTTTTCGTACAAAACTTTAATGCTATTCAGGCACGGATAGAGAGAAGCTCTAAAATGCACAAAGACATCAATATGAATCTTAATCATTTTACGCCGTATATGTATCTGTGGGCAAAATTGGTACACGGCTATATCAAGGAGTGCCTCAAGCCTTCCGAAGAAGATATGCTAAAGTGGGAAATCAAGCTCCAAAGAGTCATTAATCTTATGCTTGAAACGTTTTTTAAAGCCGAAAAACCAATCCTTAAAAAAACTTACATGGAAGAAAAAATTGACAAAATGCACTATGAGGAACACCTCAAAATAAGTGCCGTTGACTTTTTGGCGGAATACGATATGCCTGCTGAAACAATCGATGAGATGATAGAGCTAAATAGAGAATCGAAACAAAAGATCAACGAAAGAGAGACTCTAGACGAAGAGACTATGGATTCAATGTGCACATTCTTTGCTTCTTATTCTTCATTGCTCAACGGCACGTATGAATTCAGAGATCTTGGTTTCACATTCTCGACGGTATCGTCAATGATTGTTACCAACAAAAAAAGTATAGGCGAGAAAAACGGTCAAAAAATCAAGAGAATGGTCGAGTTAGTTATTGAGGATATGGAGAGTTGGGTAAAAAATATTTTCATTGAGAAAAGCGCGATTGATATTCACTACCTTGATGCCTCCCTTTTAAGCAGTATTGCTCAAATAGAAATGGCAATTTCCGATGACGGCTCTAGTGGTAAAGATATGCCTGATTTAGAGCTCTTTTAGTGGAGTATAGGGCAGATACCTTGGGGTACCTGCTCCTAAAAATATTAGGCGAGTGCCTTTTTTGCGCTTTCAACTACGCTAGCAAAGCTTGCAGCGTCATTCATAGCCATATCGGCTAGTATTTTTCTATCAAGTTCGATATTCGCTAGTTTCAATCCGTGCATAAACTTGGAGTAACTAATCCCGTGCAATCTGCATCCGGCGTTGATTCTCGTAATCCATAGCGATCTAATATCTCTTTTCTTTTGTCTTCTGTCTCTGTAAGCGTAGACTAAACTTCTTTCTAGTTGCTCTTTGGCTTTTCTGTAGTGTTTTCTTCTACCGCTAAAAAAACCTCTTGCTAGTTTTAAAATCTTTTTATGTCTAGCTCTTCTGACCGTACCTGTTTTTACTCTCATAATTTTTCCTTTCTCTTTACCGTTTTAATTTTTTGGTGACGCTATTTTTTTGCGTCTTTCCCTTTGTTTAGAAGGGGGAATTGTATTAAAAGCTTTGACTTAGCTCATGCAGAGCATAGTCTTTACTGCTTCGACGTTTGTGCTGTGAACGTGCTTAGGGAAGTTAAGGTTAGCAATTCTCTTGTGGCTCTTTTTTGTCAAAATGTGACTTTTGAACGCAGAACCTCTTTTGATATTGTTCTTCTTTACCTTAAATCGCTTTGCGGCTCCACGAACCGTTTTCATTTTCGGCATTAGTTACTCCTTTTGTTAAGATTGAAAATTATTTCTTATGTTTTTCTTCGCGCTTAGGCATTACGAGCATATTGACGTATCTGCCCTCCGCGCTCGGTTGCTTATCCATCACGGCAAACTCGCTCACCATTTCCCACACCTTTGCAAGTACGGCAAATGCCGCTTCAGGTTCCGCCATCTCCCTCCCTTTGAGGAATACTCGGAATCTGACGTATTTGTCTTCATGTAAAAATTCGATAGCGTGCTTCACTTTGTAATCGATATCGTTTTGCGCGATCTTTACGGAAAGTTTGATCTCTTTTATCTCAACTTGTTTTTGCTTCTTTTTCGCTTCTTTTTTCTTTTTTTCAAGTTGGTATCGAAATTTACCGTAATCCATCACTTTTACGACCGGCGGCTTTGCGTCCGGCGCTATAAGTACCAAATCAAGATTCTCATCTTGCGCTATCTTATAAGCCTCTTTGCTAGAGATAATACCATACTGCGTTCCGTCATCGCCGATGCACCTTACTTCGGGAAATCTAATCTCCTCGTTTAATAGTGGTGCTTGGTCGTTTTTATTCAAAAGACAACCTCACTCATTTGCTCCTTTATTAGTTTAAAAAATTCCTCTTCACTCAAGTCAAACTGCTCTTTACGCCTTCTGTCTCGGAGTGCTACTCGTTTGCTTTCGACCTCTTTGTCACCCAAAACCACGATAAGCGGCACGCGCTGCTTTTCGGCATTGCGGATTCGCTTATTGAGCGATTCATTCCTATCGTATATCTCACAGTCGATGTCTAGATCTATAAGTCTATTTGCGAGTTCTTTGGCATATGGTTGGTGAGCTTCTGATATTGGGACAAATATCACTTGCAGAGGTGCAATGAAGAAGGGAAACTCACCCGCACAATGCTCTATAAGAATCGCTATAAACCTTTCAAAAGATCCGAACGCCGCCCTATGGATCATGATAGGCTGTACGCGCTCATTGTTTTCATCGACATACTCTAGACCGAATCGCTCCGGCAGGTTTAGGTCTACTTGAATTGTACCACATTGCCATTTTCTCCCGATAGCATCGGTGATCTTAAAGTCGATTTTCGGTCCGTAAAACGCACCGCCGCCTTCGTCTATATGGTACTTATGCCCTGCACTTTCAAGCGTATCTTTAAGTATCTGCGTCGCCATATCCCATATAGCCTCTTCGCCGATAGCTTTTTCGGGTCTCGTGGAGATCTCCATCTCAAAGGAGAATCCAAAGGTGTTCATGATTTTCGTGATAAGGTCGATAACCTCTAGTACTACCTCTTTGACCTGCTCTTTGGTACAGAAGATATGAGCGTCATCTTGAGTAAACTCGCGTACACGCAAAAGTCCGTGGAGTACGCCGCTTTTTTCGTGTCTATGCACCACACCGAATTCGAAGTATTTTACGGGGAGGTCACGGTAGCTTTTGAGGGAGTTTTGGAATATCTTGATATGCCCTACGCAGTTCATCGGCTTGATGCCGTATTCAGCGCTCGGAATCTCATCCCCTTTGTCACTGTCGTCTATCTGCGTGAAATACATATTTTCTTTATAGTTATAGTAATGTCCGCTTATTTTCCAGGCTTCAGCTTTGAGTATTTCAGGACCGCGTACGGGCTCATAGCCTCTTTTTCTCATCGCTTTGTAGAGGATTTTTTCTAGTTTTGCGCGGAGTCTTGATCCCGCGGGAAGCCATAGAGGCAAGCCGCCGCCTATATCTTCGTCAAACTTGAAAAGATTAAGCTCTTGCCCTATTTTTCTATGGTCTCTTTTTTTTGCCTCTTCGATTCTGGTGAGGTAGCTTTGCAGCGCCTCTTTCGTGGCAAACGCGACGCCATAGACACGGGTGAGCATCTCATTGCCCTCTTTTCCGCCGAGGAATGCACCGGAAATTTTTGTAAGTTTAAAGTTGTTGAGTAATCTTGTATGGGGCAAATGCGGTCCGCGGCAAAGGTCTTCGAAATCCCCTTGCGAATAGATTGAGAGGGTATCGCTTACGATATTGCTCATCACGGCGACCTTGAGATCATCCCCTGCAAATCTTTTTTCCACTTCGCTTCTAGGCAAAGTGATTTTTATGATCGGCGAGCCTTTTTTTGCAAGCTCTTTCATCTTTTTTTCGATCGTAGCGAGGTCTTCTTCGCCTATTTTATGCGCAGTTCTAAAATCGTAGTAAAATCCATCTTCCACGACGGGTCCTACGAAAAATTTTGCTTCCGGATAGAGTTCTTTTATCGCTTGCGCCATCAAATGCGCGCAAGAGTGTCTGATGATAGTGAGCGCTTCAGCACTATCGTCAAACGCTATTTTTTCCCCGTCAATTCCGAGTTCTGCGGCGCTTTGAGTATCGTATATTTCATTATTATATTTTATGCCGATAAAATCCACTATAAGTAAACCTTTGTTTGATTCAATAAATGGTGGTCGCAAGAGGATTTGAACCTCTGACCACTTCGATGTCAACGAAGTGCTCTACCCCTGAGCTATGCGACCGATGAGTTATTATTGTTTGTCCCGTGCCAAAAAAATTTAGCGGGCGTAATGGTATCAAAGTTTATATTTATTTTTTCTTAAATTTGTATAAATTAAAAGCACTATTCCAACATCTATCATCACATCCGCGAAATTGAAAATCGCGAAGTCAAAATAGCAATGCCAATAGACATAATCAACCACCCCACCGTGGATGAATCTATCCAAGACGTTCGAACTCCCTGCTCCGAGGACGATCCCTAAGGGAAGAAAATAGTTTTCCAAAACAGTCTTGTCGTAAAGCATAAAAGAGAGGAGACCTAACAGAAGAAGAATCTGCAAATATTTTAATGATTCGCCCAAGAAAGCAAACATCGAAAACGCCACCCCTTTGTTGTACGTCAGGTGAAACGAAATACATTTGCTATCGAAACCAAAGCCGCCTATTACGGCATATTTTATGTATTGATCTACGGCAAAGACAAATATAAAAGCGACGAAAAGTACCGTGAGTTCTTTTTTATATTCTGTCAAATTCAAGTTATGCAAGCTTTTTTTTGAAAAAATCTTCGAGCTTCTCTTCGTATTGTTCCAATAGACTCGCATTGTCCCCTTCAAGGAGGATTCTTAGTTTATTTTCCGTCCCCGAATATCTTATGAGTTGGCGAATCCCTTTTGATTCGACCTCTTTGAGGAGCTTATCCATCCCTTCGATCTCTTCGAGCGGGATTTTTTTCGAGATATTGATGTTCTTTAATAGTTGTGGACAAAGGGTAAAGAGGTTGAATGCTTCGCTACATTTTTTGCCGCTTCGCAATATAAAGCTTAGAGCTTGGAGTGCCGATAGGATTCCATCGCCGGTTTTGGCAAATTCGCTAAAAATAATATGTCCGCTCTGCTCACCGCCGAATACCGCACCCACACGCTGCATCTCCTCTAAAACATATTTGTCGCCTACATTCGCCCGATAGAGCTTGATTCCCTCTTTGCGGAGAAAATCTTCCATCGCTTTGTTGCTCATCACGGTAGCTACTACGGCATTATTTTTGAGCTTGCCCTCTTTTTTCATACTGTACGCCAATGCCCCGATAAGCACATCCCCGTCGATGACCTCGCCGTTTTCATCCACGAGCACCAACCTATCCGCATCGCCGTCAAGTGCGATACCAAGATCGGCTCTATATTTTTTTACCGCTTCGCACAGCATCACGGGGTCGGTCGCACCGCAATTTTCATTGATATTCGTACCGTTTGGTTCGTCATTGAGTACGATAACATCTGCACCGAGTTCACTAAAAATAGTCGGAGCGACTTTATACGCCGCGCCGTTTGCCGCATCCACGCAGATTCGTAGGCTTTTTAGATTGAGGTCTTTCGGGAAGGAGTTTTTGATATGGACGATATAGCGCCCGATAACATCGTCGATTCTTTTAGAAGAGCCTATCTCATGCCCTTTTTTGAGATGTGAATCGGTATCATCTCCAAAGTAGATATTTTCGATTGAGGCTTCGCTCTTTTCATCGAGCTTGAATCCGCTCGGATTGAAAAACTTGATTCCGTTATCGGCAAATGGGTTATGGCTCGCGCTAATCATTATCCCCGCATCACACCGCATATCTTCGGTGAGAAATGCTACTGCCGGAGTTGGCATCGGTCCTATTTGGATGACGTTGTACCCCACGGCGGTCAAACCGCTCACAAGGGCATTTTCTATCATATAGCCGCTTTTTCTCGTATCTTTTCCGACAAGAATCTTATTGGTCACGGAGTGTTTTCTAAAAAATATTCCCGCGCTGATTCCAAGTTTTAGCGCACTCATCGCAGAGAGCTTTACGCCCGCCTCTCCCCTTACGCCGTCCGTTCCGAAAAGTTTCATTAATTTGCCTTGAATTTTTATCTCTATTTAAAGTATATTTAACTAAAATTCTACCCCAAAAAAATTTTAAAAAGGATTAATTCAAAAATGGCAAATCATAAGTCAGCGGAAAAAAGAATTAGACAAACAAAGACAAGAACGGAAAGAAATAGATTTTACAAAACAAGAATCAAAAACATCACAAAGTCCGTACTAGAAGCAATAAACGCTAATGATCCGGTAAAAGCGGAAGAAGCGCTAAAAATGGCAAACCAAAACATCCACTCTTTCGTAAGCAAAGGTATCCTAAAAAAGAATACTGCCGCTAGAAAAGTGAGCAGATTGCACGTTGCCGTAAAAAAACTTACCGAACAAAAATAACGCTCACCACATAAACTATCTTTAAATGCTTGCAAATAAACTATTACCTTTTATAAAGAGATTTGAAGAGATAAACTCTCTTCTTAGCTCGCCTCAAATAACAAACGATATTAAAAAAATGACCGAACTCTCCAAAGAGCAAAGTGATCTCGAAGAGCTTGTACAAAAAGCGCAAGAGTATATCTCTGCGATAGATTCGATTGAAGAGAACAAAGCGCTTATCGATGACGCAGAACTCGGAGATTTGGCAAAAGAGGAAATAAAGGTCTTAGAGCCAAAAATAGAGCTACTCGAAGAGGAGATAAAGGTACTCCTCCTCCCAAAAGACCCCAATGACGATAAAAATATCTATCTAGAACTCCG
Organism: uncultured Campylobacterales bacterium; assembly: GCA_964500775.1. GTDB lineage: Bacteria > Campylobacterota > Campylobacteria > Campylobacterales > CAZCQG01 > CAZCQG01. The sequence continues at coordinate 8,511 of CAZCQG010000037.1, forward strand.
AGCGGGTACCGGCGGCGATGAAGCTGGGATATTCGTAGGCGATCTCTTTAAAGCCTATGTCCGCTACACCGAGATACGGGGTTGGAAAGTGGAGATCATCAGCTCTAGCGAAAACAACGTAGGCGGCTATAAAGAGATAATCGCCCTCATAAAAGGGAAAGGCGCCTACTCGCGCCTCAAATACGAAGGGGGCACTCACAGGGTACAACGCGTCCCCGATACCGAATCCCAAGGGCGCGTCCACACCTCCGCCATCACCGTAGCTATTATGCCCGAGGTTGAAGAGGTTGAAGTGGACATCAAGCCAAATGACTTACGAATCGATGTCTATCGTTCCGGCGGTCACGGCGGTCAATCGGTCAATACTACCGATAGTGCGGTGCGAATCACCCATATCCCTACGGGTATCACCGTCTCGATGCAGGATGAAAAATCGCAACACAAAAACAAAGAAAAGGCGATGAAGATTCTCGTCGCAAGAATCTACGAGGCAGAGCTCGAATCGCAAATGAACGAAAACTCCGCCGCGAGAAAATCCCAAGTGGGGAGCGGCGATAGAAGCGAGCGTATACGTACCTACAACTACCCGCAAAACAGAATCACCGACCATAGGATCGGACTTACCCTGTATAGACTTGAAGAGATAATGCTCGGTGGTTTGCTTGATGACATTATCGAACCCCTCATAGCCCACTACCAAGCTGAAAGTATCAAAGCCGCAGGGCTGTGATACTTTCAGCAAAAAATAAAATATTATTTAACTGATATACCTCTAAACGTAAACTATATATTATCTTACACCTGCTATCATCTCTCAATAAAGATTGAGAAAGGTGAAGGAATGGAATCCCTACTAGATAAATCTAAAATCAAGATACTTTACGTAGAAGATGACGATGCCATAAGGAATCTAACCTACAAAATACTCAAAAAGAGTTTTGATAACGTCTATATGGCGACCAACGGCAGAGAGGGCTTAGAGCTGTTTCAGGCACTTAAACCAGATATTTTAATAACAGATATAAGAATGCCCGAGATGGATGGCTTGGAGCTATCGCAAATGGTAAAAAACATTTCACCCGATACTCCCGTGATATTGACGACCGCTTTTAACGACGAGGATTTTTTTCTCCGCTCCATCGAGATAGGAATCGACCAATACCTCATCAAGCCTATCAATATAAAAAAACTACACGAAGTGCTTGAGCGAAGCATCCTGAAAATAGAGGAGAAACTCAAACTCGAACTCTATCAAAAAAAAGCGCTAAAAGAGCAAACATACAGCGCAACTACCGATGCAGTCAAGCTGATGCTAGATGCCTCGCCCAACCCTATCGCCGTTTTTCAAAACAGAAATATCGTTTTTCTTAACGACAGTTTTGCAAAGATATTTCCCGCAAAAACGCTCAAGATGCTTATAAGCGGAGAAAGTGCGCTCGAATCGCTCTTGCAGAAAGACAAGGGATGTATTACGACCTATGAAGAACTAGTCGGGAATCTTGAGTACAAAAAAGTCTCCATAAAGCTAGATCAGTGGAAAAAGTTTTACTCTATATACACAAAGCAAATACCCATAAACGGTATCCCTAGCGTGGTAGTAAACTTTCACGACATCACCCTTCAAGAGTATCAAAGCATCAAAATCGCAAACTACAACAAGTATTTAGAGACCCTTTTGTATGAAAAAATTTACAAAAACCGCTTTGTAAAAAAAATCGAACCTACCGTACAAGAATCAAGCGAAGAGACCGCCCTTAGCGAAAAAGCCGCTATACTGCGAAAAAAACGGACTCTCCCCACAACCGCACAACAGTATTTAAATGAACTGGGCTCGGATATGAACGACAGTGTCGCGGAGCTCAATGAAATCATAGAAGAGCTAAAGGCAGATGCCTACGAACTCATAGAAACACTCAATAGAAACTATCTCGAAAAAATAACGACTAAACTCTCCAGAGCCTCCAAGGTCATTTCCGTCCTTGTTGAATTTGAAGATTTATCGTACAGTCTCTACGAAATAGCGGAACTTTTGAACAAAAACAGCGTGGATAGTGCAAAACTCCCTAAAACGGCACGCTATCTAGACGGGTTTATTTCAGAGATAGAAAACTGGAAAAACACCGTTTTGGTAGAGAAAAGCGCTATCGACATCCACTATCTAGATGCCTCCATTTTTAGCTCATTTTTACAACTTGAAATGTTGCTCACCGGTCAGTCGGAGCATTTCGACGACGATTTCACTCTGTTTTAGGATTCGTATGCGTGATACTTTAGGAAAAATCGTTTTAGGCGGTGGTTGTTTTTGGTGCTTGGAGGCGGTTTTTAGACACACTAGAGGGATACTTTGCACCGCGAGCGGATATAGCGGCGGAGCGGTCAAAAATCCTACATATGAGCAAGTATGCTCAGGAGAGACGGGGCACGCCGAAGTGGTGGAGCTGACATACGATAAATCTCTCATCACCTTAGAATCGATTTTAGAGATATTTTTCTCCATACACGACCCTACACAAAAAAACAGGCAAGGGAACGACGTAGGGACGCAATATCGCTCCGTCATATACTACTCCGACGAAGAGCAGCAAACGATAATAAACGACTATATCGCAAGGCTAAAGGTCACGCGATACCCCAATATCGTGACGGAAATCTCCCCTTTGGGGACGCTTTATTACGCAGAGACCTATCACCAAAACTATTTTGAAAAAAATCCGAGCGAGGGGTATTGCGCCTTTGTCGTCTCGCCGAAAGTCGAGATGTTTAAAACACTCTTTCCGAGCCTCTCAAATTAGCGTTCACGATTGTAACAAATTTGTAACTATATTTTAACCTTATTTAATTCTTAACTTTATCTCTAGATAATATATAAAGCGTAAGAACAGTTTTATATCATTACTGCTACTATAGATTCATCTGAAAATGTAACTTGTACCATTGTTAAGAAATCACATCCTGAAAGGTATATCATGGGAAATGTAAGTGATAGATCGGGGGTAAAAATACTCTACGTGGAGAATGATGAAATAGTCAGAGCACATGTGGCGAAAGTCTTGCAAGAACAAAGCGAATCGGTCTACACCGCAAGTGACGGTCGTGAGGGGTATGAGCTATTTGAAAGCATAAGACCCGATATACTGATAACCGACGTTACTATGCCCAGCATGGGCGGCTTGGAACTTTCTCAAATGGCAAAAAACATCTCGCCGGATATTCCTATTATCATAACCGGCACTTTTGACGATGAAAACTCTTTATTGCGTTCTATCGACATCGGGATAGACAAATACATACTCAAACCCATAAACGCAAAAAAATTACAAGGCGCGTTAAGCGATGCAATCGACGTACTGGAGATGAAAACAAAGATAGAGAAGTATAAAAAAATCAAAGAATCTGACGTAAGCGACGATGCGTACGATGAATTTGTAATGATTCTTCTCAACTCATCGCCAAATCCCATAGCGCTATACGACGGCACTACTATCACTTTTATAAACGATGCGTTTCGCCAACTCTTTGATTCGGACACACTGAAAAACATAGAAAACGAAACGGTAAAGATCGAGGAGTTTTTTCAAAAAATGAGGGGGTATATAAATAGCATCGAGGAGTTTTTTAGCGATAAAGAACATAAAAAAGTTCTAATGCGTCACGGCAATCACAAGCATATGTTTTCGGTTTACACAAAAGAACTCACCTTGCGTCCCGACAAAAAAACCTATCGGGTGATCTATTTCTACGACATTACTCGACTAGAGTATTACAATATCAAAATCTCCAATTACAACAGATACCTTGAGAGTCTTTTGTATGAAAAAATATACAGAAATCGCTTTAACAAGCAAAATAAAGATATACAACCCGAGGCGAAAAAAATCGATGAGTATGATGCCAAAGAATCTATCTTGCGCAAGAAAAAAGCGACTATAACTTCGGCGAAAGAGTATCTAGGCGAGGTGGATGAGAATATGAACGAAAATATCGCCGAGCTTAGCGAAATAATCGAGGAATTGAAAATAGATACGTATGAGCTTACGGAGACGTTACGCAAAGAACACTTGCAAAAAATCACGGAGAATCTCCTCAAAGCTTCTAAAGCTATATCCGTCTTGGTGGAGTTTGAGGATTTAACCTATAGCTTGTACGAAATTTCAGAACTGTTAAATAAAAACGAAATAGATAGTGCGAAACTCCCAAAAATAGCGAAATATTTGGACGGATTTGTATCCGAGGTAGAAAACTGGAAAAATAGCGTCTTGGTCGAAAAGAGCGCTATTGACATCCACTACTTGGATGCCTCTATCTTTAGCTCATTTTTACAACTTGAGATGCTTTTGACGGGTCATACGGAACATCTCGACGACGATTTTACACTTTTTTGATTTTTGAAAAAGCAGGGTGTCAATACTTGCTATTTAAATAATAGCGCTTCCGCTCCCTGCTTGTCATAATGTTAAGCGATTCTCTGTATTTCGTCACGCTGCGCCGAGAAAGCTCTATAGAAAACTCCTGTTTGACAAATTCGCACAACTCCTCATCACTCAAGGGGCGCTCTTTGTTTTCGCCCCGTATCATCTCTTCTATAAAAGCACTGATTTGCCCTTTTGTGATGTCGCCGTGTAATGATTTGCAGAAAAGTTTTTTGAGCGCAAAAACACCTCTTTGGGTGGCGACGTACTTTTCGCTGACCGCTCGCGATATGGTCGATTGAGAGACACCGATATTTTCTGCTATCTCTTGCATCCCCATAGGCAGTAGCTCTCCGCCCAAAAAGAAATCACGCTGTTTGAGCGCGATGTATGAGCCGATTTTATACAGGGTATTTTTTCGAAGCTCCAACAAATCGATAAGATGCTTGGCTTCTTTGAATTTTTCTTTCAGCACATCGTTTGAGGTTTCGGCTTTTTTTAGATGGAGATCGGGGTATGCGTTTGAGGGCATTTTTATCTTGACGTCCTCCTCTTCAAACTCAAAGACCAAATCGGGGTAAATCGAATCGGTCTCGTTTTCGTTTGGAAACGCGGGAGTGGCATTGAGCTTTTTAAATATCCGAAGCGCCTCGTGAAATAGAGGCTCTTTCCCGTAGGAGTTGATATTTTTGAGATCTTCTATCATGGTGCGCAAAAGCGACGCGACATCTTCATCCACATCGAGGTTTTGTATCTGAAAAAGATAAGATTCTTGGATATTTTTCGCCCCTACCCCGCTAGGATCTAGATAGGCAAATCGCTGTCGTATCCGCTCAAACTCCGCTCCCGATACCCCGAGTGTCTCGGCGAGTGTTTCACTCTCTCCTTCAAAAAAACCGTGTTCGTCGATATTTTCGATGATAGCGAGCGCTATCTCTTGGGAGCGTATCGTGGGAAAAAGGGGCGGGATAATCTGGTCTTTGAGCTTTTCAAAGAGCGATTTTTGCTCTATCGCCCTCCCCTCGGCATTGGAGGTGGTAAAAATACTCGACTGCCCGAAACTCTTTTTTGCCGTTTTGAGTTCTAGATAGGGGTTATTTTTGCTCGCTTCTTGGAGATACGTATCCAAATCTTTATTGGAGAGGCGCAGCAATGAGGTCATCAACTTCATCGAGATTCTAAGTCGCTGGGTCTGTTTTTGAGAGGTCTTAAAGGCGTTCATTTTTCTCCAATAATTTTTGTCGGCATTATTAATAAAATTTCAACTAGAATTATAATAGTTTTAGCTCAACAAACCTCAAGTGCATCGGATGAAATATGGCAAAAATAAACCCTAATAGTGATTTTGACTTTATTGAAAAAGCTGATATTAGCAATGCTAGAGACTATTCAAAGTTTCTACATTCAATTAAATTTGATAATTTTAAGCATATTATAGAATTAACAATCAACTTTTTGAAACCTGTAAGCATAATTAGCGGAACTAACAAGATAGGTAAAACAACTATTTTAACCGCTTTGGCTTGCAGTCACTTTAATTTTTTAAAAAGAAATTCCACCAATGGTAAATTTGAAAGACATACTTGGAATGCTCTCATAAAAATGACGGATAGCGATTCCCAAGAAAACGACTGGACATACTACATCACGTACAGGGAAGGCGACAAAACACAAACAAAAAGGGGTCAAAAGAAAAAAGCTACCGGAAAATGGAATGGCTTAGGCAAAAAAGAATCTCAAATTAAAAAGAGACAAGTTGTATTGATAGACCTTGATAGGGCAATACCGTTAAGAAGCACATCTAAAACCTCATATTCCAAAGCACGTAACGCAGTAGGAGAAGATTATAAAAAGAAAGAAAGATTACAAGAATATCTTTCGTATATTTTTGAAGAAGCCTATTCGGAAATAAAAAAGTTAGCTACCCACATAGATAAAGATGTCGTTGCATACAACACTGGAAAAAAATATTCTAGCTTTAATTCTGCCTCAGGAGAAGATGTTATTACTAGAACCCTGCTTGATATTCTAGATGCAGATAAAGATGCTTTAATTCTTATTGATGAAATAGAGGTCGGTTTGCATCCAAAAATACAAAGAAAACTACTGGAAGTTATCTATCATGTATCAAGAGAAGAAAAAAAACAATTCATTATCACCACTCATTCTCCTTCTATATTTACCCATGTAGGCAACGAATCAAGGATTTTTATTGATAAAAAAAATGATGGAACGTTAAAAGCTATACAGCCCGCACGAACAAATGAAGCATTATCTAAAATGGATAGTAATCTATATCCCTTATTAGATATTTTTTGCGAGGATATTGTCGCGAAAAAAATTATACAAGAATCATTTAAATGGATTAAGAATAACACCGATTTTGAGATGATAGACAAACTGTGCAACATTATCGTAACGGGTACTGCTTCAGAGACGCATAAAATTTTTCTATCACATCAACGCACATACGAGCATAAAAAAATCAAAACAGGTTATGTTTGCATTTTAGATGGGGATCAAGTCTCTAACTTTAATTGTGAGGATGGACTATTTTTTTTGCACACCGATGGCTTAGCTCCTGAAAAATTTCTCGTAGGCTTATACCTTGCTGAAAATAATAATAGCACTTTGCAGTACCATTATGAATCTTCAGATCCTCATATTTTATTCAACAAAATGACTGAATACAACATTGCCAATGATAATGCTAATGCTTTTGAAATTTGCTGGGAAATATACAAAACAAAAGATAAATATGTCACTTTTATGAGCGAGCTAACATATTTTTTAATAAACCAAATAAACAAGTTTAGCAAGTAGTAGTTATAAGTTTCTTACTCAATCACAAATCACTCTTCTGCCCAAAATGGGCAGAGAGGATTTTAATATCGTAGTCTGATGCTTCCGCCGCCTTTTACGATCTTCATCTGGCAGGATAGTCTGCTAGATAGATGGTGGTCAGGCATAGTTGAAAGGACTTTTTTCTCTTTGTCATTGAGCGGGCTTAGGAAATCCATACCTTCGAGTACGTTTATCACGCAAGTACCGCATTCGCCGTCTCTGCAACCAAAAGGAATCGAGCTACCGCTTTTTTCCGCTACGTCTTGTATTGTTGCACCTACAGGCACCTTTATCGCTAGAAAATCGTTTACGATCTCCACTCTTGTTAAATTATCAGCCATCTTTCTCTCCTTGTATTTTAAGATTGATATTTTTCTTTACGGTGTGCTTTCATAAAAGAAAGCTCCGCTTCGACGTCGTCTTTAAAACCGTCGTCGATACTCTCCAATTCAAACTCTCTGCATCCTATCACAAGCCCTTCGTTCAAAAAATCCACCTCGTAGATTCTGATAGTTTGCAAAAAATCGCCTACATGCCGCACATACCCCGTAGCGCCTGCCTTTATGATGACATCGCCCACTTTTGAAAACGCATACGTCCCGTCGTTCTTTATATCTTTGAGCAGCTTCACGCACTCCCCGATATTAAAGACGGGAAGAATCTCATCTTTGCTAGAGCTTGAGAGACTATTTTGCTGTGCAGGGGTCAAATGATCCATGGCTCTCTCCGCTCGTGCACGCCGTAGCGCTCATACAGCTCATACATCCGCCCGTACGCTCAAACATACTCCAAACATCCGCCGCACTCGGGCTGTATCCGTTTTCAAAGTTTTTGTACACCGAAAGAAATGCGAAACGGTAGAACTCCAACGCTTTTGATTCTTCAAGCCCTTGAGTGTCGATTTTAGTGATCATTTCGCCAAACTTCTTCAAGATATGAAGCCGCTTCACTACGTTGAGTTTTTCGTTTGATTCTATGCCGAAAAACTCTAAAAACTCTTCGAAATCTTCTAGTTTGTTAAATTCACTCATCTGCATCTCAAATCCTTTCAAAATCAAATCGCGACCCTTAGGCGGCGTGGCTGAAGCACCCTTTCGGACATACTTTCTCGCATACCAAACAACCGATGCAATCACCGTCGTTCTCTAGCACCATATACTTTATCTCATCGCCGTCGTCATTCTCTCCCTCTTCGAGATTCATGACGTTGCTCGGACAGGCTTTATAGCATCTCCCGCAGGCGATACATTTTTCCTTATCGAGCGCCACTACAAACTTTTGAACCCACTCGGCTCCCGCTTTTGTTTTAGCCACTATTTGCCTCCTTTGTAAGTTTGAAATTTCTCTACCGCGCCTTGGAGCATCTTTGCTCCGTCATCCAAAAACTTCTCCAAATCTCGGTATCCGAATCTATGCGCATCCCTATGATGCTTGTCTACGAGCACGAGACCTTGACCGAGCACCACCGCCCTGCCAAATCCCTCGCCGCTCATCTCCATCACCACGCTTGCCATCTCCCCCGTTGCCTTTTCAAACGCAAGCGCGAGTGCTTCGTACATCATCCGAATATCTTTTTTCGTGAGTTCGTTGATGTCGCCCACGAGCGGTATCTCTTTGAGCTGTTCTTTGGTTTTTACGTATTTATTTGTCAAAAGCTCTTCGTCGCTTAGCTTGCTCCAGCTGCCGTAAAGGTCGAGCGCGCGCACTTGGGCGATGATGGTTTTGGTAAACAACTCTTTAAAATCCACCTTACGCCTCCTCTTTGGCGATGATTCTTCTTATCCACGGCGGAGGATTCCCTTTGAGCATCGCTACTAAATCTTTGGCAGCAGATTCTATGGTCTTCTCTTCGGTCACCTTGATGGGGTGGATTTTGTTATTTATCACTTTTGCCGCGGCGGTCGGTCCGATGGCTTCGCAATACATTATCGAGACATCTTTGATAGCGTCTATCTTGGCTTGGATCTTTTCTGCCTCGTTGTTGTCGTCAAAGTCGGTTTTTACGACCTCTTTGAGAAAATATCCTTCTTTATTTATCTCGTAAACGGCAAATTGTTTTGCCCATCCGAAATGCTCGTTGATGTTTTCCAAGTCCTTTGTCGCAAACGCTACTTTCATAATCTCTCCTTGTAGTCCGTAATTTCGTATCACTTTGATCTTATAGACCATCGTGATGTCCTATACATTTGTTTGCCATCTCTTTGAGGAAGTAGCTCGACCCCTCGTAAAGTTGGTAAAAACTCAATTGATTCCCGACCTCTTCGTAGTTTGGATACCCGACGAGGAAGAGTTTTTTATGGTATTTGTGGGCGAGTTTTTCGGCGTGAAAGTTTCCCACGATAACATCGATAGAATCAATGTTTTTTTCCAAATCCTCAAAATCGCCGACAAGCACAGATTCTGCGGCTATGGAATCATTGGCAGCTTTCTCTTCGGGGACTATCGCCAAAGGAATCTTCCCGCCGACTTCGCGCAAAGCGTGTGAGATTCCGACCAAGAGATCAGATTCGCCGATAAGTCCAAATCGGAGTTTCCCCATCACAAAGTGCGAATCTAGCATCATATCACGCAACCTGTCGCGCCATCTTTTCACTTGATTCGGCACGCTTAAACGCATCTCGTTACAGAGAAAATCTCCTAGTCTATCGCTCGCTTCTAGTCCGCTTAATGATTCAAACAATGCGGTTTTTATATTTTGATTTTTCTCTTTTAGTGATTTTAAAGCCGATTCCATCGAGCTCCCGATGGCTATCGCACTGCCGCAAGTCGCAAGCTCTTTTATTTCGGATACTTTGATTCCGCCACCGCTGATGCTTCCTTGTTTCTCGCCCAAATATCCATCAAGCGAATCGGATAAATCGGGCAACGCATACGCACAAAGACCGAAGCTCTCCAAAAAGAGTTTCAGTTTCTCTACCTCAATCGGCGTCATATTGACGTTGGGCAGTATCGCGATTTTTTTCATATCACAATCACTTTTTTCCTCTACGAGTTGCTCGATGAGGGCTTTGACGCTTTTCGCCCAGCCCCCTTCGAGTCCGTCCTCATAGTCGGGCGTATTGACATAGACGATGTTTTTGCCCGTGTTTGCCATCACGAGTTTAGCCGCACCTTTGACATCATCCCCTTTTGTCTCGGTCATCCCCGTAGTAAAAAGACCGATAAGTTCGGGGTCTACTTTTTTGAGGATGTTTTGGACTGCTTCGGCTATCACCCTGTCCCCGCCGTCTATCACCGCGGTCACGTCGTTTACCGCCGTCGTTTGGACTGCTATAGGATCACAAAAATGTCTCGTGAAAAGGACTTTGCTAAAGCTCGCACACCCTTGCGCACCGTGCATCAAAGGCATACATTTATCTACTCCCAAAAACGCCAAAAGCGCACCCATCGGGGAGCTGTGTTTGATAGGATTGACTTGTAACGGTTTCATAGGCTTGCTCATTGTACCGCCTCCCAAGGGGCAGGTTTGCCCACG
>CAZCQG010000038.1:0-18750 GCA_964500775.1 uncultured Campylobacterales bacterium
TTTCGAGATACTTAAATCTCAAGTCAACAAGGGCGGTTTTATCCTTTTTACGGGGATTCTAGAGATCACGAATGAAGGGTACGGGTTTTTAAGAGCTACCGATGCGAACTTTTCCGATAGTCCGAACGATGCGTATGTCTCCAATACGCAAATACGCAAATTTTCCCTAAGAAACGGTGACATAGTCACGGGACAAGTGCGCGCACCCAAAGATCAGGAGCGTTACTATGCCCTGCTAAAAATTGAGGCACTCAACTACCAAAGTCCCGAAGAAACAAAAAACAGACCCCTTTTTGACAACCTCACCCCGCTCTATCCTATCGAACAACTTATCCTAGAATATGAGCCGAGCAAGATAACGGGAAGAATGCTTGATCTTTTCACTCCGCTCGGTAAAGGGCAAAGGGGACTTATAGTCGCACCCCCTAGAAGCGGTAAAACGGAGTTGATGAAAGAACTTGCGCACGGTATTTCAAGAAATCATCCTGATGTAGAGCTCATCGTTTTACTCGTGGATGAGCGACCGGAAGAGGTAACCGATATGGAGCGAAGCGTCAAAGGAGAGGTGTATAGCTCTACGTTTGACCTTCCTGCGCAAAACCATATCCGCGTGGCGGAACTCGTGATAGAAAAAGCTAAAAGACGCGTCGAGATGGGGAAAGACGTGGTGATTCTCCTTGATAGTATCACTAGACTTGCTAGGGCGTACAACACCGCTACGCCATCTAGCGGTAAAGTGCTTAGCGGCGGTGTGGATGCCAACGCTCTCCATAAACCCAAAAGATTCTTCGGTGCAGCGAGAAACATAGAAAACGGCGGCAGCCTCACTATCATCGCTACCGCGCTTATCGAGACGGGATCGAGAATGGATGAAGTAATTTTTGAAGAGTTTAAAGGTACGGGCAACTCCGAAATAGTCCTCTCAAGGCATATCGCCGATAGAAGAATCTACCCCGCACTTGATGTCCTTAAATCAGGTACGAGAAAAGAGGAGCTTCTTATTGCAAATACGCTTCAAAAAGTTTGGATGCTACGAAATGTTATGCACCAAATGGATGAAGTCGAAGCGCTCACGTTCCTCTATGATAAACTCAAAAAGACAAAAAACAACAACGAATTTTTAAGCATAATGAACGAATGATGCGAGCGGGTGTTTTTGATAGCGGCGTAGGGGGACTTAGTGTCGTAAAAAGCCTTTTGGAATCGAGGCTGTTTGATGAGATCATATACTACGGCGATACGGCACGCGTCCCGTACGGCACGAAAGATAAAAATACCATTATCCGTTATTCGTTAGAAGCGTTGGAATTTTTCAAAAATTTTGAGATAGACATCTTTATCGCCGCATGCAACACCGCAAGTGCGTACGCCATCGAAGAGCTAAAAGAATCTGCCGCCATTCCCGTGGTCGGTGTCGTCGAACCGGGCGTATTAGCCGCCGTCAAGAGACTGGAGAAAAAAGATTCTAGACTTTTGGTTTTGGGTACAAAAGCGACCGTCAATAGCAATATTTACAAAAATCTACTCAATGCCAAAGGATATGAAAATATCACACAAGTCGCTACGGGACTTTTGGTCCCTATCGTCGAAGAAGGGCTTTTCGAAGGTGAAGTGCTCGCGTCGGCGATGCGCCACTATTTCAAGAATCTCGGCGAGTTTGACGGGGTGATACTCGGTTGCACCCATTTTCCCCTTATCAACGCCCCGTTGCAAGCCCATTTTCCACAGGCATCACTTATCCACTCGGGTGATGCGATAGTGGAATATCTCAATGAAAAATATAACCTGCAAAGCAAAGAATTAAAGACTAAGATTCGCTATTTTGCTTCCGAGAATCCCGAAGGATTGAAAAACGTCGCTAAATCTTGGCTAGGTGAGTTATTTTAAAACGCTATCGTAAATAGTGCTTTTAAGCTTATTCGCCTCATCTTTTATCTTATCAAGCTCCTCTTTTGAGTAATTGCCGCTAGAAGATGCCAAAGGGAGCGTATCACTCGAAGATGTGCTCCCTTCAATCGACTGTGCGCTTTGACCGATAGGCATTTTGATAAATTTATCCTTGTAGTTTTCCTGCCCCATATCTACGCGGATGTAAATTTCTCCCGTATTCGTGTTGTAAATGTAGGTATCTCTTTGATCGCTAAACATCTGCCATGCGGCAAAAGCAGAAACTGACATAAAAAATAGAGCGGTCAGTAGTTTCATTTTATTATCTTGCTTAATTCTCGAAATTTATCGTTTTGGGCACTTTTGCAAATCTCAAAAAGGAGTGCTTCGGTCGTGGTGAGTAAAATCCCTTCGCTCTGAAAACGGCGCAATGCAATCTCTTTATCCAACTCTTTTCTGCTATCTATGCAATCCACAACGACGATTGGTTTATAGCCGTTGTCTTTGAGGTCTAGGACGCTTTGCATCACACAAATATGCGCCTCGATTCCCGCTATGATTATTTGGCTTTTATCGCTCTCTTGAAGTTTGTGCAAAAATCCATCTTCTCTGATGCAACTAAAAGAGCTTTTTTCAAAATGTCCCTCCTCTTTTAGTCCCTCTAAAGTTTCTCCTAATCCTTTTGTATACTGCTGTGTGATGATTTTTTGTATACCGAACAGCTTTAGCCCCGCGTCTAGCTTTCTTATGTTGTGTTCTAGCTCCGTTTTGTTTTTCATTACGTTAAATAGTCGCTCTTGAATGTCTATCACTAAAAACAGTAATTCGCTTGTAACAATTCTCATGACCGGCGCACCCTTCAAATAATTTATCGAGTAGTATAATGAAGGGTACCTTTAACCAAACTCATAAAGGAATATTATGCAAGTAAGAGCATATTGTACCGCCGCTTCGTATATATCGGAAGAGTTAAAAGAGGCATTGGAGCAAAAATATAAGCTCAAAAGCATTCGGGACGTAATGCAAATCGATGTCGACGATAACGCAAAAGTTTTTATCTTCGGGTACGGGATCGTAATCTTTTGGGGGTGCGGCTACGATGACGAGAAGCTTATTTTGGATGAAATAGGGAACTTTGAGAATGCTCCTTTGGATAATAGAATTACCGATTATTTTGATTACGTGGTTACAGGGGAAAATAAAAACGTTCGAATTCATCTTGACACCATCTACCTCTCCGAAGAAAACGAAGAAGAGATGCTAGCGATTTCGCACGGCATCGCTCAGTCATTGAAGCTGTCGGTTTTTGAAGAATCGATACAAAACACTATCGAAGATACAAAATATCTCCCCGAAAGTCTCGCTAAAACCGGAAAAATAATGCTTACCCGAAGAGAGACTGCAAAACTCAGGGGAAAGCTTTTTTTGGAAAAATCAAATATTCATCTCCATTCCGAGCTTTTGGATACACCGGAGTTTTTTTGGGAGTATCCCGAACTTGAAGGCTTTTATAATCTTTCCATCAGTTATTTGGATGTCAAACCGAGAATCGAGGTTTTGAATAAAAAGCTTAACATCATCCAAGAGCTTTTAAATATGCTTGCAGACGAACAGAATCACAAACACTCCTCGTTTTTGGAGTGGATTATTATTATCCTTATCGCATTTGAGATTTTGTTGCTACCCTTTTCGTCATAGGATATAAGCAAAGAGTATCGGAAGAGTAAGAATCGAAAGTATCACGCCACCCCCTAGAGAGGCTATCGCAAGCGAGTTATTCAGATTTGCCTTGAGTACCATGATCATCGCCGTGACCATCGGAGGCATCGCCATCTCCATAAAAATAGCTTTCCATCCTACGTTAAATTCCCCTATATAGCTCTTTATTGCAAATATCAACACGAGCGGGACGAAAATCATTTTGAGAAACAATACGAGAGAGACCATACGCCTTTGACCGATAATATCCGAAAAACTTAGTTGCAAACCGAGGGTGAAAATCGCTAAAGGAGTTACCGTCGCTCCGAGCGTATGTAGGGAGCCTAGCAAGAAATCGGGCAATGTTATAGTTTTACATAAAAATCCGACAAAAAGTGCTAAAAGCGGAGGAAAAAGAAGTATCTTTTTAATATCGACCCCTGCCCCTTCGATTTTCCTAGCATTCGCGATAATAAAAGGACCAAGGAGTATTACGGGGATTCCGACTACGAATTGATCGTAAAAAATCGCCGCGCTTACCCCTTCTTTTCCGTAAAAACCGTCTATTATAGGCAACCCCATAAATGTGGTGTTTCCAAATAGCGTCATCATAAGAATCGTAGATTCGTTTATCGGGTCAAATGCGAACAATTTTGAAAGAATCTTTACAAGTAAATAGGTAAAAACTATAGAAATATAGCCCACCGCTATATAGTATAACAACTCTTTTTTTATCTCTATGTGATAGATAAGATCTATAATAAGCGAAGGCAATGCTATATAGATGATGAAATCAACAAAAACCTTAGATCTCTTCGGGTGAAAAAGTTTTGTTTGTTTGGCTATGTATCCTAAAGATAAAAAAAGAAGTGTAGGGAAAATCGCGGCTAGTGCCATAAAAGGATACCTTGAATGAGTAATGGAAGTAATAGGCTAAAATCCCTAACGAATAGGAATTTTAGCTACCTTGTTGAAGTAAAAGGGCTCTAGACTGAAAAGCGCTCAGCCGAAAGTTACCTAGGTCTTCTTTCTCCGCCGCCGTTAATTGGCTTTGCTTCGTTTACTCTTAGCGTTCTACCGAGAAATTCTGTGTTGTTAAGTGCTTCGATCGCTTTATCAGCGCCGTTTGCTTCCATCATAACAAATCCAAAACCTTTAGGTCTTCCGCTCTCTCTATCTTTGATAAGTTTGACAGACTCGACTTCTCCATACTGTGAAAAAAGCTCTCTTACCGAATCCTCGGTAGCTTCATACTTCATATTGCCAACGTAAATGCTCTTCAATGCGAACTCCAAATGTGAAAATTGAAAAATTGAGGGACTGCTAGATGGAAACCAAATACCAATTCCGACGCCATACTAAAAACGCAAGTATCTTAGCTAAATGAGACTTAATCTATTTTTAAATTATCCTAAAACGATTTTTATAGTAGATTCTTTTTTGATTATTATCTTATTTGCCTCTATCATTGCCAAATCCCCGTCTAATTGCATCAGCATTTTAGGCTCATTGGGCGTAAGTTCGATAGAATCTACATTAAAGTATATATTAAAGAACTTTTTTATTTTCGGAGAGAAAAACAGAAAGAGTAAAAAGCTTTTTTTATTCAATAAGGTGATAGGTAAAAGGATAAGTATTGAGGGCAAAAGAAAAATAAACGAGAGAAGGTATCTAAATTTCGATTTTCTTAAGAAGCCTATTCTAAATAGCTCGGATAAGTGTATATATAAAACATCCAGCGAATTTCCCGCGGAAAAAATAAAAAACTCTTTCCCGTTTATCGAGTAAAGATCTATCTCTCGAACCGCAAGCTCTTCGCCGTGTTCTATCTTTTTGGCGATTTTCCGTACATTTTTGATTTTATACATATTTGCCAAAAGGTTAAAAGTCCCCCGTTTATGGATAATGACTTTAACCTTGTTGAGCATATTTCTGTTGTATAAAAATGCGGTACACCTTCTAAGCGCTCCGTCACCTCCGCTAATAAGCACATAGTCGTACTCTGCCGTATCGTCTATTTTTTCCAAATCGGCTTCGCTTATGTGCTCCATCTGCGTATGGGGGATTCTGATATTTGAATTGATCGCCAAAACCTTACTCATCGACAAGCCCGTCCTTTTTTAAAATACGGGATGATATAGGAAATATATTTCAAAATAAAATCAAAACTCGTAAAGTTCGGAAAACTCTTTTGCTTTTGCAAAAATGTCTTGAGCACTCCAAAGGTCTGAAATCACCGCTATCATATCACTCCCCGCATCGACTAATGCTGTTGCATTTGAGGTCGTGATGCCTCCTATGGCGCATATCGGTATGTTTAAAATATTTTTTGCTTGCGAGAGTACGCTTCTATCTACTAAGCTAGCAAGCGGCTTTGTAGGTGAAGGGAAAAATGAGCCGAATGCCACATAGTTTGCCCCTTGTTCTTGTGCGTCAAGTGCGCGATGAATATCGCCGTAGCATGATACGCCGATAATTTTACCTTTGAAATTATCTTTAAACTCCCGTATCTCTTTGTCGTCTTTTCCCACGTGTACTCCATCGGCATCTATCTCGATGGCGAGTTCTATCCTGTCGTCCACTATAAAAAGCACATTATTCTTTCTGCATAGTTTTAGGAGTTTAGAGGCAATGGGGAGTACCTGTGCATCGGTACTTATCTTGTCTCTTAGCTGCAAGATTCGCATCCCCCCTTGTATCGCCGCCTCGACTTGCGCATAGAGTGTCTCTTGTGGAGTGAGCGATGTGTCGGTGATCCCGTATAAGCCTCTAAGCATATTTTTCTCGCATCTCATTGTATGCCTCTAGATCAAAACCGATAAGCAACGGTGTTTCTCCATTTACGAGTATCGGTCGCTTGATGAGGGATGGATGTTGGAGCATCATCGATTTTTTTTCTTCGTCATTTAATCGCATATCTTTTAATTGTAACTTTTTATATGTCGTTCCCTTTGTGTTCAGGACTTTATCGATGCCGAAAGTAGCGCACCAAGTATCAAGTTCTGTTTTGGTCGGAGGTTGTTTTTTAAAATCGAAAAACGCATATTGTATACCGTGCGCATCTAAAAAATCGCCCCCTTTTTTGACGCTTCCGCAATTTTTAATACCGTACAGTTTCATTTTCACCCTTATAAAATTAGTTGCAAATCATATCGTAAGGACAATATCTGCAGGTTGATTTTTTCTCACACCGCTCAAATGTAGCGTTGTTTTTTAGTCCGGCGATATGATGTTCTAAAACTTCTAGTTTGGATTCTAGCATGCTCTCTTGCAAGAGAGCACCGCTCCTAAGATCGTAATAATACGGAACTACGGATTTGCTCCCGAGTAGCTCTTTTCCGGCAAGATAGTAGATTTCAAGTTGAAAATCGCTCGATTTATCAAAATTTTTCGCAGTATCGATTTTTAGAGTTTTTTTTGTTTTATAATCTATGAGTTCGTAGCTATCGCCGTTTATGTCGATTCTGTCTATCTTTCCTTTAAATCTGACACCCAAAATTTCTACCGTGAACTCTTTTTCCAAATACATAGGTCGGATGCCGCTAGAGATTCTTTGTGTTTCGGTCTCGAAAAACTGCTCTAGCGTGTCGCAGAATCCTATCCATTCGATTTTTTGGTGATTATTGCGTGTCTTTTTCAAGCCGAGATGATAAAAGAGTGCTTTGTATTCCTCTTTGTTTGTAGGGACGGCTTGTTTATATAGCTCTTCCAATACCGTATGCGTTATATCGCCGATGTCCGATGTGCTCAAGAGATCGTCTTTTTGAGGCTCTTTGATTTTTGCGATGTATCGGAGATAAAATTTTCGCTTACATTCAAGAAAACATTGCAACATAGTGAAAGAAAAAATCACATCTGAAAGATCGATATGCTCATTGATGGTCTCGTCCCATATTTTGAATACGGCTTCATTCTTGGGTATCACGATTTCTTCTATATCACACTCAAACTCTTCGATCACGCTAGAGCGCATACTCTCTTCGTTTTCCACAAAGCAGAATATTGTTTTTTTAGAGTTTTTTATGAGATGGTGGATGTAGTTTTTTTGGAGCGATTCTCTATCAAACGGCGTCGGAATCCCGCAGTGCTTTTTGATAGAAGAGTTGAGAAAAATATCTTTTTGACTTGCTTTCGGGAAAGTCCCTTCGTTCATGCCTAGTACGATTACCGTATCATATTCCATCCCGCGACTTTCCAGCACCCCGCTACACGTGATCCTCCCTCCGCCTATGTCGTCACTCCTGTATTCGCAGAGTTTGTCATAGAGGAGCTTGAGTAGTTCCCCGTTATTGATTTTTATAAAATGCTCCCGCGCACTCTCTATAAAATAGAGTGTCTCGGCGAGGTATCCTTCGGTGTCTTGTGTGGAAAAATACGCATCTCTAAAAAAAGATAAAAACGACTCTATGTCGGCTTTTAACATCGCTTGGAATGCTTGGAGCGTATCGGATGTGAAAAAACTTTCGGCGCGATAGAGACTCTCTTTGGAGTTGGGATCTAGCTTGAGAAGTGCGTAGATACTTTTTGCCAAAACGCTCTCTTTATACCCCTCCCCCATCGAGAAGTTGAGATTCCTATTTGTATCAAATAGCTTTAGTATGTGCATATCGCTTTCATCGCATAGAATCACCCCTATTTTTTCAGGAGTTATATCGCGCGCGATTTCATTTTGTAGCAAGGTAAAAAGGTAGCGGCATTGTGCGATTTTTGTGTCAAACATTAATGCTTGCGGCGGAATATTCGTATATTGCGCATCTTGCGACGACACATTTTGCGAGTTTATCTCTATAGCGTATTTTTTTCCCATGGTAAAAGGGGCAAATTGGGGCAAGAGAACGTCGTAATAGTTTTTATTGTACTTGGTGACTTCTACATAAAGGCATACTTTGCAAACGGAAGCAATATGCTCTAGAATCTCAAGCTCAAATCGGGTCAAATAACCCTCGATCTCTACGTGTATCTCTTCAAATTGTTCGATAAAAATAGCGTTTAAAAGCCATTCATCGATTGTGCAGCTATCATAAAGATTTTTTTCTAAAAGTAGATTTTTGTATGCTTTGTAGCATTTTTCTAGTATTTCGGTGTGTTCATCGTATTCGGCGTAGACATCAAAACTTTTAAGTGTTTCGATGGAAACCTTTGCTTGCGTCAGCTCATCAAAAAAACTAAATATAAAATCACTAAAAGATAAAAACGAGATAAAGTTCCCTTCAAATCCTATGGGGGAGATGTCGATATGTGCAATAGCCTCACGGAGGTATATTTTTCTCGCCTTTCCTTCTATCTTTGCTTTATTCGGGACGACGACGACCCTTTTGAGAAAATCTCCGAATGTATAGCTTTTGTATAAGAAACCCTCTTTTATCTCTTTTTGAAAGCTTGTGAGTCTCTTTGAGGAGCTAAAAATATAAAGTTTTTTGTTTTTATCCATTGTTTCTTTGTTTTTTTAGAGTTTTATTAAGGAGTTCTATTCTATTATTTCCGTCCTAAAACTTGCCCGGGTGGTGAAATTGGTAGACACGCCAGACTCAAAATCTGGTGGGGGCAACCTCGTGTCGGTTCGAGTCCGACCCCGGGCACCACTACATAAATTTTCTTCCAAATATTAGATTATGTTGTTTCCTCAAGAATGCGGAGATTTTAATGCAAGAAAGCCCGACGGTTTGAGATTCCGTCGAGCATAGCCGCCTTAGACTTGAAAGTCGTCCATTTTTTCGGAGAGTTTCTCGGTTTTGCCGTTGAGGTACTCGATCGCTTTTGAAATCTCCTCGACGCTTTTTGAGTTGCTACTAGAAATAGTGGATATTTCCCCTAGTTTAGTAATGATTCCTTTCATTTGATGAGATACTTCGTCTGATTGTTTTGAAGAATCTCTAGCGACAAAAGAGACACCTTCTATCATCATAGCCGCCGATGCTATCGATTCTTCTGCGATAGTCGAGTTTTCTAGCACATCTTTTATTTTTTTCGTATTGGCGATCATATTTTCGCTAAGATCGTTTATTGACTGCGTGATGACGTTTATCGTAGAGTTGGTCTCGACAAGACTTTTTTGCGTCCTTTCGGCGAGTTTTCGTACTTCGTCGGCTACGACGGCAAAACCTCTACCGTGTTCACCCGCGCGCGCCGCTTCTATGGCGGCATTGAGTGCGAGTAGGTTTGTTTGGTCGGCGATGTCGGATATTACACCTAAAATATTTTTGACTTGAGTCGCCTCATTTACGAGTTGAGAAAGCTTATCCGACAGCTCTATCTCATTTTCCGAGTTTGTCCTTACCGCCTGCGACATCTCTATCGTCACACATTTTGTCTCTTCGATTTTTTTGAGCACGTCCTCTATTTTTTCACTACTCGCTTTGAGTGTTCTTGCGCTACCGTCGGACATATCGATGACGGGGCGAGATTCTTCGAGGATGGTGTGGATTGCGTTTGTCTCCTCCACCACTCTACTCCATATCTCTTTGGCGGTCGTAGAAAGCTCTTCTGCCGTAGAAGCATTTTCGTGAGTGAGATTCTTGGCAGTTGCGACGGTGGCATGGATCTTCCCTATAAACTTATCTATGATATTAGCGACTTGAGTGATCTCATCGTTTCCTTGAAGTGAGATTCTTTTTGTCAGGTCACCGTCCCCCGCTTCGAGATCGCTTACAGATTCTTTAATTTTGGTGAGTTTTGAAAGGATACTACCGGAGATGAGTACGATGGAGAGGAGCGATATTAGCGTTCCTACTACAATGGAGGTCACTATGAGACCTTGTGTAGTCTCTAACATCTCGTGCGCCTCTTTTTCATCATCGGCAGCTTGTTTGTTCGCCATCACGACAAGCGCGTCTATTGCCGTTCTGTGTTCACTATATTTGTCTCTCAGTTTTCCCACGGAAAGCTCTCTAGCTTTTTCAATCTCACCGTTTTTTAGTAAAGGAATATATTCATTATCCATTAGATTGAAAAACTCTTGTGCAGGCTTTCTTGTGAGTTCGAGTATATATTCTCGCATTTTTGGATGGTGCAGATTCTCCGTCCAGTATGTTTGTCTATCCGCATAGTCGCTTTTGAGCGTCTCAAATTTTTTGATAAGCGTTTCTAGCTCCTCGTTGCTTTGTGCTTCAAGCATCATAAATGCCACCAATCTTGTTTCGATGATGTACTCAGGAGGAGGTAATATGTCTGCAATGAGGTCTTTGGAGAGTATAATGTCTGTATATTTTTCACCCGTAATTTTGGTTTTTTGCATACCTATAAACGATATAATCGAAATCGTAAGCAACAATATAATGGTCAACCCACCTAGCAACGCTAGTCTAACTTTTATACTCATATCACCCCTTTGGTAAAATATTTAGTGTGATTGTAATCTTTTGGTAATTAATTTCTCACATTTTATTGTATATATTTTATACATATCGTAGTGATAAAAAATGATATGCGGTGTGAATATTATTTGTCCCGCCCGAAAGGAGGTGATTCGGGCAGGGTTAGGTAGGTATTTCTATTTTTGGGGAAGTATGATGATGCCGTTATACGGTCCGAATTTGTGTTGTTCTACGCTCTTGTCGTCCAAATACGGTCCCATATCGGTATCAGCTGCCTTGACTTTTACATCAGGGAAGTCTTTTTCTCTATTTGCCTTTTCAGGTCGCTTTTTATCGTAGTTGTTGATATATGCAGCGACGTTATAGGCTTCTTCATCGGTGAGTATTGGGTTTTCAAAAGTAGCTCCAAGCGGCATATTGTGCTTGATAAAATCGGCCGCTTTTATGAGTCGATACATCCCTGCACCCGTATTGTAGGTATCTTTGCCCCATAGAGGCGGATAGGTGTAACCGTTGGCTTTCCCTTCGTTTTTGAGTCCTTCTCCATTTTCACCGTGGCAGAGCGCACATTGTTGTTTGTATACGACCTCTCCTTTTTTCGGATCCGCGGTTTGATTCATCACGACTTTCCTATCTATCTTCGCTAGACCGGAACCCTCCACCTTTGCGCCAATGGGGATTCCTTGCGATAGCCAATACATATAGGCTACCATCGCTTTCATCTCTTTGCCACTTTCAGGCAGCGGTTTTCCGTTCATACTTCTTTGCATACAGCCGTTGATTCTAGCTTCTATCGTGCTTATCCCGTCTTCTCTCGGTCTGTATTGCGGGAAGTTTGGAAATACGCCGTAATACGGGGCGGAGTATGCTTTCGTGCCGGCATCTAGGTGACACGCTTGACAGGAGAGGTTATTCCCTGCAAAACGCATTGATTTATCGGCAACCTCCGGTCCTATGTATTTAGCGGTGTGGACGATCAACTCTTTTCCGTATTTGACCAAATCACCGAATTGATTGTTCGGAATCTTGTTTTCATCAGGAGCACTCCATTTCACGTTCATTTTCTCAAAACCTTTGTCGGAACGCTTGGCTATTTCGCCTACATCCATCGCAAGTAATGAAGTCGCAACTACGGTGCTTAGAGTAAACATAAGCGCCATTTTCTTTTTCATCTTCTCTCCTTTTTTATTAGGTGAGAAAATTCTATTTTTTCACTGTCAATTATCCGTCAATTATTTTATTGCATCTTTAAGATATAATTTAGTTTTTGAATACACGGGAGTAAGGGTGAAGTCGTTGCGTATATACGCCTATATAGGTGCAGTTTTGTTGTTTTTGATCATCACGATTCTCTATTTTGCATACAGAATCAACGATGCGATGTATTACGAAGATGCACAAAATAGCATTGATGAAGCGATGCAGACGACACAAGAGCTTATTTCCCATCAAAAAGATTTGGCGCTCACCATCTCTACCCTGCTTGCGCAAAAAGAACAAATACTCTCTGCATATACCCAAAATGATAGAAAAAAACTTTTCGATGTAGCGCTTGAAGAGATAAAACATCTTAAAAACACCGTAGGTATCGAATCTTTGGATATACAATTTCATACAAAAAATCTTGATTCTTTTGTGCGTAGTTGGGATTTTGCATCACAAGAACAAAACCTCTCCTCGTTTCGTAAAGGACTGAATATCGTAAAGAAAACGGGGAAAAGCATCGTCTCTATCGAACTCGGAAAGCGTCTAAACATAAAAGCGATCTCGCCCATCAAAATAAAAAACGTCTATGTCGGTTCCGTCGAGGTGATAATGGGATTTGACGATATTGAGCAGAAACTCCGAAAAAAAGGGATAAATTTTATCGTACTAATGAAAGAAGAGTACTTGCAAATCGCCGCTTGGATGCGAGAGAGACCGCATATCGGAGGTTATGTACTTGCATCAAAAGAGTGTATGGAAGGGTGTGATTCTATATTAGATTCGCTCATCAAGCAAGGCGGCGATACACAAGGATTTGCCGCATATGAAAACTATTTTTTCGGTTTCGCCCCTATATATGATCTCGACTATAAAGAGTTAGGGTTGATAGCTATTTGGTTTGAAAAAAATATGTTAAAAGATTCGCTCCTGCTAAGAAAACGGGGAGATGAATATCGTCTTGAAAAAAACGACGCATATTTATTTGAAGGCAAAAAAAACAATGGGATAGAGATACGATGAGAATTTTGCTTTTGGAAGATGACTTTTCTTACAAAGAATCGATAAAGGAGACGCTCGAAGAGGAGGGGTATGAGGTGGATGATTTCGATGACGGAGAAGCGGCGCTCGATGCTGCTTTTTCAAAGACATATCACCTATTTTTGCTCGATGTACGTGTCCCTAAGATTGACGGCTATGAGATATTAAAGCATATCAAAGAGCACAATCTCGATGCTCCGGTAATTTTTATCACCTCACTAACGGACATTAACAATCTCTCGCTCGGGTATGAGCTTGGTTGTAATGACTATATCAGAAAACCTTTTTCTCTCAAAGAACTAAAATACAGGGTAAAAGCGGCGATAAACACCTATCATCTTAGGGAGAGCATTCACTCCATCGAGCTTGGATTTAACTTCTCTTACGATCCGAACACGAGAAAACTCTTCAAAAACGGTGCCGTGATTCCCTTGAGCGAGAAGGAGAGCGCGCTTCTATTTTGTCTCATCAAAAACGACAACGCCTATGTAAACGTAGAGCAGCTCAGAGAATACGTGTGGGAGGGAAAATACGTGGGATGGGGTGATATACGGATGGCGGTAAAAAAGCTCCGAGATAAGACCGATAAGAATCTCATCATCAATCAAAAAGGGATAGGATACAAGATTGTTAAGAAGTAGCGAATCGGCGTTTAAATTCTCAATGTTGATGACCCTTGTGGTCGCCTTTGTTATCGCGATCCCGATTCTAGAAAATACGCTCACCTCCTTTAAGTATGAAGAGCAAAAAGCAAAAACAGAGCTGCTCCAATACGCCGATTTTGTTTCCAAAGAGATAGCGGACATCAAACCCGACACCAAAGTCTTTATCTTTCCCCGTTCGATAGTGTACAAAAATGCCCTCATAGGTGAGGGGAAAAGTATACTTTTTAGCAATATTAATTCGCCGCTTCCGCCGTATAACGGTACGGATTTCATCCAAATTGAAGAGACGATGTACCACTTTAAACCTCTTGTGCAGAATCTCTTGGGGGCAAATATCCTTATTACTACGAAAAAAATCTCCTATTCGAAAGTCTATATGGATCTTTTTATTATGCTTTCATTCGTATTCGCCGGACTTTTTCTGATCTCCTATTTTTTGATGAAGAATCTTATCAAGCCCTATGAAGCGGCAAATAAGCAGATGGATAGTTTTTTCAAGGATGTGATGCACGAGCTAAAGACCCCGCTTGGAATCATGCGACTCAATTTGGATGGCTTGATGCTAAAACACATAGACAAAAAGCTCTCTAGAAGTCTCGCTGCCCTAAGTACGCTTAGCAGTGTCTATGACGATCTAGAATACCTCATCAAAAACAAAACGATCAAATATTCGCCCGAATGCGTTGATTTCTCGTCATTTTTGGACGAACGATGCGAATATTTCGCCGCATTGGCAGATTCCAAACAAATAACCGTGCTAACGGAGATAGAAAAAGAGATCACCGCGCTTATCAACAGGGTGGAGTTGCAACGCATAGTAGATAACAACATCACCAACGCGCTCAAATATTCTCGTCCGCAAAGCGACATTACCGTGAAGCTCTTTAAAAGAGAGGAAAAAATCATCTTCGAAATACGCGACAACGGGGAAGGCATCCAAGATAAAGAGGCTATTTTCGTGCGCCATTATAGGGGTGATATTTACAAAGGAGGATTTGGTATCGGGCTAAGTATCGTCCGCTCCGTGTGTGAAAAAAACGGGGTGCTAATAGAGGTAGAATCTAGCCTCGGCAAAGGGAGCGTATTTCGGTACACTTTCCCTAATCTATGTTGAGCAAAAAGCCGATACCGACTTTGTCCACGCTCTTGTCATAATCGATGAGACTCTCGCCATACCCCGTAAAGTATCGGAGATAGAAATTTACGCCATCTTCGAGCGGATAAAAATACTCCAAAAGCATCGAACCGCGATTTTGCGAGAAATCAAGATTATTGCGAAGTGTGAGTTCTAAAGCGTGCTGATTGAGTGTATAGCGCACGCCGAGTTCGCCGTAACCGAGGTATTTATGGATGTCTGGATTATCATCCCCGTCAGAATCTAGAGGGTTTGCTTTTTTACTTTCGGGGATTCTTAGCCATATTTTGGGGCGGAACATCAGATTGCCGTTATGGAGTTTTGCTTCGGCAAAGAATCTATCCCAACTCCTCGATTTATAAATATCTCCGCCGTTAGATTCGTGGACGTAGCCAAATCTATACATATCGAGGACAAAAACCGAAACGGGAATCGAAGTGTTTTTTTGGAGGTATATCTCGGGCATATAGTTGCTCTCCCGAAACGGACGCGAATCGCT
The DNA here is from genome assembly GCA_964500775.1 of uncultured Campylobacterales bacterium. Lineage (GTDB taxonomy): Bacteria > Campylobacterota > Campylobacteria > Campylobacterales > CAZCQG01 > CAZCQG01. The sequence continues at coordinate 15,442 of CAZCQG010000038.1, forward strand.
CCCGTGATAGATCTGCCAAAACGATTTTTGTGTATAACTCATATACAAATCTAGCCCGAAAATATCCTCTGCCAGGAGCTTTTTAAAGCTCAATTGAAACTGCGCTTCATCCCGCAGCTCCCCTGCCCCTCTGTCGTTAAAAGAGTGCGTATAGGGAAGAATATAGTTTTTTCCGTGAGGTAAAATACCGAAATTTTTTATCGTCTCTTTGAATGAGGTAGTCTCTTTAGACGATTTGAGGTTGAGTTCTTTATCGATTCCTAGCGCATCAAGGGGGATACTCTCTATCTCGCCCGTATCTATTTCGATGGTCTTTCGCAAGACACTCCCGTTTTCATCTTCGATAGTCACAAAGATTTTTTTCGCAAAAACACCCTGCGTAACAATAATAGATAAGAGAATAAAAGTAATAATAAGATTCATAACGCAATTATACTTTTTTATATTAGAATATTATTATTGTTATGGCGAAGAAATGTCAGCGATTGTACGGAGGAGAGTTGCAGTATAATTTTAAAATCGGCTCGCAAGGTTACTTGTTGGTTGTTGTTTTCATCTTGTTTTCTTTGGTTTTTTTGATCATAGGCGAAAAGTATAAAAAAGATAAATACGAGCAATATTTTCATCGCGAGCTAGAGACGATTTCCAATACCCTTACGAATGAAACCAATCTGCTTATAGAAGAGAAAAAGAATGCTACGCTAGCTATTGCTATTACTATATCGCTGAACAACGAAATACAGATTGCCCTAAAAAACAAAGAGAAAGACTATTTTAGTCGTCTCAATATCTCTAATAAACTCTTTGCCCGCACCGATTTCAAGAATGTCTGGATGCAACTCGTCGATAAAGAGGGTAGAAGCATCTCAAGAAGCTGGACGGAAGAGAGCGGCGATAATCTCCTCCCTTTTAGGATAGATGTCGCAAATATGCTCAAAAAGCAAGAGATCAAATCAACCGTAAGCGTCGGAAAGTATGATTTGAGCTTCAAGGCTATGATCCCGATATTTGATAAAGAGAATAGCTTTTTAGGATTCCTAGAGGTCATCACCCACTTTAACTCCATCGCCGTAAAGCTAGAATCAAAAGGGTATAGGTGCGCGATACTTGTCGATAAAAAATACAAAAATCAACTAAAAAATCCTTTCAGCGGAATATTTATAGACGACTACTACGTGGCAAATAAAAATATCAACAAGGAATTTAAAGAATATATCACTACTACGGGCATAGAGCGTCTCATCCCAAAAAGTAAAAAGTACTATCTAGATGAAAATGCGAATGCCGTGATCTTTTCACATAATATTTTTGATGAGAAAAATACCCTTATGGCGACGTTTCTTTTATACAAGCCCATCGACAATATCAACTTCGAATCGATAGAGAAAACCAAAAATATCGTAAATCTCGTCATGCTTCTGTCTATTATAATTATCGCGTTTCTTCTCTATCTTCTCCGTGCAAACGAAAAAGAAAATAGCATTGCTATAGGTTTGGGGCATTATAAGCTCTATTTGGGCGGGGCACTCGTGCTTGGATTTTTGGTCGTAGATTCTGCTCTTTTGCTGGCACTCGTATATATGAATGAGCAAAATATACAAACATATCTAGACTTTCATAAGGAAAAAGTCTATAAAGAGTTCCAAAATATTCGCAACAAATACGACACCCTCGCAAATACGTTTTACGAGACAAATCTTCGTGATAAGAGGGTTACGACCTTGCTCTCGGAAGCGAACGACGGAGATGTGCTGCGGAAAGACGGCGCGCGAGAGTTGTTGTACAAAGAGCTAGATGAGGCATATACGACACTAGGGGGCTACGGACTAGGCAATCTTCGTTTGTACCTCAAGAATACGGAAAACTTCCTAAGATTCTACAATCCAAAGCACTACGGGGATATATCGCAGGACGAGGATATTTTGCTCAAGTCGGCGAATGCAACACAAAAACCGGTGGGCGGGTTTGAGTATAAGCACGACTTTATCGGTATTTTGTACGCATTTCCCCTTTTTAGCGTCGATAAGCAAGGGGACAAGGTTCATATAGGGAGTGCGGAAATATCATTAGATATAGTCGAATTTATCAAAGAGCTCGTGGCTCAAAAAAATAAAAAAGTCACCGTTCTTTTGAATACGTGTTGCGTGAAGGAGCTAGACGAAAAGACGCAATACGAATCCTCCCCTTTTGCCGATTTTGTGGTCAAGAAGGGGCTCAAAGAGCGCCTAGAGAGTATGCAAAACTTCTTGGATCTATCCATATTCCGACCTAAAGAGGCGGAGTTAGTCGCAAAAGCATTGCAAGAGCAACAGACATATTCTATAGTGCCGAAAAATAGTAACGATATTTTTACGTTTATCCCTATGCTAAATCCGGTGGATGGGACGACTTCGGGTGTTATGGTGGTGCAGGACAAAGACGAGTATATTAAAGATAAAGAAAATAGCTTGTTGCTCGTCGCATCGAGCAGTTCGCTTGCTATATTGATGCTTTTTGTTTTTATCTATCGTGAGATTCTCGGCAAGAAAGCGTATGAAGAGGTGTCGGAAAAAACACGAAAAATACTCGATTCCCAAGATAGTATCGTGCTACTTACGAACGGAGTGAATATTATCGACGTTAATAAGAAATTCCTCACTTTCTTCGGCTTTGAAACGCTAGAGGATTTTAAATATAGCCATAAATGTATATGCGATTTTTTTGAAGACGATACCCAAAGAGCGTATTTGCAAAAAACCATGGAAGGGAAAGCGTGGAATAAATATATTATTCAAACGGAAAATCCGATTGACGAGGTCAAAATTACATCCAAAAAAGGGGAGACAAGAATTTTCCACGTCAGCATCGATCCGTACGATGAGGCTTTAAATATCGATATTGTCACGTTGACCGATATTTCAGAATCTATCAATCATAGAATCAAGCTTCAAGAAGAGATTGACAAGGTAGTAAGGCAGCTCGAAAAACAAAATCGCCTCCTTATAGAGAATGCGAAAAAAGTAGCGATGGGCGAGATGATAGGGGTGATAGCGCATCAACTCAAGCAACCTTTAAATTCTATCGGATTAAACACGCAAGTGCTATTAGACCTACTGGAAGATAAAAAGCTTGAGAAAGAGAAATTTCACAAGGTGCTTGAAAATATCGATCAAGGCGTCGATTTTATGGCACAAACCGTGGATGATTATAGAAATTTCTTCAATCCAAACAAACAAATCGAGACCTACGCCGTGCAAGATGCTATTGAGACGGCGCTAAAAATGGTGAGCACCCAAATGGCTTCAAAAGGGATAAAGATAGTGACGAATC
>CAZCQG010000039.1:0-18496 GCA_964500775.1 uncultured Campylobacterales bacterium
GAATTTTAGAATGTTGAAATATAGGTAAACGAGTATTTTGGTGGAGAATAGCGGGTTCGAACCGCTGACCCCAACGCTGCCAGCGTTGTGCTCTCCCAGCTGAGCTAATTCCCCATCGGTTTTGAAGAGCGCAATAATAGTACTTTTTAATTTAAAATAAAATAAGATTGCATATCAACTCTACAAAAGGTCTGCGATGTTCATAAAAGAGTATAGCGTCATAAAAGAATCCAATGAAAATGCTTCCGAGCAAGAAATAAAAGCGTCATCCCAAGAAGCAGAAAGTACGGTAGAAAAGGAAGAGCCGACACAGAGCAAAAAGCCAAAAAAAACGTCACCGATTCTAAGTCATGAGCTTAAAAATCAATATATAATTTTTGCGGGCATCACCGTTGTGTGTATCGGAATGCTTTGGTGGTTATTTTACGACATTCCTTGATTTTTTAAATATATAAAACCCTACCAACGTCGCGACTGCCATAAGAAGCAACACCGTGACGGTGCGTAGATTCTCTTTTATGAGTACTTCGTTTTGCCCTATATAATACCCTAGCATCGCTAGCACCACCACCCATATGCCTGCACCCAAAGTAGTGTAGAGGCAAAACTCTTTTAAGTCCATCCTCGCAACACCCGCAGGTAGAGAGATAAGCTGACGGATGACGGGGATGAGGCGTCCGCTAAACGTGCTGATATGTCCGTGTTTTTTGAAAAAATCCTCCGTCTTATATACGCTCTCTTCGGATATAAAAAAATAACGCCCGTAGCGTATGAGTGCTTTTCTACCGAATTTTACCGCCAAATAATAATTAAACAGTGCGCCGCTAAGGCTTCCGAGTGTGCCGAAAAATATCGTTAACCATAAATCCATCTCCCCTTTATGGGCTAAATACCCCGCGGGAATCATTACTACTTCGCTCGGAAAAGGGAAAAAAGTGCTCTCTATAAACATCATAAGAAATATTCCAAAATAGCCCAATGTGCCCACGCTTTGGACTATAAAATCTACTATTTGCTCCATAATTCTCCTACTTTTTATCCTTAACATTGTATCATTGAAGCACTAAATAACGGCGGGGAGAAGATGGCTAAAAAGTGCTCTTGCGATTGTAAACCGGGATTGCCGCTTTGGCTCGGTACGTTTGGCGATCTTATGAGTTTGCTTTTGTGTTTTTTCGTTTTATTGCTCTCGATGGCGACGTTTGATAAGGAGAAAATCGAATTGGCTATCGCCTCGCTAGACGGGACTTTTAGCGTACTAGAAAAAGGAAAACATACCGAAGTCTCGACACCGGAGCGCATAAAAGCAACCCCTATGGAGACCGATATAGATTCTATCACCGCCGAAAACGTGTTTGCTAGCGTGATTACCGAGTTTAATGAAATGACGCGACTCGCAAAAGGTCCTTCGGTGCGACTAGAAGAGGCGGAAGACGGCTTTTTGATGCGGATACCCGCCGAGATTTTATTTGAAAGCGGGAGTGCGGAGCTTAAAGAAGGGGACGCTCTGCTTTTGCTCAAGCGACTTTCGTTGGAGATAAACAAGCTCCCGAACGACATTCAGGTAAAGGTGACGGGGCATACCGACGACCAAAAATTTACGGATAATAGAATGTACGTCGATAATTGGGATTTGAGCGTCGCAAGGGGGGTGGCGGTCACCGAAGAGCTTTTAAACAATAGGGTAAATCCGGCAAGACTAAGCGCTTGCGGGGAAGGGGAATTTAATCCTGTTTCTACGAATGCAACCGCGGAAGGAAGGGCGAAAAATAGACGTGTCGATCTCTACTTTTTTTCCACAAAATCCGCGATGGATCAAAAGAGCGTAGAGAAGTTCGGTGTCGGCAAATAAAATAGTGAACGGCGTTCAAATAGTTTAAAAAAAATAAAATATAATTTCCGAGAAATACAGTTATGCTAAAGGGTTGAGTTGTCAAAGAGAATCGATAAAAAAAGAGAGATGATACTTGAAGCCGCGGTGGAGCTTTTCAAAAAAAACGGCTACCACAAGACCTCGGTATTAGACATTTCAAAAGATGCGAACGTCGGAGTTGGTTCGGTGTATAACGTATTTAAATCAAAAGAGGTCTTGTATCAAGAGTGTCTCTATTTGGTAGTGCAACAAAATATTAATGAAATTATTGAGAATTGCACCCGACTAAATACGCTAGAAGAAAAACTTGAGTGTATCGCGAGGCTCCGTTTTGAGCACTGGCAAAGGCATAGGGTTTCGCTTTTTGATTTGATGACCAATACCCCTATGGTGGTGCAAAAGATTAGAAGTGCGATTGTGCAACCTTTGGCGGATTTGCAGGATTATATCGAGGAGATTCTCAAAAATGCCGAAGGTCGAGAGTGTGCATTCAAAATAAAAGATTATAAATACCTCTCGATGCTTTTCACTTCGATGCTAGATAGTTTTTTGTACGGTTGGATACATGCAAAAATAGCGATGGATAAGATTTATTTGGAGCGGGTAAAAGATTTGGTAGATTTTTTCCTTCACGGTGTCGCCGAAAAAGAGGCAAAAGGATGAAGCGCTTATTAGAAGGCGCTTTGGAGTTTGAGCGGCGGCAGTATAAAAAACACGAAAAACTTTTTTCGGAGCTTAAAGATACGCAAAAACCGCACACGCTGTTTGTAGGTTGTGCAGATTCGCGAGTCATACCCAATATGATCACCAACACACTTCCCGGAGAGCTTTTCGTGGTGCGTAATATCGCAAACATCGTCCCTCCGTATCGCGAAAGTCAAGAGTATCTCGCAACTACGAGCGCGGTCGAGTATGCCTTGGATATGTTAGAAGTGAGCAACGTCATCGTGTGCGGACATTCAAATTGCGGCGGATGTGCGGCGATTTGGATGAAAGATGAAAAAATAGATAAAATACCGCATGTCAAAAATTGGCTCAAGCAGCTTGATGACGTAAAAGACGAGGTTTTGTCGGAACGACCGAGATCAAGTTCAAAGAAATTGTTTATGACCGAGTTGTTTAATATAAAGAAGCAACTTCGGAATCTTATGACCTATCCGAGTGCGAAGCGCCGCTTTGAAGAGGGTAGGCTTAATATCTACGGGTGGTATTTCGATATTGAGAGCGGAAAAGTATTTAACTACAACTTCAATACCGGACGATTTGAGCCGCTCAACAACGAAAAGAAAAGTGAAGACAAAGGAAAAAATAGATGATAGTAATTTCGGGACTTTGTGTCATCGAAGATATGGAGCGATTAAAAAGAGTTGCCGACGAGCTTGCTTTTTTACAAGAGGATAGTGAGGTAGATTTTTATTTCAAGGCAAGTTACGACAAAGCAAACCGCACGAGCTTGGATAGTTTTCGAGGTCCGGGGCTGTATGAAGGGCTAAAGATGTTGGATACGATCAAAAAAGAGTTTGGCTACAAAATCCTCACCGACATCCATGAAACAAGCCATGTAGAGCCTGCAAGCGAGGTGGCGGACGTGGTGCAGATTCCTGCATTTTTGTGCAGACAGACCGACCTCATAGTCGCAGCGGCAAAGAGTAGAAGTATCGTCAACATCAAAAAAGGGCAATTTATGAATCCCGCTGATATGAAATACTCCGTACTCAAAGCATTAAACACTAGAGGCTGCAACGAACTAAGCTTTGAAAACTCCCAAAAGCACGGCATTTGGCTAACTGAACGGGGCAGTACTTTTGGATACGGCAATCTCGTGGTGGATATGCGTGCTTTAAAAATTATGCGCGAGTTTGCCCCCGTAATATTCGACGCCACCCACGCCGTGCAGATGCCCGGCGGTGCGAGCGGCAAGAGCGGCGGTGATAGCGGCTATGTAGCGCCGCTTTCGCGTGCGGCAGCGGCGGTAGGAGTGGACGGCTACTTTTACGAGACCCACTTTGACCCGAGCATCGCGCTTAGCGACGGACCGAATATGGTACGATTGGATGAACTCAAAAACATAATCGAAACAAATAAAAAAATTGAAAGGGCTATAGCATGAATATAATTGAAGGTAAACTCAACTTAGGCGGCGAAGAGAAAGTGGCGATCATCTCGGGGAGATTCAACCATATTATCACGGACAGATTGGTAGAGGGGGCAAAGGATTCGTTCTTGCGACACGGCGGAGACGAGAAGAATCTCGATCTTATTCTCGTGCCCGGCGCATTTGAGATTCCTTTTGCGTTGCAAAAGGCGCTAGAGAGCGGCAATTATGACGGTATCTGCTGCGTGGGCGCGGTGATTCGCGGCTCTACCCCGCATTTTGATTACGTGAGTGCGGAAGCGACCAAGGGGATCGCATCGGTGACGCTGAAATACGGCGCTCCCGTGACGTTCGGTGTTTTGACGACCGATACTATTGAGCAAGCGATAGAGCGTGCAGGAAGCAAGGCGGGTAATAAAGGCTTTGAATCTATGAACGGTCTTATAGAGCTGATAAATCTTTATAAAAAAATTGAGGGTTAATGGCTACAAGACACCAAGCGAGAGAGGCGGTAATATCGCTCCTTTACGCATACGAATCGGGCAATCAAGATATAAAAAAATTTGCCGCAGAGATTCTTGAAGAGAAAAAAATCAGAAACAAACAATCGGAATTTGCGATGGGGCTTTTTGAGGGGGCGATGCACAATATCCAATCCTTGGACGATGCAATAACGAAAAATCTCCAAGAGTGGGATTTTGATCGCTTGGGAGAGATGGAAAAAGCGATTTTGCGATTAGGGGCGTATGAGATACTTTTTTGCGAAGTGGACGGTGCGGTGGTGATCAACGAAGCGGTCGAACTCTCCAAAAAATTCGGCACCGATAAGTCGCCGAAGTTTATCAACGGCGTATTGGATGCGATAAAAAGGGAAAAGGAAAAAGGGTGCGATTAGCCGTAGCGCTGGATATGGAGCGCTTCGAAGAGAATCTCGCTCTCGTATCCGCGCTCAAAGGAAAACCGCTTATTTTTAAAGTGGGTTTGCGGAGCTATTTGCGCGACGGCAAGAAGATCATCGAATCAATAAAAGCTGTCGATTCGGCATTCAATATATTTTTGGATTTGAAGCTCTACGACATCCCAAACACTATGGCGGATGCCGCGGAGATAGTCGCAGAAAGCGGTGCCGATATTTTTACGGTGCACGCTAGTAGTGGCAAGCGCGCTTTGTCCGAAACGCGGGAGCGAATTGAAAAATTCCCCAAGCGCCCTTTGATGTTTGCCGTGACGGCATTGACGAGCTTTGACAACGACGAATTTAAAAGAATCTACGGTGCAGACATCGAGCCAAAAGCCCTCTCCCTCGCCCAAGAATCCAAAGCAGGTGGGTGTGACGGTGTTGTTTGTTCCGTGTATGAATCTCAAATAATAAAAGAGAATATTGCCGAAATTTTGACGCTGACCCCGGGTATTCGCCCTTTTGAGAGCGAGGGGGATGATCAAAGAAGGGTGGCGGATATTGCCGGAGCAAAAAAAGCTCAAAGCGACATAATCGTCGTAGGGCGCCCGATATACAAGTCGGCAAATCCTCTAGAATCGGTAGAGAAAATACTCGCTTTGATGGAATAATCATTGCTTCGTTTTTCCAAAAGCCAAGGGGGCGGATTGTATGGAAATACTAGCAAAAGAGAAGATTATCGTGAAACTCAAAGAACAAATTAGAAAATCAAAATCTCACGAAGACGGCAAAGAGACGCTAAAATTAGAAAAATTGCTTGAGAAGATAATCGCGAGTAAAGAGGTTTACTTTTAAATCGTTCTAATCCAATACGGCACTTTCAATTTCTCCTCCTCTAATGTCGTGGCATCCCCGTGTCCCGGATAGATTTTTTTATCCCCTTCAAGACGCATAAATTTCTCTAACGATTTTTTCATATCCTTTGCGCTTGAGCAGGGGAAGTCGTATCTTCCTATCGAGCCGTTGAAAATAAAATCACCGCTAAAATAGGCTCCCCCAAGCTCTATCATACTGCATCCGGGCGTGTGTCCCGGAAAGTGGTGGAAGGTAATATCTTCTCCTCCGATATGTAATGTCTCATCTCTTTTTGCCAAGATGTCGGCTTTTGAAGTAGGCATACCTAATCCAAAAACATCTTCTTCTAGCATAAAAGCGTCATCTTCGGGAGTGACTATCGGGATGCCGAGGGCATTTTTTATTTCGGTATTACACCAAATATGATCAAAATGTCCGTGTGTATTGAGGATGGCAACGGGATTATGGACGTTTTGGATGATCCATTTCGCCGAATCCGCGCCCGGATCGATTATAAAATCTTTGTTTCCGACGGTTGCAATATAGCAATTTGTTTGATAATCACCGAAAGATTTTTTTATTACCTGCACCGAGCCCCTTTTTGCTAAATCTGTTTTTGCTAGAATTATAACAAAAATTACTAAGGCGGATATGGAAGCGCACGAACGATTCTACGGTATAAAAGACGATTTTAGAAATCCGTATGCTAGAGACAGAGACCGAGTGATTCATTGCGGAAGTTTTCGTAAACTTGAATATAAAACACAGGTGTTTATTAATAGTGTCGGAGATTATTATCGCACGCGACTGACCCACTCGCTAGAGGTCTCGCAAATCGCTAGAAGCATATCTCTCAATCTCGGTCTCAACGAGACACTCGCCGAAGTCATCGCCCTCTCCCATGATCTCGGGCACACTCCGTTCGGACATGCCGGCGGAGACGAATTAGATGCCCTGCTCAAACAAAGCGGGTATAGTAGCGGCTTTGATCACAATTACCAATCGTTTCGGGTAGTAACGTTTCTAGAAAAACGCTACCTTGGATTTGACGGTCTGAATCTCACTTATGCCACGCTAGAGGGTATATTAAAACATTCGCTTCCGTATAAAAAAAGTTTTTTAAAAGAGGGTGTCGCAAGGGATTTCAAACTCGATTACCACCCCTCTTTGGAGGCGATGGTAGTAGATAGTGCGGATGAGATAGCATATATCAGCCACGACATCGATGATGGGATAAAATACGGACTCATCTGCTATAAAGATTTAGAAGAGAGCAAGCTCTTTGATGCGGTGAAAAGACGGGTGTATGATAGCGGGATAAAAGATGAGGAATCACATATCTTCCGCTATAGAATCAGTGCGGAGATGATAAATCTATTGGTGTTCGACTTTTTGGAAAATTCCAAAGAGTGCAAGTATATCGGCGACATACCGCAATGCTCAAAAATCTCCTGTGAGGAGACGTTGCATTTTGGTTTTAGCGCAAATATCAAGAGTGCCATCAAAGAACTCAAAGCGATTTTGTTTAAAAAACTCTACCGTCATAGCGAAGTAGCTCGAAAGATGTTTTTCGGCAGACAGTGCATCAGAGCGCTTTTTGAAGATTTTATGAATGAGCCGAATCTGATGTCAAAGCCGTATCAGGAGCGACTGCACTCCTCAAAAAAACATAGGGTTGTCGCCGATTTTATCGCCGATATGTCTGATAGATCGGCAGTCGAACTCTATCGGGAGTTGCACGCAGGGAGCTCAAATTTTACGTACTGATATGAAAAAATACCTCGTTTTATTACTATTTTTCGCGACCTTTCTTTTTGGCGGTGTGAGCGCAAAGGTGAATACCCAAAGTGCCGTACTGGGCGAAAATATCCGTCTTGATATTACCGCACAAGGGGAACAAGTCCGTTTTCCGGAGTTTGATTCGCTCTGCGATGTAGCGATTCTAGAAAGCGGCACATCGCAAAATATCCAAAATATCAACGGCAAAACAAGTATCACTCTTACGAAAAGTTTTATTTTTGCGCCGCAAAAGTCTTGCACTATCCCCGCTTTTGATGTCGCCGTAGACGGTAAAATCGAAAAAACGCAAGAGATTCCTATCGTCGTAGAAAAACCGAGCCAGACAAAAGGGGAGCCGTTTTTAGCCGAAATGCAAATAGACAAAAAGAATCTTTGCGTCGGTGAAGAGGCAAAGCTTAGCCTCATTTTTAAAAGACACTATAGCGCCGACGTGGTCGATTTGCGATTTGAGCAGCCGCAGTTTGAAGGGCTATGGGTAAAAAAACTCGGCTCTGAACAAACATATAGAGACGGGGAGTATTTCGTCCACAAGATCGACTTTTTGATTTTCCCTCAAAGAGCGGGGGAAATACGTATCGCAAACGCAAAAATACTCGTGGGCGTACCGAGCACTCGGCGCGATATGTTTGGATTCTTCGGCTCAAGACCCGAGTATAAAAACATCTATTCCAATGAACTTGTCATTAATGCAAAAGAGCTGCCCAATGGAGTAAACCTCGTGGGGGAATACACCGTCGCATTCACCCTCGATAAATATGAAGCCGATGCGAAAGAGCCGATAAACGGCAAGCTCGTCATTGAAGGCAAAGGGAATATCGATGACATTCCAGACATCACTCCCGTAGCCAAAGGAGCTTCGGTTTTTGGAGAAGCGCCGAGCAGAGAGTATAACTTCGAAGGTGGAAAACACGGCGGAAAATACCAAAAAAATATCGTTTTCGTCGGAGATAAAGATTTTAGAATCGAGGGAATCTCAATCCCCTATTTTGACCCTGCCGCAAAGGTCGTGAAATACTTAAAAGTCGATCCCGTAGACATAAAGATACATAATGCCGAATCTAAACCTCAAAAGCTTATCACGATAGCTGAAGAGAACGATAGCGATATAAAAGAAGGGAACGTAGCGCAGACTCCAAAAGGGAGCGTCGGAGCGTTTTCGTTACTTTCTGTCGGTATAGTTATCGGCTTTATGATAGGAGTCGTCGCGACAAAGCTTTTTAATGCCGTGACGCTTCGCAAAAAAGAGAAGAAGCGTTTTGCTCTTTTTGCGAAAAAAAGCGATAAAGAGCTTCTGCGTGAACTCTTAGCGTTAGGCGAGAAAGACGGCTATATAAAAGACGTAATTCTAAAATTAGAGGATTCCATCTATAATGGCGTAAAAAGTGAATTGGACAAGAAAGAGATTTATAAAAGGATAAGGAGAGGACACCTTGCTTAGATTCCTAATTATTTGCGTTTTTCCCGCTTTGGTTTTTGCGGATGTCTATTATGCTAAAAACGAACCAATCAAGATATATGAGTATAGTGCCGAAGTGAGCGGTGCGGTAGTGTCGGTAGATACCTTTATGCAAGGACGGACAAATAGCGAAGGGAAGGTCGTAGTACGCATCGACGATGCACTTGATAGAGAATATCTTACGCTAAGCAAAGAGGCTTTGGGGCAGATAAAAGAGCGCATCGAGAGCTTAAAAGAGATAGTGCGGATAGATAGTGAAAACTATGAACGGGTAAAAGATCTCAAAACAAAAAGCAAGGTACAAAAAGAGTTGGAGCTAAAAACGATGCTCAACTCAAAAATGCAACTTAATAGCGCCATCGAACAAGAGATCGCGACGAAAAAAGAGATCGAGCGTCTCAAAGAGAGTATCCGAAATAAAAATATCGCCCCTGAAAATCTCTATATCGGCGAGGTGTACGTAGAAGAGGGCGAATATGTGACCAACGGCAAAAGAATCTTGGATGCGTATGATACGTCAAAGGCAAAGCTGATACTTTATATAACAAAAGAGGATGTCGAGAATCTCGCTAAGGGTTCAATATTTATCGACGGAGAGAAGTTTGAGGGGAAGGTCGATTTTGTCCAAAAAGTCGCAGATGTCAATAACATCTCATCCTACAAGGTGCAAATCACCAAAAAAGCCCCCGAAATATTCTCTTCTCTCTCCAAAGTAGAGATCAAAAAATGATGTTTACGTCGTAAATCACCATAAACAAAAACCCTAGACTGCAAAGTAGCTTTACGTACATTGCATAAACGACTTTATCTACCATAGTTTTCTCCTATCGCCGCAAGTCGGCATTTGCGAGACGAGCCGCATGGGACGGCAAACTATTGAGACTGTGAAATTTGTGATTGAAAAACTATAGCGTAGATTATATATCGCAAAAATTACAAAATAAAACTAATTTCTAAGATTCGTCTCAAAAGCCCAAATGAACGTGTGTTCACATAGTATGGAAACGGAGTTTTTTTGTTATAATTGGGCAAAAAAATTTATTTCAAGGAATTACGTGAATCATTTAGAACAAATCGATAAAGAATTTGTCCTCCATACCTATGCGAGAAATTATATAAACTTTAAATACGGAAAAAACGCAACTCTATTTGACGAGACGGATAAAGACTATATAGACTTCGGCGGAGGGATCGCGGTCGTGAGCGTAGGACACGGAAACGAGCGATTGGCGGAAGCGATTTATGAACAAGCAAAAAAACTTATCCATACATCAAACCTCTATCTCATCGAACCGCAAGCATTATTAGCAAAAAAAATAGTGGAGCTTAGCGGGCTTGATGCACGGGTATTTTTCTCAAATAGCGGCGCGGAGGCGAACGAGGGAGCTATTAAAATAGCTAGAAGATACGGCGAAGTCGAAGGAAAACCCAAACGCTACAAGATAATCACCCTCGAAAACTCTTTTCACGGGAGAACCATCACGGCACTTCGAGCGACGGGACAAGATAAGATGCACAACTATTTTGGACCCTATCCCGATGGGTTTGTACGTGCACAAAATATCGAAGAGATATACTCGCTTTTAGACGACCACACGGTTTGCGTCCTTTTAGAGCTAGTGAAAGGGGAGGGGGGAATCGAGCCGCTTGAGCTACAAGAGATGCAAGCGCTCCACAAAGAGCTAAAAAAAAGAGATATTCTTTTAGCTATCGATGAAGTGCAGACGGGTATATATAGAACGGGTGAGCTTTTCGCCGCATCTCTCTACGGACTAGAACCCGAGATCATCACCACGGCAAAAGGGCTTGCGGGCGGTGTACCTATCGGAGCTATTATCACGACGCTAAAAGATATTTTTCAGCCCGGAGATCACGGCAGTACGTTTGGAGGTAATTTCCTCTCCACTCGTGCCGCTTTAGAAGTGCTTGATATACTTGAGGAGTATAAAAATAGCGGAGAGCTTGATAAGGCAATATTGTATTTTGAGGACGGCTTGCGTGCGATTTTAAAGCGCTACCCCGAGATATTTGAAGCAGAAGTGGGGATGGGATTTATGCGCGGACTTCGGGCAAAGAGCAGTGATTTGCAAGGGACTATCATAAAAAAAGCGTTTGAGCACGGTGTACTTGTCTTAAAATCGGGGAGAAACGTAGTGCGTTTTTTACCGCCGCTCACAATATCAAAATATGAAATCGATGAAGGGTTTAGACGTTTTGAAAACGCTCTTAAAAGTATCTAGTCTTTTTTTATTTCTTTGCGTAAGCGCGGCGCTAGCGGATGATGATTTGATAGATCCGCTCAAAAAAGAGCGTATCGAATTAGAAAAGCAAAAAGCGCTAGAGGATACTTCTAAGCTCAAAAAAGATTGGCTCAATAGAATCAATGCAAGTTACTCAAAATCAAATAACTACAATTACGACGAGACGCAGGAGTATACGCAATACTCCGTCTCGCTCTCGCAACCGCTCTTTAAAAGCGGCGGAATCTACTTTGGGATAATGTATGCGGTAAAAGCCGAAGAATCCCTTTTGTACTCCATCGACACCTCCAAAGAGGAGTTGATAAACTCTATCTATTCACTCGCTATAGATTTGCGAATCTTGGATCTGCAAATAGAGCGCCAAACCTATCTTATTAAGAATCTTGCGATCGATCTCTTAAAAAAAGAGGAGGCGTATAATAGCGGGTTAAGCGATTCTAGCGAACTTGACAGGGCATTGCTCGATAAAAACAGTGCCGAAACCGCTTTGTATGACCTGAAAATCAAAAAAAGCACCCTAGTCGAGAGCTATAAAAATATCGCAAACATAGCGTACGACACTTTGGTTTTGCCCGAGCTAGACTTAGTGGATACGGACGAATTTCTTTCAAAAAATAGACTTCTCAAACAAAACAGAATCGATACCGAAAAACTGCGCTATAAAAAGAACGGCACTATCTCTACGTACCTGCCCGAAGTATCCGTGCAGGCGAGCTACAACAAAGAAAAGATAGAGGGAGGACTAGTCGCTAGCCGAAAAGATTGGGATGAGTACGGGACGTTCGGCTTTACCGTAAGCGTGCCGCTCTTGGATATGAAGATGTACAACACAATCGAAAGCTCTCGGATAGAGTATCTCAAAAGCAGGCTTGAAACCTCTATTGCAAAGTCGGAACAAGAAAATTTCTTTGAGCAAAAAAAGAGCGAATACGAGATCAAAAAAGAGAAAGAGAAGCTCATAGAGCGAGATATAAAACTCTATGATTCGCTCCTCAATCTGACAACCGAGAGTCGCCAAGCGGGTGAAAAAACCGACTACGATGTGGAGACTATGCAAAATTCTCTCGCGATTAAAAAGCTTGATATGGAGATTATAAGACTTGAGCAAAAATCTACGCTCTTGGATATATATAAAAAAATAGATGGTTAGATTTTCAGATTTTTTCAATGAGTGGCTCTATGCGAGTGACGGTTACTACCAAAATATAAAGAGTATCGGCAAAGCGGGAGACTTTTATACTTCAGTCTCGACAAGCGCGTTTTTTGGCGGAAGTATAGGACGCTATATCCTCTCAAGAGAGTATCCGAAAAAACTCCGCATCGTAGAAATAGGAGCTGATAGAGGGTATCTTTTGGGTGATATATTACGCTACATCTATAGTGCCGATCCAAAACGTTTCGAGCACTTGGAATTTTATATCATCGAACCTTTTTCAAATAACCGACAAAGACAAAGTGAGTATTTTGCGCAGAACTTTCCGGGTATCGACATTTCTATCGTAGGCAGCGTAGAAGAGGCGGCGTGCGATTTTGCTTTTATCGTCTCAAACGAGCTGCTCGATGCGATGCCTTGCGAGGTGATATATCAAGAAAAGATGCTCTATGTGGACGATTATAAGCTTATCTTTGATGATGCTCCATCAGGGATACTAGATATTGCAAAAAAATACGGCGTGACAAAGGGAGAGATTCCGATAGGAATGGATATTTTTGTGCAAGAGATAGCAAAGAGTTTTCGTTCATTTGAGTATCTTTTTTTTGATTACGGCGAGCGTGCGAGCAGAGGGGAGATGAGTGTGAGAATCTACAAAGAACACCAAACATTTCCTCTGTTTGAAGAGGGTTTGCGGCTCGAAGAGTATTATAAAAATTCCGACATTACATATGATGTTATGTTTGATGCGATAAGCGATGCGATGGAGCAAATCGGAGCAAAAGAGCTTTTTTATAAAAAGCAAAACAGCGCCCTCGTTGACTTTGGAATCATACAGATGCTAGAAGAGTTAGCACTTTTGGATAAAGAGACCTATTTGCGTGAGGCAAATAAAGTAAAAACGTTGCTACACCCTAGTTTTTTAGGAGAGCGATTTAAAGCGATTTCGTTTACTAAATAGGAATCTTCACACTTGCGAGTGCGCCGCTTTGTCCATCGCTTCTATTTTTTATCTCGATTACCGCATTCATAGTCTCTGCCGCATTTTTAGCCAAAAATAATCCAAGACCCGCACCGCTTTTATTGCCCGAACGCCTAAAGGGGGCAAATATGTCGATATTCCCCTCGATCCCTTTTCCCTCATCCGCGACTTCTATTTTTACGTAGTTGTCTTCGAGTGATGATTTTATATGTACAGTCCCGCCCTCGGGGGTGAACTTTATAGCGTTTTGCAAAAAGTTTTGGACGATTTGGTTTAAAAGGGTAGGTTGTATGGAGACGAAAATCTCACCGCCGGTTATTTCGGCGAGCAACGTTTTATTTTCGTTTTTTGCTAGAAGCGTAAAATTTTCCGAGATTTTTACTAAAAATTTATTTATATCGAAGTGCTCCACTTTTTCAAAAACTGCCCCTTCCTGTCGCCCGATGCTAAGTGCACTAGAGATCATTGCGTCCATCTCGGAGATGCTCTCTATGTTGGTTTTGAGGGTGTCGATATATTTTTCCGCATCCCGTTTTTTGATGAGCGTCACCTCATTTTTGAGTTTCATTACCGCTAGCGGAGTCTTTAGCTCATGTGCGATACCGATAAAAAGCTCTTTTTGATACGTGAGGTATTTTTTGAGCTTATCAAAAAGGGAATTTATAGAGTTTCCAAGCGGCTTAAGCTCTTCGGGCAGCGAAGATACATCGATGTTTTCGAGTATTTTTTCATCCACTTGCGTGAGTGCGGAAGAGAGTTTTTTGAGATATATCGATACCCTTTTCGTGAGTTGCAAAATGACAAACGCGATGACGGCAAAAATCACCGTGTTTACTACAATGAGGCTCTTTAAAACAGTATCTATGATACCAAGAGAATCGGTGACGTCTTTGGTTAGCGAGAGGAGGGAGGCGTTTGGGCGATAGGGGATGATAATCTCCATAAAAGTGCGACCCCCTTTGTGTATCACTCTATATGATTCTTTTGTGTCGTGTACCGGGATGATATTGAAAAATGCCTTGTCGTTAAAATAGAGTGTTTGGGTTTGTATATCGTCATTGCTCGCTCCTATCTCTAGGCGCGGAAAGGTATTTTTGAAAAGTAATGCTTCTTGTTTGAGATTCTCTTTGAGGCTAATCGTGAGTTCGTTTTTTACATAAAAATAGATAGTGACGGAGCTAATGAGTACGGTAGTGAGGGAAAAAAAGGAGAGAAGGAGTGCAAACTCCCTCCTTATGCTCCTTTTGGATAGCAAAATCTGTATCCTCTTCTTCTGACGGTTTCGATAGTGGCGATTCCTAGCGGTTTATCCATTTTTTGTCTGATTTGGTTGATGGCTACTTCGATTACGTTTGGAGTGACGAGTTCGGGTTCTTCCCAAATTGCATCAAGAAGCTGCTCTTTGGAGACGATCTGGTCTCTATGTCTCGCAAGGTGCGTAAGCACTTCAAAAGGCTTCCCTTTGAGTTCTATATCTTGACCTTGGTAGGTGATTTTCTCTTCATCGGGGTTGATGACCAAATCTTCTATTTCGATAAGATTCGTACCTCCGAATCGTAGTCTTGCTTCGATTCTTGCGACGAGTACGTCAAAGTCAAACGGTTTTCTGATATAGTCATCCGCACCTGCTCTTAACGCTTCTATCTCGCTCTCTTTGTCATCACGCGCAGAAAGGGCTACGATAGCGGTTCGAGGACTTTTGCTTTTTACTTGAGGGATAATATCAAGTCCGCTTCCATCCGGCAACATCCAGTCAACAAGCACTAAATCATAATTTCTGATGCTAATATAATACTCACCGTCTTTAAGGTTTTCGGCGACATCGGTTTGGTAGTTAAACTCGTTCAAGCCTTCAGCGAGCGTTTTGTTAAGTGTTATTTCGTCTTCTATTATGAGAATCCTCATCAAATTTCCTTTGGGCTAAAATTTCACCGCATTGTAGCACAATTTTAGGAGTTTTTAAAGATTGCGTAATAAATATTTAAGCAATTGAAATTATTTTGATATTTTTGCTGATTTATTGATCTCTTGAGCGCATACAAATGCGCTAGAAAATGCCCATTGCAGATTATATCCCCCCAGCTCCCCGTCGACATTGAGGACTTCACCTATCGCATAGAGACCTTTTTGAAGATTGCTTTGCATTGTTTTTGGATTGAATTCCGATGTCAGAATCCCTCCCTTGGTGATTTCTGCTTTCGTGTAACCGAAATTTCCCGCAGGGGCAAATTCGTAGTTTTTCAAGGTCGAGAGGGCGGTAATTTCTTCTTTTGAGAGGAGAGCTACTTTTTTATCCGCAATACCCACTCGTTCCAAAAAACTTTTTACGAATCTTTTGGGAAGTGGGATGACGGTGCTGATGTTTTTATTGTGATTACTTGAAACCAAGAGTTGTTTGAGGTGAATATCGGGGAGAAAATCTAAAGTGATTTTGCCGCTTTTCCAGTAGAGCGAAGCATTTAGAATAACCGGTCCGCTGCATCCTTTGTGTGTGAAGAGCATCTCTCCTCGTAGTGTTTTGTCGCCGATTTTACAGAGTGCGTTGCACGATACGCCGCTAAGCTCTTTAAACCAAAATTCATCCTTTTGGACGGTAAAACCAACAAGTGCGGGTTGTGTTTGCGTCACCGTATGTTGAAAATACTTCGCGATTTCATATCCTATGGACGAAGCGCCTATATTTTGATAGCTAAGTCCCCCCGAGGCTATGACGAGAGTGGTTGCTTGAAATGTTTGTGTGTCGGTATGGATAAAAAAACCCTTCTCAAAGTGCACTTGCGAGACCTTCGTGTTTGTAAAAATCTCCACCGTAGAGAGTTTATTTTCTAGGTGCGAGACGAGTCTTTTGGCGCTTTCAAGAAATATTTGTCCCTCTGCAACACGTGCTTGTTCTAAAAAAGGTATCCTCTCTTTTTTGAGGTAACGGAGCAAAGCGTCGTTGTTGAATCTTTTCAGCACGCTCTCTATAAAGCTTTGATCACCCAAGTAGTTGCGAGCGCCTAGTTTAGTGTTTGTGATATTGCATTTTCCGCCGCCGCTGATGGAGAGCTTCGCGCCGCATTTCGGATTGGATTCGAGTATTGCCACAGAGAGGGAGCGATCGAGTAAAGAGGCGCAAAATAGACCGCTCGCTCCACCGCCAATGATGATGACATCGTAGTGTGCTTTCAAGAGCTATGATATTTTAGCAACGGCATTTAAATAGTGTTCGGTGTTAAAATTCAGCTCTCGCAAGAAGTCCGCCATCTCCTCGACCTTTTCTTGTTTGACATCCTCGGAATCTAAGGCAATGGTATTGCAGACGACGTGTAACACTATAGCGATGGTTTTGAGCTCGTTTGGAGCATTGCCTAGATCGCTGCTAAAGCGTATCCCCTCCACCATTGCTTTATCGAGCCCCCAGTGTTCTAATAAATCCGCCGTCGTATCCTCTGTCGTCGTATATACGTATTCTATCTCCGCTGCCGTAGAGTTTGTCTCCATAAGCATCGCAAGAAACTCATTTGATTTGCGCTCTTGTAAAATCGTTTCGGAGATGATGATTTGCCCGAGATTGCTAAGTAGTGCCGCCGTGGTCACGATACCCAATTTATCCAAGGAGATCTTCGAATACCACTTCATCGCTAGATTCATCCTCTTTTTTGCTATTTCAAAAAACGTCTCCAAGGTGATACCGTACGGAGAGAGGTCAAAAGCCACCTCTTCTTCGAGGTGACAATGGAGAGCGAGTGAGACGATATTCTCCTTCCCTAGTAACGTGACGGCTTGATGTATCGAAGACATCTCCCCTCTTATCGGATATGCAGGAGAGTTGATGGTTTTTAATATCTTGGCGCAGAGGAGCGGATCTTTGGTGATGATATTGCTTAGCTCTCTAAGAGAGGCGCCCTCTTTGGATTCAAAGCTTCTGATGTCGGTAATGACTTGCGGCAAAGGGCGCAACAGCTCAATACGTTTTATCGTGGGCGCTAGTAGAAGTTTTATTTTTTTGTTTTTATAGAACTTGTCGGCTAGCACTTCGGCTTTGTGTAAAAGAGTATGTAGTCCGCTATCTATATTGATAAGAATCTGAATATTGCTATCTTTAAATAGCTCTTTTTCTTTGTGGACGTTTTTGCCCACAAGGAGCACGACCGGTATTTCTATATACTCTTTTTTAATATACTCTACGATCTCTTTATGTTTTTGCTGGTGGTCTTTCGCGTCAAAAATAAAAATTGCGGGTTGTTTGGTTTTTACGGCATTGCGCAACTCTTTTTCGCTTTTTATGATATTGAGCGATTTTATTTTATTTTTAAATATCGACTCTACCTTATCGGAGATCTCTGTCGAATTGGCGCAAAAAAAGATGTCAAGCTCTTTTAATATTTCATTGGGTTTTCTTGAAAATACGACCGCTGTCTTGACCATATTCATCGTATAAACGTCTACGGGAGCGAAGTCGTACTCATGGTTTTCTATCGTGTCGCTCCATGATTTGATATGGTCACAGAGTATGAGGAGCCAATCGAGTATCTCCGGCAATATAGGCGGTCTTTTAAACCGAATGATAGAGAGGATGTCCTCAATGGCAAATGCCGTTTTTACAAGGGTGTCTATCTTGAGATAACTCGCAAGTGAGCGGATGGAGTGGAAGATTCTGAACAACTCGCTCGTAGCGTCGTAATACTCCTTTTCGGAGCGCATTTTCATTACGAGCTCTTCCATATTGTCTATCAAATAAAACAGCTTGCCGTTTAACTCATCCATCGCTTCAAGATTGATTTGCAAAGAGTACCCCTTGTCTTCGGTAAATAAATAGCTTCCATTCTACAAAAAAACGCTTTCTAATTGTATTAATGGGTTATTTATACTCAATGTATTACTATTTATTATAAATCTCTACTTGGGAAATAAAATGAAAAAAAGCTATGAAGTACTCATCATAGGAGGCGGAATCTCGGGAGCCGCCCTAGCGTATATGCTCGCAAGATATACTGACGTAAAGAGTATAGCGCTATTTGAAAAATACGAAGACATAGGGACGCTCAATACCAAAGGGACAAGTAACTCTCAAACAATCCATTGCGGAGATTATCGACGTCACCGGAAGAATAGTGATGAGATCGTCATATGAACTCACT
>CAZCQG010000040.1:0-18483 GCA_964500775.1 uncultured Campylobacterales bacterium
TTGCCGTAAAAAGCGATCTGTCTTAACTCTGCCATTTTTACTCCTTGTGTGGTTTGAATTACGATTGGTATAATGCATATTAGATTCCAAAAGTATAAATTGTGCAGATATTGTGTTTTTATTCTAAACAGTATGTATGAATACTAAATATGCAAAACGATTTCGGTAATAGTGGTGTAATCTTTACAAATATGTAATCTCAAAATGTAAATTTACCCGTAAAGAGGATACAAAAGTGTAAAAATGAAAACTTGCATTGACAAAGGGGAAAATTTGGAATAGAATTCCGCCGATTTTCCACCCCACTTATACAAAGAAAGCTAATGCGCTACATCCTTTTTGCTCTAGTTTTCGCTATGCTCACGCAGACATGGTTTTGGCTCTCCCGTGCAGATTCATATGTTGACGCTCCGGTCTCCGAAGATATTATCTCTTCGCTCTCTTATGCGCTTTACAAAGGTTTTGACAAAACTCCCTTGAGCGACGAGGAGATACAAAGAGACTTAGAGATTCTTGCCCGTTATACTCGAAAAATCAGGGTCTATTCTACCGATGATGCAGAACGGCTTTTAGAGATCATAGAGAGAGACAAGCTCAAATTCACCCTCGACGTGGGGCTTGACATCACAGACAATCTTGAGCGGAACGTAGATGAGATCACCAAAACACTCGAACTCATCAAAAAATACCGTAAACTCATCTCAAGTATCGTCGTGGGCAACGAGGTACTACTAAGAAAAGACGTAGAGTACGAAGCCCTCATAGGCTACATCGCTACTATTAATATGGCAACCAAGATTCCCGTCACGACGGCGGAAGTTTGGAGCTTATGGCTCGACTATCCCTCTTTAGCGGAAAACGTAGATTTTGTAAGCATACATATCCTCCCCTACTGGGAGGGGGTCTCGTTTGAAAGTTTTAAAGAGTATGCCGTAGAAAAATACACCCTTGTAAAAAACGCATTTCCAAAGAAAAAAATTGTCATCGGGGAATTTGGCTGGCCAAGCCACGGATACAACAACAAAAAATCGATCGCCTCGCAAGAGAATCAGATAAAAGCAATACGCGGTTTTTTAAAACTCGCCAAAGAGAATGGCTGGGAATACAATCTCATAGAGGCTTTCGATCAACAATGGAAAGGGGGAGACGAAGGGAGCGTGGGTGCGTATTGGGGGATTTTTAATTCCGATAGGATTCTCAAGTTTTCACTTCGGGGTAAAGTGCAGGCAAATCCAAACTGGAAAGAGCAGATGATAGCGGGTCTGCTTATAGGGATGCTCCTTACGTTCTTTGGGCTAAGAAATCAGCGGATAAACCTCAACCACGCACTCATTTACGCCCTTGTTGCACAAGGCATCGCCTTTGGTCTCGTGATGGCGGCGACGTATCCTTTTATGACCTATATGAATCTCGGCGAGTGGATTATATGGTCTATCGGTTCGCTCTTGATGATACCGCTTACTATCATCACCCTAGCAAAAGTAAATGAACTCTTTAAATGCACTATCGGTAGAGCCCCCGAGCGCCTCATCCCGCTCAATCTCCGCACCGAACGCGTCCCATTCGTCTCTATCCACGTCCCTGCCTACAAAGAGCAACCCGCCGTACTCAAAGCGACTCTTTTAGCGCTCTCGAATCTCCGATATACAAACTATGAGGTGCTTGTCGTTATCAACAATACACCCGAGGAGTACTATTGGAAACCGATACAAGAGTATTGCGAGACGCTGGGTGAAAAATTCAAATTCTTAAATATCACCTGTACGGGCTTTAAAGCGGGAGCACTCAACGAAGCACTCAAATACACGAACAAAGATGCCGAGATTCTCGCCGTGATCGATGCCGACTATGTCGTCTCGCCAAACTGGCTCGTCGATCTCGTCCCCCTTTTTGACGATCAGAAAGTCGCTATCGTACAAGCGCCGCAAGATCATAGAGACGGTGAGGAGTCGCTTATTAAAACCACGATGAATGCCGAATATGCGGGCTTTTTTGACATCGGAATGATAGAGCGCAACGAAGAAAATGCTATCGTAGTACACGGCACGATGCTTTTGGTGCGACTAAGCGCGCTCTATGAAGTGGGCGGATGGAATAGCGATACTATCGTCGAAGATTCCGAATTGGGTCTTCGTCTTTTTGAGGCGGGCTATCACGCGCACTACACCAATAGACGCTACGGATACGGCTTGCTCCCCGATACGGTAGAAGCCTATAAAAATCAACGCCATAGATGGGCATACGGCGCAATACAGATTCTCAAAAAACACAAAGCCCATTTTTACCCTTCGTCAAAAACACTCACCCCGCAGCAAAAGCACCATTTCATCACGGGGTGGTTTTTTTGGCTCTCGGACGCTTTTGGGGTGATCGCGGCGATTTTAAATATGCTTTGGGTTCCTTTTATACTATTTGTCGGAGTCGCCATCCCTACCCTCCCCCTGACGCTCCCCATCATCACGGCATTCGGCGTAAATATTCTCCATGCGTTTATCCTCTATAAGACGAGGGTCAAAGTAGGCTTTAAAGAATCTCTCCTAAGTGCCCTAGCCTCTATGAGTCTGCAACTTGTTATTTTCAAAGCGGTATATGAGGGATTCGTAAAAGAGGGGCTTCCGTTTAAAAGGACGGAAAAAGGGGGGAATACGAAAAAGAGAAACGCGAAAAATCCCGTACTCGGAGAGAGTGCTATCGCTTTTTTCCTTACCCTCTCTTTTGCATCTCTGTTTGCGACAAATAAAAACGGTGTATTTGAAGTATACGTATTTGCCGGGACGCTCGTGGTGCAAAGCGTCCCGTATTATTCCGCGGTGATACTCCGTATCATAGAGTTATACTCCGCGAAACAAATCGAAAAAAAGCGCTTAAAAATTACGATTTAAAACTGTTAAGTTTATCGTTAAGCTCTTCGGAGAGTTTCGCGAGATGCGATGTCGCTGCCGATATTTCCTCGATACTCCTTGCGTTATTTCCCGAAATATCTTTTATCTCATCAACTGCGGAGAGTATCGCCTCGGTATACTGCACTAGCTCTTTAAACGCCTCGGTGGAACGTACCGCTATCTCTTCGGTGTCTTTTAATGCCCCCGCAGAATCTACGATAAGTCCTTTGACCGCATCCGATTTTTCTACGAGTAGCTTGATAGATTGTGAATTCTCATTTATTTGATCAGAAGAATCTATGACGTTTTGGACGATCACGCTCACGATAGAGTTTATCTCCACCAAGCTTTTTTGTGTCCGCTCCGCAAGCATACGTACCTCGTCAGCAACTACGGCAAACCCTCTACCGTGCTCTCCCGCACGCGCTGCTTCTATAGCGGCATTGAGCGCGAGGAGGTTTGTCTGATCGGAAATGTCTCCGATGATATTGAGCACGCTTTTTACTTTTTCGGCTTCGCTGCTAAGCTCTTTGAGTTTATTCGCCATTTCGTTTTCAATTTCGGAGGTTTCTTCTACCGATCGTGCGAGCTCCGAGACGCTATTGGAGGCGGATTGAAGATTGGAGTTTGCCTCCTCGACCACCTCTTTTGTTTTTTCAAAATCTTGCAAAGTTTCGCTAAGCTTTTCCCTGATACCTTTTCCCATATCGGTTGTTTTTTCGGCGAGCCTTGCCTCTTCTTCCGCCCTTCTTTCCATCTGCATCGTCGTTACGGAGAGCTGCTTGGCGACAGAGGAATTCTCTTCTGCAGAATTTTTTGCGCTTTTTACGGCCACACTCACTTTTTCAAAGATATTCTTTATAGCTTTCGCTACCTGCATCACCTCATCATTCCCTTTTCTTGTGCAATGAAGTATGTTGCTAAAGTCAAGGTTGCCCGAATCCTTGGAGGCATCATGAAGGAAGGTGGACACCTTGACCACGGGTCTTATCACGTCTTTTGAGACAATATAAATAGCTATCGCCAAAATAGCTGCAATAGAGAGCGCCATAATTATCAAATTAGTCAATAGCCCTTTTTGCACCCAGTTTTTTACATTTTGGGTTTCTATCTCCATTTTCGTCTCTATGTCGTCCATATAGACACCCGTCCCGATTATCCATTTCCACTGGTCGAATTTTTGGACGAACGAGAGTTTGGGTTGTGGCTTCTCAAATCCCGGCTTTGGCCAGTAGTATTGCGTAAATGCCTCCCCCTCTTTCATACAGTCATCTATCATTATCTTGAAAAACTCTTTACCGTTGACATCTTTGAGCTTTTCTAGCGATTTTCCCTCTAGCTCTGGTTTTATAGGGTGGAGTAATGTAACGTACTGCAAATCGTTTATCCAAAAATAGCCATCCTCTCCATACTGTAGATTCCTAACAACCTCTTTTGCTTTTTCTTGCAGTTTGTTTTGCAAAATACCGAAATACTCTCCCGTCCCGATGATCCAACCATACGGCTCAAAGGTAAATACGTAACTTATCTTGTCCTCGTTTTTCCCCGTCTTTGGGTTTGGCCAGTTGTAGGTCACCACCCCTTTTTCACCCTCTTTGCAAACCTTTACCATCTCATTAAAAAGAAATTTTCCGTTTTGATCTTTGTAACCGCTTAGATCTTTTCCGTCAAGTGCCGGATTAATAGGGTGCATAACCATATTCGGATTAAAATCGTTAATCCAAAAATAGCCGATTCCGTCGTCATATCGATACGATTTAACATAATCAATTATGAGCTTTTTGAGACTTGCCTCATCCATCGATTCTTTTTTCGCGTTATAGAGGTTTATCAAAGAGCTTTTGAACTCTTCCCCGCGCACTTGCAACAAGACACCTATATTTTCGGGCTTTGAATCTTGATAAAACTTCCCTATTGCCCCCATTGCTAGCTCTAGATTCGTACGCAAGGTAGCTTTTTTTTGCGCAACTAGATCGCTTTTGTAACTCTCAATCATATCTTGCCCGTGTTTGTAGTTGCTCACTACCGCGACAAACGAATTAATCGTAGCAAAAATTAGCAACGGCAACGTTATGAGGAGAATGATTTTTGTTTTGATGCTCATCGGTTTCCATCCTTCGATAATGTAAAAATTATCTCATTTTTACCGATGTGTTATTAATGCTTAATTAAGTTTATATTTTTTAGTCCCTATTTTAGGAGCGTGCTTCTAAACTTCACACTTTTTTTTATTAAAAATTATGGTATCTACAAAATATTATTGATAGTTACACAATGGTTATACGAGAATTGATTATTAATTATGCAGAATATGTTTTTTTATATTTTATTAATGTTTAGGGAATGGGTTTAACCACCCTCGGGTTTGAGATTCTCGACGAGCATATCGAAGGTATTGTTGCGTACGTCTATGAGGCGGGCGATCTCGACTATGTCGATTTTACCGAAATAGACCATATCAAAAAGACGCATAAGCGGCACGCGACAACAGCTCTTGTCGCATCCCGTGACGAGCTTTTTTGCTTTTTTGTAAGGGAGATCGGTATTCAAGAAAATATCTATCGCCTCTTGTATAGTTTTTTCTCCGCAATCGCAAATAATTTTTTGCGAAAGCTCTTTTTCATCCATTTTATAAACCGTGCTCTTTTTTGTATTCGTAGTATTTTTCGCACGCTTCGATAAGCTGTTCGCTCAAGGGCTTAAGATTCTTGTATTCACTCCATAAAGTATCTTCGACTATGTCGTGTATTTGACCTGCTATATCAGTCGCTAATCTTTTTAATTTGGCTAGTTCTTTTTTTTGCTCTTCCATATTCATATTCCTTGCGTATTGGATAAAAATAGATTCTTTAACTCCCCTTGACTAAGGACCCGTTTTCTTTGCACTACGGTCTCACGGATTTGGGGGATGAGCGCTCCGACTATCTCTTTCGTGCTCTCTATTCCCACTTTTTTGAGATGATAGAGGAGCGTCGCGCTGCCGGAGTGTTTTCCTATCGGAAAGAGTCTCTTTGCGCCCACCTCTTTTGGAGAGAAAGGTTCGTACATCTTCGAATCCTTCATCATCCCGTCCGCATGGATACCGCTTTCGTGTGCAAATATCTTTGCCCCGATTATCGGCGCGTTCGAAGAGACTTTCGCGTGGGCGGCTTCGCTCACTATTTTGACGAGATTCTTTACTATTTTGTAATCAAACGTCCGATTCTCGTCAAACTGATGGATGAGACTCATAAGAATCTGCTCAAAACTCGCATTCCCCGCCCGCTCGCCTAGCCCTATTACGGTGGTGTTTACGCTAGATGCACCCGCTTCGATTCCCGCTACGGCATTTGCGCTCGCCATACCGAAGTCATTGTGCGTGTGCATCTCGATGGGCAATAGATCGGAATCTACAAGGTTTTTTACATTATGGTAAGTTTTGAGCGGCGTGAGGATTCCTACCGTATCGCAATAACGGAATCTATCCGCCCCGCACTCTTTTCCGAGTGTAAGCACCTCTTTTAAAAACGGAGCACTCGCCCTAGAAGCATCTTCTCCCCCTATGCACACAAAAAGACCGTTTTGTTTTGCTAACGTTATACATTTTTGTAAATTTGTAAACAAACGCTCTTTGTCGCCGCCGTATTTGGCTTGTATCATTATCTCGGATGTGGGTATCGAGAGATCGACCGCTTTTACTCCGCACTCTAAAGAGGCTACGAGATCTTTCTCTATCGCGCGATTCCACGCCATCATCCGCAAAGGCAGACGGAGCGCTAAAAGCTCTTTTATATCGTTTCGTTCGCTCTCTCCCATAGAGGGGATGCCTATCTCTAGCTCATCCGCTCCCGCTTGGTAAAGACCGAGCGCGATCTCTATCTTCTCTTTTGTATTAAACGCTACTCCGGGGGCTTGTTCGCCGTCTCGAAGCGTCGTGTCGTTGATCGCTATCACGCTTCTGCCTCGTTGTATCTAGCGATCTGAGAAAACATCGAGTAGGCTTCAAGCACCGCTGCTTTCACGTTTTTCCCCTCATTCATCTCTAGCGGGATGATTCCTTTTTGCGCCAACTCCCCTTTTGGGCAATCACCGATTTTTTGGGTCAAAAGTATCTTCACCCCTTTGAGCGCTTTTGTGATCTCTTTTATCGGAGTGTTTACCCCACAGGTCGCTTCGCCGTCGCAATAGCTTCTGCTCACGCGCGCGTTACGGCGGAATATCGCCCCTTTGTCACCCACTTCATAGATGAGAAACTCTTTAGAATCGCCGAAATGCCTATCAATAATCCCCTCGCTCCCTGCCGTTGCTGCGATAAGCATCGTTTTGCCGTCGCTGCTTATTTGCTCCATCTCGGCTTCGATTCTCTGTTGTGCGCTAGCGAGGGCATTTTTAAAGGTCAGAATCTTCTCTTGCGTAGCTTGTCTTGATGTAATATCATACATTTTTGTAAGCGTCTCAAACGAATGCGCGGCAAACTCTTCTTCTGCGAACTCTGCACTTCTATCTTCTCCGAGTAATCCTACCGCATCGGCTCTACATTGATTACAATGGGTCATAAGATTCATCTCGATTCCGCATACTTCTTGTGCCGCTTTGACTTCATCTTTGGTCGCGCTCCGAACGCCGTTCAGTCCGTAATACGTCCCGAATTCAGGCTCGGAGAGGAGTGGCATGATATTGTGCAAAAAGACGCCTAGCTCTTTGAGTTTTTGGGAGAGCGCTTCGATGCCCTCTTGGTTTACACCCGGGATGAGTACGGTATTGGCTTTGATGAGCATCCCGAGTTCTACACACTTTTTGATTCCCTCAAGCTGCCGCTCCAAAAGAAGCGCCGCCCCCTCTTCCCCTTTGTATCGTTTCTTGGAAATGGTGTCATATACCCACGGATAGATTTGCGCGCCGATTTTCGGGTCTATCGTGTTTATCGTCACGGTGATGTGCTCTACGTTGTAGGTGTTTAGTTTTTCGGCAAACATCGGGAGCATCAGCCCGTTTGTGGAGATACAAAGCTTTTGGTCGGGTGCGTATTGTTTGACAAGATCGAGCGTTTCAAAGGTTTTTTTCGGATTTGCCAAAGCATCTCCGGGACCGGCGATTCCCACGACGCTTAGTTGTTGTATCTTGCTTCCGACAAAGAGGAGTTTTTTTACCGCATCTTCGGGACTTAGCTTATGGCTCGTCACGCCGGGGCGTGATTCGTTGCTACAGTCGTATTTTCTATTGCAATAGTTACATTGGATATTACACGCAGGGGCTACAGGGAGATGGATGCGCGCGAAATGGTGGTGAGCATTATAATCGTAGCACGGATGCGACGCGATCTTCTCGGCGATAGACTGCGGTATGTTTTGTCGTGTGGAAGAGGTGCAAGACATTAAAAACTCCTTTAATACGCTGAAAGCTCTTTTGCCGTTTGTAATGCATATTTGCTTCCAAAAAATTCTACCCTAGGGCAAAAATTTGAATGTCTATTTTTTAACCATATAAAAAGAATATCAATGACTAATTTTTATCTATAATTTCTCCAAAATTCAGTGTGAGGGTATGGAGATGTATAGCGGTTTTGCTACCAAAGAGGGTACGCAGGCATATTTTCAAACAAGAGCGATACGCCCCTCTTTTTATAATGAAACCGATTCGTTTTATATATCTTCCATCGGTCTCGGTACGTACGCTCCTGAAGCCTACAAAGACGAAAATTATGATTTTAGCTTTAAAGATGTAGTCAAAGAGGCGATTCTAGGAGGGATAAACTTTATAGATACGGCGATCAACTACCGCTGCCAAGTGAGCGAAAAAGAGATCGGCGAAGCGCTCAAAGAACTCATCGAAGAAAAAGCCATCGCTAGAGAAGAGATAATCATCGCCTCCAAAGGGGGATTTATACCGCTTGAATATCCATTTCCCGAGAATCCCTACCAATGGATAAGTGAAAAAATAGTCCACACACACCTAAGCAAAGAGAAAAAAATAGCCATCGATCAGCACACTATCGCCCCCAAATATCTCCGCTGGAGTTTGGAGACATCGCTGAAAAATCTAGGAATCGAGACACTCGATATTTTCTACATCCACAATCCCGAATTCCAACTCGGACACATATCGAAAAAAGAGCTGTATGGCGATTTGGAAGAGGCGTTTATCGAGATGGAAAAAGCAGTTAAAGACGGACTTATCAAAAGCTACGGCATCGCTTCATGGAACGGCTTTTTGTATGAAGAATCCAATATGGAATACCTCAATCTCTATGATGTTAAAAAAATCGCCGACAAGGTTGCAAAAAAGAATCACTTTAAACATATTCAAGTCCCTTACAACCTCGCAAAAACACACGCCTACGTCTACACAAATCAACGCTATGCCGACAAGCTTTACTACACCCTTTTTCAAGTAGCAAAAAAGCTCGACATCGAAGTCATCACGAGTTCATCGTTTTTGCGTATGAATCTTTTTAGGAAACCGTTTTCAAATAATATTCGCGCACTCTTGGGGCAAGTCGCAATGAGCGACGTGCAAAGAGGGTTGCAATTTTGCAGGAGCAGCGGACAAAACATCTGCTCATTATTTAGCACCAAGCATATAGAAAATCTCAAACACAATCTTGAGTTAAAAGATATTGAGCGCACGCCGCCCTCTTTTTACGAAAAGATATTTCACCTTTAGGAATCACGGATGTTATATGACGTTTTAATAATCGGTACGGGGATAGCGGGACTAAGAGCCGCTATCGAGGCGAGCAAATATGATCTCAAAATCGGAATCATGTCCAAAACCAATCCACTCAAATCCAATAGCTCTATGGCAAGCGGCGGAATCAATGCCGCGCTAGCGACTATGGAAGAAGATACGCCCGCCAACCACGGTGCAGACACGTACAAAGGAAGTGCCGGACTGGGAAATAAAAAAATCATCGACATCCTCTGTGCCGAAGCACCAAACGAAATAGAAGAGCTACGGCATCTCGGTGTCGAGTTTGACACGAAAGAGAGCGGCGAAGTGATACAAAGGAGCTTCGGAGGAGCGGGGAAAAAACGGACATGCTACGTCCAAGACAAAACGGGCGCGGCGATAGTGCAGGCACTTATGAAAAATTGCCGCAAAGAGAACATCCATTGGATAAAAGAGCACCAACTTATCAATATCCTCCATAGCGGCGGCAGGGTCGGCGGTATCACGGCGCTCAACCGCGCTACAAGCAGCGTAGAGGTTCTGGTCGCTAAAAGCGTGATACTCGCTAGCGGCGGCTATGCGGGAATCTACAAAGGCTACACCACAAACCCTATAGATAACTGCGGCGAAGCATTGAGCGCGGCACTCCGCGCGGGACTACGCCTCTCAAATACGGAGTTTATACAATTTCACCCCACGGGGCTAAAAAAAAGCGGGCAGCTCTTAAGTGAAGCGGCACGCGGCGAAGGGGGGATTCTCATCAATCAAAAAGGGGAGCGATTCGTAAACGAGCTTGATACCAGAGATAAAGTCGCCTTGGCGGTGTATGACCAAATCAAAGAGGGTAACAAAGTCTTCCTAGACATCAGACATCTCGGAGAAGAGGTCATCGACAAGAAACTCCCTTCACTCAAAAAAGTGTGTATGATAAGCGAAGGGGTGAATCCCGCAGAAGAGCTCATCCCCATAAAACCCGTAGCGCACTATACGATGGGCGGGATAGAGTGCGACGAAAACGGAGCGACGGCGATCAAAGGACTCTATGTGTGCGGTGAAGCGGCACAAAACGGAATCCACGGCGCTAACCGTCTCGGAGGCAACTCTTTGCTTGAAGCCTCGGTGTTTGGCAAACTAAGCGCCAAAGCGGCGGCGGAATTTGCCGCTTACGCCGATTTTGAGCGGATAGATTATGAGCAAGTCTCTAAAGATTGCAACCTCGTAGAGCATATTTTACACGGTGAAAATAGGTACAACATCAACTCCATCCGTACCAACCTCGGGAATATACTTTTCAAAAACGTCGGTTTGGTGCGCGACAAAACGGGACTGGAGGAGGCAAAAACCTATCTCAACTACCTACGAAGATTGTTCATCACATTGCACTGCGTCAATAAAAACAAAGAGTACAATATGGAGCTAGGGGCAATACTGGAGATACGAAGTGCTCTCCATATAGCAGAAGCGAGCACACTCTCGGCTATCGCGAGAGAGGAGAGCAGAGGAGCGCATCATAGGAGTGATTTTCCAAGCGTCGATGATGCTAGATTTCAAAAAAGCTCCTACATCAAGGAGTTAAAAACGGGATTTTTCATCATCGAATTTGAAGATAAAAAACTCACTTCTAAAATCGCAAGATTCATAAAAAGAATCACGCGAAACTAATTTCGTTTTCATAGAGGGCTGCTTGCAGCCTTGCTTGAAGTCGATAGCGGCATCAAATACTAAATAAAGGAGAAGGTATGGCAAAGGTTATGATTGCCCAAAGAGGAGAAAAGACGACATTTTACGTGGCGAAAAAAGATATGGAAGAGGTCATATCAAGTATCGAATTTGATACCGAAGAGAAATGGGGCGGCAATGTCACTCTAAGCAACGGCGATACATGGTACATCGAGCCTGCACCTAAAAAAATCCCTACCGAAGTAGTGGCAAAAAGGGTATCCGAGTAGGAAAATCCAATGAAGCAAAGCACCGAAAAAAAGATCTGCTCATTTTGCGGTAAAAAGCAAGAGGAGGTAGCAAAACTCTTCGAATCCGACAACGGATGTCTTATATGTGATGAGTGTATTAGCGTCTGTTCGGATATTGTAGAAAAAGAGGAGTTGCAAGATATAAAGATGACCTTTCAGCGAGGCTTGCCCAAGCCAAAGGACATCGTCAGATTCTTGGATAGCTACGTCATCGGGCAAGATGAGGCAAAAAAAGTTTTGGCGGTTGCTTTGTATAACCACTATAAAAGAATCGAAAGACCTATCCACAAGGGGGTGGAGCTAGAAAAAAGCAATATCCTCCTGATAGGTCCCACAGGGAGCGGCAAGACGCTTTTAGCCAAATCTCTAGCAAAGATAATGAACGTCCCTTTTGCGATAGCCGATGCCACCGCACTCACCGAAGCGGGCTACGTCGGAGAGGATGTGGAGAGTATCCTCTCAAGACTCTATAGCGCGGCGAATTTCGACATCGAGATCGCCCAAAGAGGTATCGTCTACATCGATGAAGTAGACAAGATAGCGCGAAAAGGGGAAAGCTCCACTATGGGACGCGATGTCTCTGGTGAAGGGGTACAGCAAGGGCTCTTAAAGATACTCGAAGGTGCAGAAGTCTATATCCCCGTCAAAGGGTCTCGAAAAAACTCTACCACCGATACCGTCCTTTTTGACACTTCGCATGTGTTATTTGTTTGCGGAGGTGCATTCGTAGGACTCGAAGAGGTCGCAAAAGGGGATAAGAAACTCGGCTTTTTCAAAGATGACGCGATTTTGCAAAAAGAGTTTGAACAAAAAGAGCTTGTCCGTTACGGAATGATCCCCGAATTTATCGGTCGGATTCCCGTCATTGTAAATCTTCAAGAGCTTTCGCTCTCGGATATGATAAAGATTCTCAAAGAGCCGAAGAACTCCCTTATCAAACAATTTGAAATGCTTTTTGAGCTTGATGGCGTCATATTGGAGTTTGAAGACAAAGCCCTAGAATACATCGCCGAACTCGCAATAAAAAGAGAAGTGGGCGCTAGAGGACTTCGGGGGATCGTCGAAAAACTGATGCTCCCGATACTCTTCGAACTCCCCTCCAGTGAAGGGATACAAAAATGTATCATCACTTATGAATATGCGAGCGGCACAAAAGACGAACCGAAATACATAAAATTTAAAAAACAAACCGCAAGGAGAAGCGAAGCATGAGTAAATCTCGTGTGCCTGACTGTGAAAACTGCCTCAAAATGAATGAATTGAAGATTCTCTATGAAATATCTAGCGTAATGAACAAAGCACAAGCTTTGGAGGAGCGCTTGGAAGAATCGTTAGAGCTTTTGCAAAAATATCTGCATCTCGCAAAAAGTACCGTCTATACCTATGACGAACAAAGCGAAATGCTCCGAATCTTCGTAGGAGTCGGGCTAACAAAACAACAAAAAATCATCGCCTCCTATAAGATAGGAGAAGGGGCTACGGGTGTCGCGGCAAAATCAAAAGAGCCGGTCATCGTCGAAAACGTCCACAATAATATTTTATTCCTCAATAAAACGGGCAGCAGGAGTTTGAGTGATATTTCCTACGTCGCCGTCCCGATGATTATTGAAGGTGTTTTACTCGGGGTGCTGGGAGCAAATATCACTAAAGATTCCAAGATGAGCTTTGATGATACCATCAAAGTCTTGACCATCGTGAGTACGATTTTTGCCCAATCCAAATTTGCCCAAAAACAAATCGACGACGAAAAAAAGAAGCTCAGCGAACAAGCAATCTACTACAAAACAGAGATGCTCAAAGAGCAGAGTTTTGAAAGTATCATCGGTGAGAGCGCGTGTATGAAACGGGTCTTTGAGATAATCTCAAAAGTCGCCAACTCCAAAGCGACGGTACTTGTCCGTGGAGAGACGGGGACCGGAAAAGAACTTATCGCGAGCGCCATACACAATAAAAGCAATAGAAAAGAGGGTCCTTATATCAAACTCAATTGTGCCGCCATCCCTGAAAATCTTTTAGAATCAGAGCTATTCGGGCACGAAAAAGGGGCGTTTACCGATGCGGTAAACACACGCAAGGGGAGATTTGAACTCGCAGATAACGGCACGCTGTTTTTAGACGAGATAGGAGACATTTCATCAAGTCTCCAAGTCAAGCTTTTGCGAGTACTTCAAGAGCAAGAATTCGAGCGCGTGGGCGGAAGCAAAAGCATCAAGGTCGATGTCCGTATAGTCGCCGCTACCAATAGAAATCTCGAACAAATGGTACGAGAGGGGAAATTTCGCGAAGACTTGTTCTATCGCTTAAACGTGATCCCCATTCAGCTCCCTCCGCTGCGCGAACGTGACGGAGACGTGAAACTGCTCACGACATATTTCTTCCAAAAATTTAGCAAGATTCACAAAGAGGAGATAACGCCATCGGAGAGAATCTTGGATGCGTTTGGCGAGTATAGCTGGCCCGGAAACATCCGAGAGCTAGAAAACACCGTAGAGCGCGCGATACTTTTATGGGGCAACGGAAATGAAGAGGATATTTTAAATATGGTACTTCCAAGCACCGCTCCAAAGCCGATACAAACGGCTCAAAACGTAGAATCTAAATACCATTACCCAAAGTCCAAAGGGGAGATTCTCACCAAAGACGATATGGATAATATCGAAAAAGAGCAGCTCTTAAAAGCACTCAATGAGTGCGGCGGCGTGCAGATAAAAGCCGCGGAAAAACTCGGCATTACCAATAGACAATTGGGATACAAAATAAAAAAATACGCTTTGGTAAAAACACGATTAGGATTTATGGAACCGTAACCTTCAATTACAAAAATTAATTTTGTAATTGCTATAGTTTTGTCCTTAAAATTACGATACGGTTACAAAATGGACTTTAAAAACTTTGACAAAATAGACAAAGCCACGAACGAGGGCAAAAACAGCTCATTGAAAGTCGGGGTCGCCCTCCTCTTTATGGTAGGAATCTTCCTCTACATCTTTGCGGTAAACGGCGGAATCCCGCAGGCAAGTATTCTTGTCGTGGCAGCACTCTTCGGCGGCTATATGGCTATGAATATCGGCGCAAACGACGTAGCCAATAACGTAGGTCCGGCGGTAGGCTCTAGCGCACTTACGCTTGGCGGTGCGATCATCATAGCCGCGGTATTCGAAGCTGCGGGGGCGCTTATAGCCGGAGGAAATGTCGTCAGCACGATAAAAAGCGGTATCATCGATCCTGTCCTCATCCCCGATAAAGATACTTTTATTTGGCTCATGCTAGCCGCCATACTCGCAGGCGCTATTTGGCTCAATATCGCAACCTATTTTGGCGCTCCGGTCTCGACTACCCACTCCATAGTCGGCGGTGTACTCGGTGCGGGAATCGCAGCGGGCGGATGGAATGTCGCTAACTGGCAATCACTCGGGCAAATAGCCGCAAGTTGGGTCATCTCGCCGATAATGGGTGGCGTGATAGCCGCGGCATTTCTTTATACTATCAAGCGCAAAATCACCTACGAAGACGACAAAAGAGAAGCGGCAGTCAAGGTCGTCCCCATACTCGTAGGAATCATGGCATGGGCATTTAGCACCTATATCATCCTCAAAGGCATCAAACACCTTATCAAAGTCGATCCTATAATCGCCATCGTTGTGGGTATCGGAACCGGAGTGGTAGTCTTTTTTGCCGTAAAACCGTTGATCGAAAAACGGACTATGATTCTTAGCAATACCAAAGCCGACATAGATTCGCTATTTACCATCCCTCTTATTTTTTCCGCCGCACTTTTGAGTTTCGCGCACGGTGCAAACGACGTAGCGAATGCCGTAGGTCCTCTCGCGGCGATAAACGATGCTATACTCCACGCCGCAATCTCCGCAAAGGCTTCCATACCGCTATGGATAATGATGATAGGAGCCATCGGAATCTCGCTGGGTCTTGCACTCTATGGACCCAAGCTCATTAAAACCGTAGGACACGAGATCACCGAGCTAGATAAAATGCGAGCGTTTTGTATCGCGATGTCAGCCTCCATCACCGTCATCATCGCCACCCATCTAGGACTTCCCGTGAGTTCGACCCATATCGCCATCGGTGCGATTTTCGGCGTGGGGTTCTTGCGAGAATACCTCAAAAAGCAATACAAAATCATGGAGCAAGAGATCATCGATGCCCACATAGAGGGAGAAGAGAAACAACTCCACGAATTTTTGACGAAGTTTAGAAAAGCCACCTTTAGAGAAAAAGGGGTGATGATGGAGTACATCAAAGACAAAGCGAGACTCCTAGAGGACGGTGTCAATTTCTCCAAGAAAGATAAAAAGAAAATTAAAAAAGTCTACCAGAAAGAGTTAGTGAAGCGATCCGCTTTCGGCAAGATAATCGCCGCATGGATTATTACCGTCCCGGCTTCCGGTGCGATGGCGGCTATCATCTTCTTTACCATAAGAGGAATAATGCTACCCTAGCGAAAAAACTTAGGGTGTGTATGGATAGAGAGCTTTTTTTCTTCGGCGTTTTTTGTATCGTTATCCTCTTTTGCGTATGGGTGATTTATGTCCTGTACAAAAGAAACGAATCGCTGCTTTTAGAAAAAAATGCGGCTACGCTTGAGGTCGAGCGCTATAAGACTCAACTCGAAAGCGAGAAGGAGAAACTCAAGCACTTCACGGAAAGCAAGGCACTCCTCAAAGAAGAGTTTGAAAATATCGGACTCAAACTTTTTGCAAAAAACGCCCAAAACTTCACCGAACAAAGCACGAAAAACATCTCACAAATCTTCCACCCTTTCAAAGAGCGCTTGGAGCAATTTAGCAAAAGCTTTGAAGAAAAATATATCCACCAAACAAAAGAGAATGCCACATTGAGTGCAGAACTCAAGAATCTCAAAGAGCTCAATCTCCAAATGGCAAAAGAGGCACGCGACCTCACAAACGCCCTCAAAGGACAATCCCAAAAACGCGGGGCGTGGGGCGAACTGATACTGGAACGAATCTTGGAAAATTCGGGACTACGCAAAAATATCGAATACTTTACGCAAGAGAGCTTTAGAGAAGACAATAAAGCATTACGTCCCGACGTACTCGTAAAACTCCCCGACGAAAAAGTGATCATCATAGATTCCAAACTTAGCCTCAACTACTACGAAGAGTACGTCAATAGCGAAGAGGGCGTCAAAGAGATACATCTGCAAAAATTTCTCGGAGGCATAAAAAATCACGTAGATTCTCTCGCATCTAAAGGGTATCAAGAGATTGACTCGATTCTTACGTTAGATTATGTCTTGATGTTTATGCCTTTAGAGGGGGCTTTTATGACGCTGATGGAAAAGGGGAATGCGGTATTTGAAAACGCAATGGCGAAAAAAGTGGCTATCGTCAGCCCTTCGACTTTGATGGTAGTACTGAAAACTATCGAAAATATTTGGCGCTATGAACGGCAACGGGAAAATATCGAAGAGATCATCAAAGAGGTAAACGGAATCTACGACAAGCTAGCGGGCTTTAGCGAGGATTTTTTAGCTATCGAGACAAATATCAATAGAACCGCGAAAAGCTTTGAAGAGGCAAACAAAAAGCTCTTTACCGGAAACGGCAATATATTAAAAAGAGCGCAAAAGCTAAAAGAGCTAGGTGCATCCCCGAAAAAAGAGATAACGGTCTCTAAAAATAGAGAGATAGAGGAGTGACCTACTCTTCTATCTGAATCTGCTCGCTAATCGTCAAGCCAAAACCGCCAAGACCGACGTATTCCCTATTTTGCTTTGAGGTGATAAGTTTAAAGTTTTTTATCCCCATCAATCGTAGAATCTGTGCGCCCGTACCGAAGTCTTTTACCACGTCGGAGTTGACATAGCTATTATCCAAAAATATAAGCAGTCCCGGCTCTTTTTTTAGCACTTCGAGCGAGGCGATAAGTGTATTGTATTTGTGGCTATCGCAAAAAGTGTCAATGTCTTTTGCGATGCTATGAAATTTCACGGCGCATCCATCACTCGCATCTTTGAATGAGAAAACGGTATGCACATTGCCCAAATGGTCTTTGATACTGCTCTTTTTGCACGTTTCACCCAAAAACAGACTCTCTTCTTCGCTTATGACATTCATAAGATTCTCATACCGTAGTCGGTACTCGACGAGGTCGGAGATATAGATTATTTTCATATTGTGTTTTTTCGCAAATTCCAACAAATCGTCTCTCCGCGCCATATTTCCGTCACTCTTCATTATCTCACATATCGCCGCGACAGGTGTTATGCCCGCTAATTTACAAAGATCCACCGATCCTTCAGTATGTCCCGTCCTAATAAGCACGCCGCCGTCTTTGGCGATGAGCGGAAAAATATGCCCCGGGCGCACGAGATCGCTTGCTTTTGCCAAAGGATTTGCTAGTCTTTGTATCGTCATATCACGCTCAAATGCCGAAATACCGGTCGTACACTCGACATCATCCACTGTCACAGTAAAAGCCGTTTCGTGTTGCGAACTATTCTTCTCGACCATCGGCGTAAGCTCCAAGCGATTACTTATCTCTTTGCTAAGCGCAACGCATATAAGCCCTTTGGCTTCGCTAGCGAGGAAGTTTACTTTCTCTGGAGTGCTAAAAGTCGCGGCATAGACGAGATCGCCTTCGTTTTCTCTATCTTCGTCATCCATCATAATGACCATTTCGCCGTTTTTGATCGCCTCGATGGCTTCTTTTACTCTTTGTACGGGCATTTTTTACCTTTGGTGCTTTATTCTAAAAATATATAAAATTATAGCATTTATACTTGACAACAAAGTAAATTTCCATTATAATTTCAGCCCACAAACGAAAAGATTTATGTGTTGGGGTATCGCCAAGCGGTAAGGCAACTGGTTTTGGTCCAGTCATTCGGGGGTTCGAATCCCTCTTCCCCATCCACTTTTCACTCCAAAATGCGGACATATCGCGGGATAGAGCAGTCCGGTAGCTCGTCGGGCTCATAACCCGAAGGTCAGAGGTTCAAATCC
>CAZCQG010000041.1:0-18128 GCA_964500775.1 uncultured Campylobacterales bacterium
GGATAGATAAAAAGCTCGGTGTAGTCTTTTATCTTTTTGTTCTCCTCTTGGTGTCGTTTCGTCTCACTTTGGAGTATCTTTGCAAATTCCCGCATCACTTTCGCGTCATAGCTCACTTCGATATTCGCTCCGCCCGTCTCTAGCGAGAGTGTTTTAAAGGCTTTGTTTTGGGAGGTAATAGCTATGTTGCCGTTTTCGTCTTTATAAAATTCGCCGTTTTTACTCGGGATGGGCGCTCCTTTGTCGCTCGCGCACTCTACGGTGAAGATTCGGAGATCGTTCTCCTTGGCGTAGGCTATCTCTTTATCGAAATCTTTCCCATCGCCGCCGTCGCTAAATATCACGATACTTTTCTGACCGCTCTCTTTGAGGATGTTAAGCGCCCCTTCTAGCGCGCTTTTTATATTCGTGCCGCCGAGTGAGACCGAAGCGGAATCGATATTG
The DNA here is from genome assembly GCA_964500775.1 of uncultured Campylobacterales bacterium. GTDB lineage: Bacteria > Campylobacterota > Campylobacteria > Campylobacterales > CAZCQG01 > CAZCQG01. The sequence continues at coordinate 445 of CAZCQG010000041.1, forward strand.
TCCAAAAGATACAAGACGCTCGCCGTGTCGTTTGAGAGGGGCGAAATAAGAAAAGCGCTCTCGCTAAAGCCGATGATTCCCACCCGTGCTTTTTGCAACGCATCGACCAAGTCTTTGAGCCTTTTTTTGGCGTATTCGAGGCGATTTGGGTAGAGGTCGGTCGATTTCATAGAGTTGGAGATGTCTATCAAAACGACCACATCGAAATACTCGCCGCTCACCTCTAGCTCCCCGTTGTCTATCACGGGGCGGGCGAGGGCGATGATGAAAAAGGATAAAGCGCCGAAAAAGAGGAGATTCCTCGCTCCCCGCTTCAGCCCGCGCGAGATGATGAGCCGCTCTAGCGTCTCTTTGTCAAATACCTTTTCGAGGGGATTTTTGTCGGTGTAGATGAGGTAGATGAGTAAAAACAGCGGCGGAAGCATATAAAGGATGTAGTCCATCTCTAAAAACGTGAGATTCATAGGCTCGACCTATTGTAAAGATAGATATAAAAAACCAAAAACAGCACGCACAAAAAGAGCGGGTATTGGTAGAGCGGCTCTTTTTTCACCGTCTCGCCGCTTTTTATTTCCGACTTCTCTAGGGTGTCTATTGTTTTGTAGACCTCTTGGAGCACTTCGGAGTTTTGCGCCGTGAAGAACTCCCCGCCGCTCTCTTTGGCGATGGAGAGGAGGGCTTGTTTATCAAAATCCCTCGCTCCGCCGATACCTATAGTGTAGACTTTTACGCCCCCTTTTTTCGTCATCTCCAAGGCGACGTTTTTAGGAATCGTCCCCGCGGTATTTTCGCCATCGGTCAACAAAATAGCGATCTTTGATTTCGCTTCCCCTTTTTGCAATGCGTTTACTCCGATAGCGAGTGCGTCGTAGATGGCGGTCTTTTCACCCGCGATCCCTATTTGTACGCGATAGAGGATTTCGTTTAATATCTTTTTGTCAAAGCTTAAAGGTGCGGCGATATAGGCGAAGTCCCCGAAAACTACGAGAGCGACGTTGTCATTTGTCCGATTTGCGCTAAATTCGCCCGCGACCTCTTTGATCGCTTCGAGTTTGTTTTGTCTCGGGTTGCGGGGATTGAAGCCGTACTGTTGCATCGAGCCGCTAGTGTCTATGATGAGGGCGATGTCGTAGCCTATTTTGTTTTTATTCTCATAGCTCTCTTTGAAAAACGGAGAGGCGAGGGCGAGGGCAAGCAGCACGAGGATACTCCAACGTAGTGTCAGCAGGAGGGTCGTTTTTTTCCGCATCGATTCTTGGATGAGGAACGTCCCGCTAAAAAGGAGTGCGGTGGACTTTTTCTTGCAGTAGCGCGCACAGAGAAGCATTAAAGGGATGAGGGCAAAAAACCACGCCCGATCGAACCAAATACCGAGAATCTCAACCATCTAAAAGCTCCAAAAAATGGTGGAATTTTTGCACGTCCTCTTCTTTGAGCGGCGGGGCGCTTTTGACGTATTTGTATTTCTCTAGCGCATCTATGAGTGCATCGAATATTTGCCGCTCACTCGATCCCGCGAGTGCTATCTCGCCTAGTCTCGTTACCTCGTAGGCAAAGTCTTTGCTCTCTAGAATCTGCAAAGTTTTGAGTTGCCGTATCGCCTCAAGTTTTGCGCTTTTTTTCCGTTTTTTGAGTGCTTTACGGATAAAAAACAGGAGCGCAATGAGCGATAAGAGCGTACCCGTGATGGTGAGAGAGAGCAAAAGAAGCGAATGGTCGGGAATCTCAACGAGACCTTTTATATCCTGCAAACCCTCTAGATTCATCTCCAGATTCCTTTGATGCTCGTGCCGCAATAGCGGCATCTCCCCTCTTCGCTAAGGAGATTTATCGCCCGAAAGCCCTCTCTTTTGAGGACGGTTTGTCTGCATTTTGGGCACGTCGTGGGGAGATTCATCCCGATGTTGCCGTCGTAGACGTAGGAGAGTCCTGCACTTTGGGCTATCTCAATGGCTTTTTGCAAAAAAATCGCCTCGGTGGGGCGGGAATCTTCCATCTTGTAATTGGGATAATATCTTGAGAGATGCCAAGGAATCTCCCTCCCAAGCTCGCTTGCGATAAAAAATGCCATCTCCCGTAGGTGCTCTAGCGTGATGTTTGGGATGAGGAGCGTGGTGATCTCTAGCCAAATACCGCTATTTGCCACGGTGACGAGATTTCTTTTAATAGTTTCCAAATCCCCTTTGAGGACGGTTTTATAATACTCGGAATCAAAGGATTTCAAGTCGATGTTTATCGCATCGAGCCAGCTTTTGGCATCCTCTAACGATTCCTCGCTAAAGAATCCGTTGCTGACGAATATGGTTTTAAATCCCCGTTCTTTGAAAAAAAGCCCGTACTCTTTGGCGTAATTGTAAAAAATGGTCGGCTCGTTGTAGGTAAAAGAGATGCTTTTGCAATTGTATTGCAAGGCTATTTTGAGCGCTTCTTCTTTGGTGATCTCTTTGCCGCGCAAGGCGGGGTCTTGCGATATTTCGTAGTTTTGGCAAAACGGGCAGCGGAAATTGCAGCCGCTCGTACCGATGGAGAGTGTTTTTGTGCTAGGGAGAAAATGGTACAGCGGTTTTTTCTCCACGGGGTCTATGTTGAGCGCCGTAGCGCGGGCATAGTCGAGGTTTACGAGGGTTTGATTCTCATTGACGTTTATTTGGCAAAAGCCGCTTTTTCCTCTCGCTATCTTGCATGTGTGGGCGCATTGGAGGCATTGTATGTGGGTTTCGTCTATGATTCTAAAGCCGCTAAAATCCATCATTCTCCTCCTTACGCATCAGATTCTTCGGATGGCTTTCGCGATACGCTTTGTCCCGATGGGTCGAAATCTTTGATTTCGGGGTTCCTATCGTGCGGCAACCGCGTTGAGTGAAGGTTATCCGAAGAATCAAGCTTGAAATATTCTTTGGCGAAAAACGTGTCGGCGTGGATGTTTTCAAATGCCGCGTTTATCATTTTAAAGAGGTCGTGATTCTCCCCTTCCATAGCGTGCAGCATCTCTTTTACCCGTTCTCTGGCATAAGGTTTCTTTGGGTTGTCCGATCTTTTGGCGGGGCAGTTGCAGTCGCTAAAGACGGTGATGTCGTTCTCTTTGACGAATTCCCGCAGTTGCCGTTCACGCACTTTTATCATCGGGCGTATGACGAGTAGATCGTTGTATGCGCGGTATATCGGCGGCATACTCCGCATCGAGCCGTTGTAGAAGAGATTCATAAAAAAGCTCTCCGCCGCGTCGTCTAAATGGTGCCCGAGGGCGACTTTGTTATACCCGTGCTCTAGTGCGTAGGTATAGAGCGAGCCGCGCCGCATCCGTGCGCAAAAGCTGCATATAGAGCTGTTGTCGCGGACGTTTTCTTGCATTATTTCCATGATATTGGAGCGGTAGATCTCATGCGGGATTCCGTGCTCTTTGCAGTGGGATTCTAGATAGGTGAAATCCTCCTCTATCCCATATCCGATAGTGAGGGCTTTATACTCGAATTTAAAAGGTGCGTGGCGGCTCATATGTTTGAGTGCGTGGGCAAGCGAGATGGAATCTTTCCCGCCGCTTAAGCCCAAAAGTACCCTGTCTCCTTCGCCGATAAGGTTGTATTGCGCGTTTGCCCTCCCGAGGGTGCGGAGGATTTTCTTACTGAGATTCACTCCTTTATCTTCTCCACGGTGTAGGTGTATATGAGCGGATGGGCGTGCAGACACTCCCCTTGCAGTCCCGCTTTATTGCAGAGATGGAAAAAGAATTGCTCAAAACTCGGGAGCTGTTCCCACACTTGCGGTAAGAAGGTGGCACGCCGCTCGCCTAGAGCAAGAATCACGCCGTGTTCCATAGGTTTGATCTTTTGTTTGAGGTCTTCTATGTTGTCGTAGGGCAGCTCTTTAGGGGCGCTCAAAATCGAGACTTCGATGTGTATTTCGGCGAGTTCTTCGTGTGTGAGCGGAGCAAATCTCGGATCGCCGAATGCCGCGCTTTTCGCGTTGTGGATGACATCTTCTATCAAGGGTCTATGCGCTACTAGAGAGCCTATACATCCCCGAAGATTGCCATTTTTAGTGAGCGTGACGAATGCCGCCCCGTTGTGTGCAAGCGAAGGATTTTCAAAGAGAAAAGATTGCTTGTCGATAGGAGTGTTTGAAAAAGCCGAATCTATCGCAGATCTCGCAAGGGTGAGCAGACCTTTTTTCTCCATATTTAGCTCCTAAATATCCTATCTTTTAGTACCGATTCTTCTATCGTTTCGGTATTGTACTTCAATATCAAGATTTTTTCGGTCTCATTGATGTGCCAGTCGATCACCCCTTCTATTTTTTTTAGCGATTCTAGGGCGATGTTTTTGTGTTCGGTGAGGTTGATATAGATGTTTTTTTGTCGCGAAGGATTTGGCATAAAATAGATAAGCAGTATCCACATAATACAGGTCGAAACTACGAAAACGATTATCGAATCAATCCCGTAATGCTGGTACAAAACCCCGCCTATCACTCCGCCTAAAAAAGTCCCGAGGTAGCCGAATGAGTTGAATACGCCGAGTGCCGCCCCTTTTTGGTGCGATTTGGCAAATTTACTTGCGAGTGATTGCATGATTGGCTCGTGTGCGCTAAAGCCGATGAAAAAGACAAAAACTCCGAGGATAAAAAAGGTGATATTCTTGGTATCCATAAGGATGTAGGAGAGCATAAAAAAGGCGATCCCAAAGATGAGCACCTCTTTGAACCTCCCTTTTTTCTCCGCGATAATTGCCGAAGGTGCCATAGCGAGGATCCCTATGAGGGCGGCGGGGATGTATATCTTCCATAGCTCTTCTCTTGCGAATTCGTGTCCCATTACAAGGGCGATAGGGACTATCATAAACGTCAGCGTCATAAGTCCTTTTTGGAGGAAGTTCGTAAGATTCATCCGTTGGAGATTCTTGTCTTTGAGTACGCTCATCCAATGGCTCTCTTCATGATCGAAAGCGTAGGTCACTTTCGGAGGATTTGGGGTGAGAGTGAAAAGGACTACTAGTGCGATGGCGGCAAGAATCGCAGTCAGCAAAAAGAGGGCATTTACGCCAAATGCGTTCGCAATAAGCGGTCCGACAATCATTGCAGCCGTGAAGCTCATCGAGATCGTTCCGCCCATCACTGCCATCGCTTTGGTTCGCTTCTCTTCACTCACCGTATCTGCGATCATCGCGCTTATCACCGCGCCGATGGCACCCGCACCCTGCAAGAGTCGTCCGATGATGAGGGTGTAGATGTCGCTAGCCATATAGCATACGAGCGAGCCGACGATAAAAATACTAAGACCGATGAGAATCGTCTTTTTTCGCCCTATTTTATCGCTCAAAATCCCAAAAGGAATCTGCAATGCCATTTGAAACAGCGCGTATCCTCCCACTACAAGCCCTACAAGCAAGGGTGTAGCCCCCTCTAGTGTAAGCGAATAGATCGAAATCACGGGTAAAACGATAAATAGCCCGAAGAATCGTAAACCTAGAATAAGACTTAAAGGAAGTACTTTTTTAATAATCATAAACCGACCTCTGATAAAATTACTCAACAGTATGGACAAAATCCTTCAAACGGCTTTTGCTCCTCGCGGTTGTCACACGATAGAATCTCGAAATCGAAGATTTCGTTCCATCGGGACAAAGCGTATCGCAAAAGCCGTTTGAAGGATTTTGTCCGTTATTTTATACTTTTTTATCCAAAAGGAGCTTAGTTGCGCATCGTCCTAGCCACCTCAAACAAGGGGAAAGTAGAAGAGATAAAAAAAATTATGGAGGGTTTTAGCGTAGTTCCGTACACCGATCTTTTGGAATCTTTCGAGATCGAAGAGCACGGGAGTACTTTTAAAGAGAACGCTATCATCAAAGCCGAAACGATCTACAACACCCTAGGCGATACCGAGAATCTCGTGTTGAGCGATGACAGCGGGATAAGTATCGTAGCGCTGGATAACGCACCGGGGATATACTCCGCTAGATACGCTAGAATCGGCGCTAGTGATAAAGAGAATCTCGATAAAGCGGTAACGTCCCTCAAAGAAAAAGGGTTACAAGAATCTAAAGCCTTTTACACCTGTGCCATCGCCATCGCCTCCAAATACGGGACGTTTAGTACGCACGGCTATATGCACGGCAAGGTGATAGTAAATCCTCGCGGGAGTAACGGGTTTGGATATGATCCGATGTTTGTTCCGAGTGGGTATGAGGAGACTTTAGGAGAGCTTCCGTGGGAGATCAAAAAGAGTTTCTCCCACCGAAGCAGAGCGCTAGACTTAGCTAGGCTGGTCTTGCTTGCACTCTCCTAGAAGTATTTTTTGCCGATCTTTTCCAATGCGGCTTCTAGCGTGTGCAACGCGTCTGTCAGAAAAATTTTCATCGAACACCCCCTTAAAAAGTGTCGCAAAAGGTAAGCAAAAAATATGCCATTAAGAAAAGGACTCTCAAAATATCTTAAAGACAAGAGTATCAATAGATCTAATCTCCTTGGCGTAGGGGTAGGAGCGGTATTTATTTTTATATTCGCTTTTTTGGTAGCGTATCAAGAGTATGATAATTTTACGCAAGAGCTCGTGCAGGTAGAAGATGACTATATGGTCTCGCAAAAGAATCTCATCGTCAAAGACACCGAACGCGCACTCCGCTACATCGAGTATATGTACAAAAAATATAACGGCAAGATTCCGACCGATACGATACAAAAGCAGGTGGTGGACGCTATAGAACAGATGCGCGACCAGCGGGATGGGAGCGGATATATCTTTGTTTATACGTTTGAGGGGATCAATATCGCCGATCCGATTTTGAGCGAGAATCACGGCAAGAATATGCTTGGATTTAAAGATCCCGCCGGAAAAGCGGTGATAAAAGAGCTCATCGATGTCTCGCAAAACGACAAAGGGGGGTTTGTCGAGTATATTTGGAATAAACCCACCACAAACAAACTTTCTCCCAAAATCTCCTATGCCGCTTCCTTTGCCCCTTGGAATTGGATGGTGGGGAGCGGGGTGTATATCGATAGCATCCAAGAGGTGCTCAAAGAGCGGCGCGAGGCGTATAAAAAAGGGATGGTGGAGTTTGTATTCAAGGTGCTAATGTTGGCGGGAATCTTATTTTTTGCCGTCGCTCTTATTTCTCAAACCATCTCAAACGCTATCAACAAAGAGGTCGATTCGTTTATCACCTTTTTTAAAGATGCCGCCGCAAAGAAGCTTTATATCAACAGAAACGAACTCGGATTTGTGGAGTTTCAAGAGATAAGCATCCATGCAAATGAGATGGTTGATGAGATAAAAGAAAAAACCGAAGCCTTGGAAGAGATGAATAGGACGCTAGAACAAAAAGTGGAGCAAAAAACCCAAAAGCTTCAAATCCAAGCCGAAGAGCTCAAAGAGGTGATCAGTAGACAGGATAGATTCCTCAAAAACTCTATTCATGAGGTGTTTACCCCTATTAGTATCATTTTTGCCAATATCGATCTTTTGAAACTCCAAGGAAAAAGTGACGGACATTTAGAGAAGATTGAAGCGAGCGCGAAGACCATTAAAAACATTTATGATGATTTGAGTTATTTAGTGAAAAAAGATATACAGACTTTTACGACCAAAAAAATCAACCTCGGAGAGTTTATTGCCCAAAGAATCGAATATTTTTACGAATTAGCCGTGGGGAATGCACTCGTGTTTCAACATAATATCCAAGGTGATTTCCGTATCGAATTTAACGAAACGGAGCTGCAACGCATCGTCGATAATACCTTTTCCAATGCCATAAAGTACTCCAAAAAAAATACCGAAATACGCGTTGAGCTTCTTGAGGGAATCTTTAAAGTCACAAACACGGGGAAGGCGATAAAGGATCTCTCCAAACTTTTTGAACGCCATTACCGTGAAGATGAGGCGCGCGGGGGTTTTGGGATAGGGCTCAACATAGTCAAAGACATCTGCGATAAAAACGGTGTGGAGGTCTCCGTAGCGTGCGAAGGGGATGAAGTGACTTTTATGTATAATTTTGCAAAAACGGTAAAACAGGCATGACAAACATCATTCTATGCGGCGGCAGCGGTACGCGATTGTGGCCGCTGTCTCGAAAATTATTTCCTAAACAATTCGTCCAGCTTTTTGAAGGCGAATCGCTCTTTCAGAAAACGGTCAAAAGAAATAGTGCGCTTTGTGAAAAGAGTATTATCGTCTCAAACGCCGAACAATATTTTTTGGCACTTGATCAGCTAGAAGAGAATGGAGTCTCTCTTGAGGATTCTACTTTTTTACTCGAACCCATCGGCAAAAATACCGCCCCTGCGATCGCACTCGCGTGCATGGCACTAGAATCCGAAGAGATAGTACTCATCTCCCCGAGCGACCATCTCATCAAAGATGAAAATGCCTATCAAGCCGTGCTCAAAAAAGCGATGGAGCTTTCAAGTGCGGGGAATCTCGTGACGTTTGGAATCAAGCCCGCTTTTCCCGAGACGGGATTTGGCTATATCGAATCCAGCGGCGAAGATGTGAGGAGCTTCAAAGAGAAACCTGACCTCGCGACGGCGCAGGGGTATCTAGCGAAAGGGAATTATTACTGGAATAGCGGGATGTTCTGTTTTAAAGCCGGAGTGTTTTTAGAAGAGCTCAAAGCCCATTCGCCCGCTATTTTTGAGGCTTGTGAGTTTGCCCATAAGAATCGCATCCAAATAAACGGGAATCAATACAAAATCAGACTGCAAGATATGGAAGCCATCCCCGAAGACAGTATCGACTATGCCGTGATGGAGAAAAGCTGCAAGGTCAAGGTGGTACCTAGTGACATTGGGTGGAGCGACGTTGGGAGCTTTGATGCCCTCTCTGAAGTGCTGCCGAACGACGATGATAACAACTTCGTAGTAGCAAACAAAGAGGTCGCTCTCATTGACGTGAAAGACCTCATCGTAATCGACACCGAAGACGCCCTCCTTATCTCCAAAAAAGGGAGCTCTCAAAAGGTAAAAGAGGTCGTTACGCGACTAAATAAGCGCGGTAGCGAACTCCCGACCGTTCATATGACGGTTCACCGCCCATGGGGAGTATATACGGTTTTGGAAGATTCACAAGGCTACAAGATAAAAAAGATCGTCGTCAAACCGGGCAAACGTCTCTCCCTCCAAAAGCACTTCCATAGAAACGAACACTGGATAGTACTGAGCGGCACCGCGAGCGTTCAAGTGGGTGAAGAAGTACGCTATGTCTACCCGAATGAATCTACCTATATTAAAATGGGTGAAACCCATAGGCTCGGCAACGACGGGGAGATTCCCGTCGTGCTTATCGAAGCGCAAGTAGGCGAGTACACGGGTGAGGATGATATTGTACGAATAGAAGACGATTTTAAAAGGATATAAATTGAAACAAAAAGTAGCGCTTATTACGGGTGTGACAGGGCAGGATGGAAGTTATCTAGCAGAATTTTTGCTCAAAAAAGGGTATGTCGTACACGGAGTTAAAAGGAGAACATCTCTTTTTAATACCGACAGGATAGACCATCTCTACCAAGACCCTCACGTGGAAAATAGAAATTTTATCCTCCATTACGGCGATATGACCGATAGTATGAATCTCACTCGAATAATACAAGATGTCCAACCCGATGAGATATACAACCTCGCGGCGATGAGCCACGTGCACGTATCGTTTGAGACACCCGAATACGTGGCAAATGCGGATGGAACGGGAACGCTTAGAATCTTAGAAGCGGTGCGACTTTTGGGGCTAACAAAAAAAACCAAGATATACCAAGCAAGTACTAGCGAACTCTACGGGAAAGTCCAAGAGACGCCCCAAAGCGAGACAACACCCTTTTATCCACGAAGTCCTTATGCGGTTGCGAAGATGTACGCATATTGGATCACGGTAAATTACCGTGAGGCATACGGGATGTTTGCCTGCAACGGGATACTTTTCAATCACGAATCTCCCGTGCGGGGCGAGACATTCGTCACTCGAAAGATCACCCGCGCGGCGAGTAAAATCGCCCTTGGATTGCAAGACAAACTCTATCTCGGGAATCTCGATGCCAAGCGGGACTGGGGGCACGCCAAAGACTACGTCAAGATGATGTGGATGATACTTCAAACCGATACGCCCGAAGATTGGGTGATTGCCACGGGGCAGACGACTATGGTGCGGGATTTCGTAAAGATGGCATTCGGGTACTGCGGCATCGAACTGGAATTCAAAGGCGAAGGGGTGGAAGAGAAGGGATACGTAAAAGCGTGCAACAATCCGACGTACCAGCTCCCCATCGGCAAAGAGGTGGTGGGTGTCGATCCAAGGTATTTTAGACCTACCGAGGTCGATCTCCTTTTAGGTGATCCTACAAAAGCGGAGCAAAAACTCGGTTGGAAACGGGAGTATCAACTCAAAGAGCTGGTAGATGATATGATGAAAAGCGACCTGAAGCTGATGACAAAAGACCTCTATCTCAAAGAGGGCGGGTATAAGATTATGAGCTATTATGAATAAAAACGCCAAGATTTATATCGCTGGGCACAGGGGGCTAGTCGGTTCAGCGATAGTTAAAAACTTAGAATCTAAAGGGTATGCCAATCTCCTCTACAAAACTCATGCTGAACTTGATTTGAGCGACCAAAAAGCGGTGCAGGAGTTTTTTGAAAAAGAGAAGCCCGAGTACGTCTTTTTGGCTGCCGCCAAGGTGGGGGGTATCCATGCCAATAACTGCTACAGGGCGGAATTTATCTTTGAAAATCTACAGATTCAAAATAACGTCATCCATCAAAGCTATCTCCACGGCATAAAAAAGCTGTTGTTTTTAGGGAGCACCTGCATCTATCCAAAGGAAGCACCGCAACCCATGAACGAGGAGTGTCTGCTCACAAGCCCGCTAGAGTATACGAACGAACCCTATGCCATCGCCAAAATAGCGGGGATAAAAATGTGTGAATCCTATAATCTCCAATACGGGACGAATTTCATCTCGGTGATGCCGACCAATCTTTACGGCCCAAACGACAACTTCGATTTGCAAAACTCCCATGTCCTCCCCGCACTCATAAGAAAAATGCACGAAGCAAAAATAAGCGGTGCGAATGAAGTGGAAATATGGGGGAGCGGGCGTCCTAGGCGCGAATTTTTGTATAGCGAAGATATGGCGGATGCGTGCGTGTTTATTATGAAAAATATTGATTTTAGCGATTTGACGCATGGAAAAAAAGAGGTACGCAATACCCACATAAATATCGGGACGGGCGAGGATGTAAGCATCAAAGAACTCGCACTCTTGATTCAAAGAATCGTCGGATTCCAAGGAGAATTAGTTTTTAACACCGCTAAACCCGACGGAACGATGCGAAAACTCACCGATCCAAGCAAACTCCATGCTTTGGGGTGGAGGCACAAAGTCGGCTTGGAAGAGGGGATAAGAAAGGTGTATGAGCTTTTTGAAAAACAACACTAACATCCTTATCACGGGAGGTGCGGGCTATATCGGGTCGCACGTAGCCAAACAACTCTTGGAAACTACCGACTGTAACATAATCATTATAGACAATCTCTCTACCGGACATCTAAAAACCATAGAAACACTACGGCAAATTAGAGATTTTCGTTTTGTAGAACTTGACCTCAAAGAGTTTGATAAGGTTAAAGTGCTTTTGCAAGAGATCGGAATGGACACCGTAATGCACTTTGCTGCTTCCGCCGTAGTCTCCGAATCGGTGGCAAATCCCCTCAAATACTATATGAACAACACCGTAAATACTACTAACCTCATACAATGTGCTGTGGAATCGGGAGTAAAAAAATTTATCTTCAGCTCAACCGCCGCCGTCTACGGCGAACCCAAAGAGGTGCCTGCAACGGGAATCGACGAGAACTATCCTGCCCACCCGATAAACCCGTATGGGATGAGTAAGCTTATGAGCGAACGGGTACTCATCGATGCGGCAAACGCGAGTAGCGACTTGAAATACGTGATATTTCGGTACTTCAATGTCGCAGGTGCGAGCGAGGATAATACACTCGGAGAATCCCACGAGCCCGAGACCCATCTCGTACCGCTTGTAGCCAAAGCGGCTCTAGGCAAACGGGAATCGATAAAAATCTACGGCGAGGACTACCCCACGAAGGACGGCACGGCGATTCGAGATTATGTCCATGTGCTAGATCTCGCCGATGCCCATATACGGGCTATTGCGTACTTGGAGAAAAATCCGAGCGATATTTTTAACGTGGGTTACGGGAAGGGATATTCGGTAAAAGAGGTGATAGCATCCATGAAACAAGCGGCAAAGATAGATTTCAAAATAGAAACTGCCCCAAGGCGACACGGCGATCCTGCGATACTTGTATGTAATAATAGTAAAATACAAACTAAAATGCGATGGCAACCTCTATTTGAAGATTTGGAGTTGATTTGTAAAAGTGCATTTGGATGGGAAAGGAGCAATAATTGAAAGGGATAATCTTAGCAGGCGGGAGCGGCACGAGGCTCTATCCTATCACGCGCGGGGTAGTCAAACAGCTTTTGCCCATCTATGACAAGCCCATGATATATTATCCCCTTTCGGTCTTGATGCTAGCGGGAATCAAAGAGGTGCTTATCATCTCCACACCCCTTGATTTGCCGCGATTCCAAGACCTTCTCGGGGACGGGAGCGACTTGGGGATGCGCTTTAGCTATATCGCTCAGCCTAGTCCCGATGGTTTGGCGCAGGCGTTTATACTCGGCGAGGAGTTTATCGGGAGCGATGACGTTTGTTTGGTATTGGGGGATAATATCTTTTACGGGCACGGTTTTACAAAGATGCTCCGCCATTCCGTAGCAACGGTGGAAAATGAAAAGAAATCGGTAGTGTTTGGATATAACGTCAATGATCCAGAGCGATATGGCGTCGTGGAGTTTGACGAAAAGGGTAATGCCATCAGCATCGAAGAGAAGCCCAAGAATCCAAAGAGTAATTACGCGGTCGTGGGTTTATATTTTTACACAAACGACGTAGTGCAAATCGCAAAAAATATCAAACCAAGTGCTAGAGGCGAGCTAGAGATCACCGACGTGAACGACACCTATTTGAGACGAGGCAAACTAAAAGTGGAGCTGATGGGTCGGGGGTATGCGTGGCTAGATACTGGGACACACGAAAGTCTGCTTGAAGCCGGTAATTTTATAGAGGTCATAGAGAAACGTCAAGGACTAAAAGTAGCGTGCATCGAAGAGATAGCGTATGAGATGGGATATATCCCAAAAGAAAAACTTATAGAACTTGCCGAGCCGCTTAGGAAAAATAATTACGGGAAGTATTTATTGAAAAGGGCAGGGGTGGGATGATGCAGTTTACTAGAACGGAAATTACCGACGTAGTCGTTATCGAGCCGAAAGTGCACGGTGATGCGAGAGGGTATTTCGTCGAGACGTTTAGAGAAGATAAATTAGAGGAGTTTTTGGGCTATAAATTAGCTTTTTGCCAAGATAACGAATCCAAATCCGCTTTTGGTGTTTTGCGCGGATTGCATTATCAGCTACCCCCCTTTGCCCAGAGTAAACTCGTACGGGTGATTTCAGGAAGGGTGCTAGACGTAGCTGTCGATATTAGACGTGGAAGTCCGACGTTTGGCAAGTATGTCGCGGTCGAATTAAACGGCGAAAATAAAAAGCAATTACTCGTTCCAAGGGGTTTCGCACATGGTTTTGTAGTGCTTAGCGAAGAGGCGGTATTTGCTTACAAAGTGGATAACTATTACAGCCCCGAATGTGATCGCGGGATAGCATTTGATGATGCGAGTATCGGAATTGATTGGCGACTTTCAAAAGGGCAATTGCGTCTCTCGGACAAAGATATGAGACAACCGCTTCTAAAAGATGCGGAGGTATTTGAATAGCATGAATAGAATTCTCGTAACAGGCGCAAACGGGCAACTGGGCAGTGAGATACAAGCGTTAGCAAAGGAGTCTGGGTATACCTATCTTTTTACCGATAGAGAGGAGCTAGACATTTGCAATGCACAAAAAGTCGCAGAATTTTTGGATATAAACGGTATAGAGATTATTATCAATTGTGCCGCCTACACCGCAGTAGACAAAGCCGAATCCGAGCAAGAAGCGGCCTATAAAATAAATGCCGAAGCACCTAAAAATCTCGCTACGGAATCCAAAAAAAGAGGTATTGTCCTCATTCATGTCTCTACCGATTATGTGTTTGACGGGACAAGCTGCGTCCCATACAAAGAATCCGATACGCCAAATCCGATAGGAATCTACGGCAAAAGTAAACTTGCGGGCGAAGAGGCGATAAGGGAAATAGGATGCAAAGGGGCTATCATCCGTACTTCGTGGCTCTATAGCAGTTATGGGGCGAATTTCGTAAAAACGATGTTGCGGCTCGGGGCTGAACGGGAGAAACTGGGTGTGGTATTTGACCAAATCGGAACGCCGACATATGCGAGGGATTTGGCAAAAACGATTCTTGGAAATATAGAAACATTCGCCGCAAAAGAGGGGGAGGTATACCACTTCGCAAACGAAGGGGTATGCAGTTGGTATGATTTTGCCAAAGCGATTATGCAGACGGCGGGACTCCCTTGCAAAATCAATCCGATAGAATCTTTCGAATACCCTACACCCGCAAAAAGACCCCATTTTAGCGTGTTTAACAAAGCGAAGATAAAAAAAGAGTTAGGGATAGAGATAGCGTATTGGAAGGACGCTTTGAATGAGTGTTTAATACAAGCGGGAGTGAAAGAGTGAATATTTTAGTGACGGGATGTGCGGGTTTTATAGGGAGTAACTTTATCCCCTATTTTTTGGAAAAATACTCCGGTTATCATTTGATAAATCTTGATTTACTTACGTATGCGGGGGACTTGGAAAATCTCAAAGAGATCGACGGTCATCCGCGGTATACGTTTATCAAAGGGGATATTTGCGATAGGGCACTTGTGGAATCGATATTTCGAGACTATGATATAGAGGGAGTGATCCACTTCGCCGCCGAATCACACGTAGATAACTCCATAGTCAATCCCGACGTGTTTATAAAGACCAATATCGAAGGGACGTTTACGCTGCTTGACGTCGCGTATAAAACGTGGGGCAAAGGGAGTGCGAATAGATTCCATCACATCAGCACCGACGAAGTGTACGGTACGCTAGGGAGCGAAGGGCTATTTACCGAAAAAACCCCTTACGCGCCAAACTCCCCGTATAGCGCTAGCAAAGCATCAAGCGATATGATAGTGCGCAGCTACCACCACACCTACGGGATGAATACGATCATCACCAACTGCTCCAATAACTACGGTCCGAAACAGCACGCCGAAAAACTCATCCCTACCATCATCAGAAACGCCATCAACGGAAATCCGATCCCCATCTACGGCGACGGGAAAAACATCCGCGATTGGCTCTATGTGCTAGACCACTGTAAAGGAATCGACCTCGCGTTCCACAAAGGAAGTGCCGGAGAGACGTACAATATCGGCGGGAGAAACGAAAGGGATAATAACTATATTGCCGACAAAATATGTTCCATCCTCGATGCACTCAAGCCCAAAAATAACGGCAAAAGCTACAAAGAGCAGATAACTTACGTGACCGACAGATTGGGGCATGACAGGCGTTACGCTATAGATGCTACAAAGATAGAGACCGAGCTTGGCTGGAGGGCGGAAGAGAATTTTGAGAGCGGGATAGCGAAGACCATCAAATGGTATCTTGATAGGGAGAGCTAAACACGGCATAGAGCCGTAAAACTACCAATTATAATTTCACAAATAGTTTCTTGGAATAACAGTTGCTTCAATACTCCAAAAATTTGGAGTTTGCCCTATGACAAAACTTCTTTTACCGCTGTCACTCATCCTGCTGTTGGGGGGGTGTACTACCAGTAAGACGCTAGAGAGTGCGAAAAACCTGTTTAAATTCAGCGACAAAGACAAGCCGACCGCAGCGAGTACTTTGGAGACTGCAAGGCAACAAATAAACATCAGAACGAGCAAGAATAGCGTTCGAGCCATAATGGGCGATCCGCTGATGATAAGGCGAAATGCCAACGGCGAAGAGGTTTGGGCATACGATAAGATTTATATCGGTGCACGTAAGATACGAAACGACAGAATGAGCTTTTTGGATATGAACGGCTTTGAATACGTCATAGGTGCAGGGATAGGTTTGCTCATATCAAATATCGGTATCAACTTTTTTGACATCAATAAATACAACGATGCAGATACGTATAAAAAGATGCTTTATGTAACCGGCGCAGGCGGCGGTATCGCTTTGATCGATTATCTCAAAGACGGCGGGTTTAAAAGCTATGCCCTCAAAGACGAAGAGACGCTTACGATTCTTGTTGCGTTCCGCGGCGATAAAGTTTCAAGACTCAACTACCACTACTCACGGTTTTAAAAGGAGTATATTATGAAGAAATATCTATTTTTGGCGGCTTTATCCTTGAGCCTCGGAGGGTGCATCACCCAAACAACACTAAACGACACGCTAAGCCAGCTCACTCAAAGAAATTATCAAAGCAGGGATTATAAAGTCGCGTCGTCGTCTCTTTTTAAAGTGACCGTCGATACGTTGAGCGATGAGAAATATATCATCAAATACACCGATCCAAAACAAGGAATCATCACGGGGCAAAAAATCAAAGACAATCTCGTGATAGACCTCAATGCGTTGGTAAAAAAAGAGAGCGGCGGATCAAGCTTACGGTTTAATATATCAATGAGCAAGGTTTCATTTTTCGGCGGTAGAAATGAAGCGATAGATGACGAAGACTATTACAAGTACCTATTTACAAAAGTAGAAAAATCTATCTATCTTGATAAGAATCTCTACAATTCCAAAGGGAACTATCGTCCAAACGCATACAGCAGAAGTTATGATAGTTATCAATACGACTATAAATATAACGTCATAGAAAACTATGACAATCCAAACTACAACCAGTATTACGCGTACTAATAAGCGATGATGAAAAAGCTCTTTGTATCCCTTTTTCTAGCGGCTGCCCTTTTCGCGCAGGACGGAAACGATGAGAATCCCGATGATGCGATAGAGGCGATGCTGCTCAAATTTGCTAGCGAATCGTTTTTAAACGAGTTTGAATATATGAAAGCGCAAGTGGGGGAGAATACCAAAGAGATTCAAAACATCAAGGATATATTCTATTCCGACGATTTTCTCGCGGCGAAAAAAGATTCTAAATCACTAGAGGATAGCCTCAAAAAACAGATTATTGAGGTAAAAAAAGAGAAAGCAAAACTCCAAGGCGAAGTCGACACTCTCAAAAAATCGCAAGACGAATTATTAAAAAAACTTAGTGCCATCGAACAAAAACTCTCCGAAACTCCCAAAGAATCCAAAAGCGAATCGACTACGAAGAAGGCAGAAAAGAAGAAGAAAAGCGGCATCGTTCGTGATATTGATATGAGCGCTTTTATGGGGTATTACAATTCAATCCAAGAGCAGAAAAAAGACCCTGTTTTAGAGAAGTTCAAACCTACGACCTATAAACTCAATAAAGACGCAAAGACCTATGATAAGCCGAACGGCAAGGAACTAAGCACTTTCAAGAAAGGGAGCGTAATCACTTCGTACCAAAAGATGGGCTCATGGTACAGAGTAAGCGGCGTTATCATTTCGGGCAAATGGAAAAAACAAGAGAAAGAGGCGTGGATACAGGAGGGTGATATAGAGGTGAAGAAGTAGGCTTGCCTACTTCAA
>CAZCQG010000042.1:0-17609 GCA_964500775.1 uncultured Campylobacterales bacterium
ATATAATTATTATAAATCTCCTATTCTATGAAAAAAAAATCGATAGTACGAAATTTTGGAATACCTTTTGCTAAATTCGTAGCGAGTCTATAGTCATTATAGACCACTTATCCTCATTCACTCTACAGTTCTTTATTCTATTACGGGGTGAGATGCCATCCTCCATGGGTCTTACTCCGATAGAATCTAAAAAGGGCATATTTAGCTCCTAAAAAGTATAATCTAGACAAAGAAACTTCATCACAAAAATCAACTTAATTAGGGTGCGTCATGGTTCCAAGAAAAAAGATTTACAACCCAGAATCGACCGAAACGGTAAGCCAACGAAAGATCTTCGGCGGAAATCCGACGAGTATTTTTGAGCTCAACAAGATCAAATACCAATGGGCGTACAATCTCTGGAAGGTGATGCTAGCAAACACGTGGTTTCCCGAAGAGGTCAATATGACACCCGACAAGAGGGATTATGCCGGAGGTCTCACGCCGCAGGAAAAGCTTGGATACGACAGAGCACTCTCGCAGCTCATCTTTATGGACAGCTTGCAGACAAATAACCTCATCGACAACGTCAATCCTTTTATCACTAGCCCCGAAGTAAATCTCATCCTCGTGCGCCAAGCCTTTGAAGAGGCACTCCACTCTCAAAGCTACGCCGTCATGGTGGAATCCATCAGCGCAAACACCGAAGAGATATACGATATGTGGCGCGTGGATATGCAGCTACGGGGCAAAAATGATCACATCGCAGGCGTATACGAAGAACTCGCCAAGAATCCCACTGAGAAGAATCTCGTCAAAGCGATGTATGCCAATCAAATCCTAGAAGGAATCTACTTCTACGCGGGATTTACCTATTTTTATACCCTCGCGCGAAGCGGCAAGATGCTCGGAAGCGCACAGATGATTCGCTTTATCCAAAGAGACGAAGTGACCCATCTTTTGGTTTTTCAAAATATGATAAATACGATGAAAAAAGAGCGCCCCGACCTTTTCACCTCCGCACTCGAAGAGGAAGTGGTCGAGATGTTTAGAAAAGCCGTAGAGGTAGAATCTGCATGGGGCGACTACATCACCCAAGGACAGATACTCGGTCTCACTAGCGACATCATCGCCCAGTACATCCAGTACCTCGCGGACGACAGACTCAAAAAAGTAGGGATAAAACCGCTCTACGGCGCGACACACCCGATAAAATGGGTCGATAACTTCAGCCAGTTTAACGATCAAAAGACCAACTTCTTTGAAGGCAACGTCACCAACTACTCCAAAGGTAGTCTAAGCTTTGACGACTTCTAAGAATCTCTACGCACTAGAGTTTAGAACACAAACTTCGTTTCAAAAAAATCTCAATCTCCTCGTCTCCCTCATCCAAAAATGCGACGAGGGATTTATCCAAGCTCCCGAAGTGTGCTTGAGCGGATTTTGCTACGAGCGTATGGATGAGGCGGCGGAGTTTAGCCTCGAGGCGCTCAAAGTCCTTTTTGACCTCTCTTACGACAAAAGTATCGCGCTTACTATGATCATCAAGGAAGACGGCGTGTACAAAAACCGCCTCTTTGTCCTCGATAAATGCAAAATAATCCACACCCAAGATAAACACAAGCTTTTTCCTTTGGGAAAAGAGGATGCCCATTTCAGCGCCGGAGCACTCGAAGAGATCGCTATCTACGAAATAGATGGAATTAAATTTGCTTCGCTGATATGCTTTGAGTTACGATTTAGCGAACTCTGGGAGCGCGTCAAAGGAGCGGATGTCATAACCGTCCCTGCGATGTGGGGAAAAGAGCGCAAGGATCACTATAAAAGCCTCACGAAGTCACTCTCTATTATGAATCAGTGCTTCGTTATATGTAGCGATTCTTCCAATCCGAACATGGCTGCCTCTAGCCAAATTTTCAATCCATTCGGACACCATAGTAACGGTGTCTTGTATCAAAGAGGGACGACAAAGATTTATAAGTCTCTCTTTGAACAAAAAAGCATCCAAGCGGTACGTAGATATATAAACATAGGTATAGGATTTGAACCTACTAGCAAATAGAAAATTAGCAGAAGAGATACACAAAAAATTCCCTCTCTCACCCGAGATAAAGGAAGCGATAGCGGGCGTGAACCGCGAACTTTTCGTCAGTAACGGTTTTCGACACCTAAGCTACAAACTCGATGCCCTCCCTATGGCGGCAAACCAATGGATAAGCTCCCCGCTCACGGTAGCAAAAATGACCGAACACCTCAAACTCAAAGGGGCGGATAGCGTACTGGAGATAGGGTGCGGTAGCGGTTATCAAGCCGCAGTACTTAGCAAACTCGTACGTCGCGTCTTTAGCATAGAGCGTATCGAAAAGCTCCTCAATGAAGCGCGCGCTAGGATCAAACTCTCCAACATCACCAACATAAACACCAAGCTCGACGACGGGCAAAAAGGGTGGAAAGAGTACGCCCCGTATGATCGGATACTTTTTTCCGCATACGCCCAAAATATCCCACCGCTACTTTTTGAGCAGCTCGCCGAAGGAGGCATCCTCGTAGCACCCGTGATGCGTGAAGGGAGACAGAAAATCATCAGATACACCAAACAAAGAGGACTTTTTAAAGAAGAGGAGATAGAGGAGTGTAGCTTCGTCCCCGTACTAGACGGTATCGCCTGATCAGCACTTAAACAAACTGCCGCAAAGAACGGCTATATGCTCCTCCCAAATATTCACTTCGATTTTCAATAGTTCCAATAATTCATCATCTTCCGCATTTTCTAACTCCGAAGATATTTTTCTATACAACAATGGGTCAAAATTTTTTATATTTTCGATTCTCTCTTTGAGATTCTCATTTTCCATCGGGTTATCACCTATTATGATTTGGATTTTGGATTCAAGAATTATAATCGCCTTCGGTCTCGTTCCGGTTACATCTCGGAGAGAAACTCTTCAATCCCTTTATTTGACATAATAACGTAGCGGATTTCCTCATACGTAAACTCCAAGGAAACCGAATGCAACATAATCCGCCGCGCCCCGAAAAGCTCTACCCGCCGCATTTCGTCGATATGTCCGTCCAAAAAATCGCTCGCGATTTTCGCATCGATTCCATACAATGTATCGCCTAGAATCCTATGCCCGATATGGTGGAGATGGAGTCGTATCTGATGGAGTCGCCCGCTTTTCGGGAAAGCTCGCACAAGGGTATTTTCCCCGATACGCCGCAGCGGGACGATACGGGTCTGTGCGCTCTTGCCTGTTTCGCTCACATAGCTTTTTTGTTTAAAAACGCTTCTGTCCTGATTGATGGCAATAGGAGCATCTATCTCTATCTCATGCTCAATTATACCGCTAGCCAGCGCTATGTAGCTCTTTTGGACTTCCCGATTCTCAAATAGCCCTTTGAGTGCCGCCTCGCTCTTCCTATTACGCCCCACCATCACCACACCGCTCGTCTCAAAGTCCAGCCGATGGATACAGTTGCTATCGTTTCCAAATAGCCCACGCGCGGCATCTAGCAGCGTGTGGTCGTCGTTTCGGTATCTCGGATGGGAGAGGAGCTTGCTCGGCTTGTCAAACACCGCAAAGTGCGGCGTGACGAAAATCGGCTCTAGCCCGATGGATGCCGGCTCAAAGATGAGCACATTGAGTTCTTGCCCCGATTCTATCCGCTCGCTCTTATGCACTATCCGCCCTTCAGATTCCACCCGCCCTTGATCTAGCAAACGCTGCGCACTTTTCATATCGATCCCAAGCCCATCGATGAGGATACGAAACACGGGACGACTTGCTTGGGCTGTGAGGGTTATGGTTTTAAAAGGCAGTTGGGTTCTCCGAATTCAACTTTTCGATCCTATCCGTATACTTCGTCATGCGTCCCTATGTCCATTAATATAATTGCATCATCGACTATTTTTATAAATAATACGATTCTGTACTCATAGGTGAGCGAGACAGCATAAAATTCCGATAGTTTTCCTTTTAGTCTGTGGGTTTTGAGCCAAGGAGCGGTGTAGTCGTCCCTAAGTTGCGCAAGTATCTTTTCGTATTTTTCTAAAAGATTTTTATGTTTTGAAAAAAACTTTACCTCTTTTTTGTCATACCTCGGGGTAGTTTTTAGCTTCATTTTTTGAGGGTGTTGATATGGGCTTGTATGTCTTCTATCGTTTTAGTCTTCAACGTTCCGCTTTGCAACGCCTGCAAGTCATCCAAAAGACCCTCTTCAAAGCTCACGTATTTTTCGATCTTGACTACGTCTTTTAAGTGCTCCAACATCCACATCACCTTATCCATAGCACTATCTTCGACTTTCAATAGTAAAGTTTGCATCTATATGCCTTCAATTTTTAAAATTATTATACCACCGCCGCGTTAACAATCAAAAAAACACGGGACGACTTGCTTGGGCGGTGAGGGGTGGCGTTTTAAAAGGCAGGAGGATTCCTACGCGCTTTATTTATCCCAATTTTTAAAAGCCTCAATACTCTCAAGTACCCGTTTTTTGGCTTCGGAATCGATTAACGCATCTGCCCAAGCATCCAACATATTCCAACCCCAACCGCCAAATCTCGCATCGCCGAGTTCGTTTTTGAGTTTGGCGATATTTTGGCTTTGGTCGCTTTGAAGAGAATCTTGCAAAATTTGAAGCATCTTGTATAGAAGCAGTGCGTTTTTATCGTTTTTAGCATACTCTTTAAATCGCAGCGACAACTCTCCATCAAACACTTCGCCTGATAAAAGCTGCATCTCAAATAGGTTTGTATACGCACTCAATTTTTTTGGATTGCGCTCTATCGCCTCTTTAAAACACTTTATCGCTTCTTTGGATTCTCCCGTTGTGCCGAGCGTTACCCCTTTGTTATAAAGGGCTTTTGCGACTTGTTCTTGGATTTTCTCGTTCTTGGAATCTTTGTAGCGTCGTAGCACTTCGTCATATGTCGCTATTTCTTCTTTGGATTCTCCCGTTGTGCCGAGCGTTACCCCTTTGTTATAAAGGGCGCTTGCGACTTGTTCTTGGATTTTCTCGTTCTTGGAATCGCCGTAGCGTCGTAGCATTTCGTCATATGTCGCTATTGCTTCTTTGGATTCTCCCGTTGTGCCGAGCGTTACCCCTTTGTTGACAAGGGCGCTTGCGACTGTTTCTTGGATTTTCTCGTTCTTGGAATCTTTGTAGCGTCGTAGCACTTCGTCGTAAGTTACTATCTCTTCTTCGGATTCTCCCGTTGTGCCGAGCGTTACCCCTTTGTTATAAAGGGCGCTTGCTATCCAAGCCTCATCTTTGGAAGTTTTTATTATTTCATCCCAATATTGAATTGCCTTAGGGTAATCTTTAAGCTTATATGCAAACATTGCGGCTTCGTGTAGGCTTTGTTCATCTTTATACATTTTCGCTTTTTCTTCTGCGTAAGCCAAGGCGCCCCTTAGCGCCTGTTCGTCAGCATCAATATTATTATATTCACTCAACGGTTTATCGTCAAACTTATCTTTCATCTTTTGAAAATCATCACGCTCTTTGATAAGTATATTAAGTTCTTTTTTTGCATTTTCGACAAGATTCTCATATTCGGCTTTTACTGATTCTATTGTCTTTTGTGCAGAATCTTTTGCTTCATCCGTCACCTCTTTTTTCCATCTAAAAGCCAAAAAGAGGGGGATTCCGATAGAGATAAACGTCGCGATTATCGCCCAGATAGCTACGACGATTGACCACAAAGTCAGCGTACTATTTACATCCCCTATCCTCGCATCCTGCCTCCCGATAATATCCCGAAACTGCTCCACGCTTTGAGATTCCTTCTCTAACGATTCGACTTTGTTTTTGAGTTCGGCGTTCTCTTTTTGGAGATGCTCTATCTTGGCTTTGGTCTCGCCGATAAATTCCCCGTTTATGTTTTTGGCATCGCCCGCACCACACAAAGCAAGAGTGCAAAAGAGGATGAGAAGGAGTGTGTGTTTCATCATATTTGGGATTCTCCCGCAAAGAAATCTAATAGCAAATAATACCTTTTTTGGATTTATTTCTCACACTCCCCTCCTAAGCCCCAACCTGCTAAAATACCACTAAAAAACAAGGTGTTGATGATGGTCGAAAGATACGCTAGAGAAGCAATGAAAAACCTATGGACTACGCAAGCAAAATACGATGCGTGGCTCAAAGTCGAGATCGCGGCGGCGAAGGCTTGGTGCAAGCTAGGGCTTATCCCCGAGGAGGATTTTAAGAAGATCGAGGCGAATGCGAAGTTTGATATAGAGCGCATCGATGAGATAGAAAGAGAGACCAAGCACGACGTGATCGCGTTTTTGACCTCGGTGTCGGAATCCTTGGGCGAAGAATCGCGCTGGGTGCATTACGGGATGACGAGTAGCGATTGTATCGATACTGCCGTGGCATTACAGATGCGCGATTCGCTAACACTCATCATCGAGGATGTCAAAAAACTCATGGGTGCGCTTGAAGTGCGTGCTAAGGAGCACAAAAATACGCTGATGGTAGGGAGAAGCCACGGCATCCACGGCGAACCCATCACGTTTGGTCTCGTGGTCGCTATTTGGTATGAGGAGATAAAGCGGCACCTCAAAAACCTAGAGCAGGCGATGGAGTATATCTCTGTGGGGCAAATAAGCGGCGCTATGGGCAACTTCGCCCACGCTCCTTTGGAGTTAGAGGAGCTCACCTGCGCGGAGCTAGGATTACAACCCGCACCCGTGAGCAACCAAGTCATCCAAAGAGACAGATACGCCCACCTCATGAGCGCCCTCGCCCTGCTTGCGAGTTCTTGCGAGAAGATCGCCGTAGCGGTGCGCCACTATCAGCGCACCGAAGTGTATGAGTGCGAGGAGTTTTTTAGTAAAGGGCAAAAGGGAAGCTCCGCGATGCCGCACAAAAGAAATCCGGTACTGACCGAAAACATCACGGGGCTTTGCCGCATGATACGCAGCTACGCATTCCCTGCGATGGAAAACGTCGCATTATGGCATGAGCGTGACATCAGTCACAGCTCGGTAGAGCGCTTTATCCTGCCCGATGGATTTATCACCACCGACTTTATGCTCCACCGTCTCACGGGCGTGATAGAAAAACTCGTCGTCTACCCCGAAAATATGCTAAAAAACCTCAACCTCACGGGCGGACTCGTATTTTCCCAAAGGGTACTTTTGGAGTTGCCGTTACTGGGATTGAGCCGTGAAGAGAGCTACAAAATCGTCCAAAGAAACGCGATGAAGGTATGGGAAGATCTCCAAAAAGGGAAAAGTGCCCTCAATGAAAAGGGAGAATCACTCTTTTTGCAAAATCTTTTAGAAGATTCCGATCTCGGCGAAAAACTCTCCGAAGCCCAAATACGCGAGTGTTTCAACTATGATTATTACAAAAAGAACGTAGAGAAGATTTTTGCACGGGTATTTGTTTAGAATCGGTTAACTTTATCCGATATAATTACAGGAAGAAAACAATTTTAAGCCGAAGTTTTCGAGGGGTGTCCACCTCCTCCTTTTGTGACTAAAACTTCTTAGCCCCTTGAAGCTCGGCAGATATGACCTCGAAAGTAAAATCCCTGATTTTTTAATCACACCAATGCGACCAAAGGGTTTGAATATTTTTCCGCGCAAAACGGCTCAAAGTGCGCTTTGTAGTGTTTGTAGTGTTCGGAATCTTGATGCCCTTTGAGTGCTACTGCATCCCTCCACGTCTCTATGACGACGAAGGTGTCGGGCTTCTCTTCCATTTGGTAGATGTTATAGAGCTCACATCCATCCTCTGCGCGCGAAGGAGCGACCATCATAGTGAGAAGCGCCTTCATCTCGGCTACGCACCCCTCTTTTGCGACAAATACGACTTGTTTTGTTATCTCCATTCTTTCCCCTATTTTAGACCCATTTTCCCCGGATTCAAAATATTGTTCGGGTCAAAGGCTTTTTTGATCGATCTGAAAAGCTCCATCTCGGCATCGCAAAACGCGATGTTCATAAACGGCGCTTTTGAGAGACCGATGCCATGCTCACCGCTTAGCGTCCCGCCGAGGCGAACGGTGATTCTAAATATCTCTTCGATCGCGTCGTGCCCTATCTTGACTTGCTCTGGGTCACTAGCATCCACCATGACGTTGGTGTGGACGTTCCCATCTCCGGTATGCCCGAAGCATGGGACTTTTACGCCGTATTTTTTGGAGACGTCGGCTATCGCTTCTAAGAGTTTCGGGAGTTTGGAGCGCGGAACGGTGATGTCTTCGTTGAGCTTCTTGCTGCCGTAAATCGTGATAGACTGGCTAGCATTTCGTCTCGCAAACCAAATATTTTTTGCTTCCGCGTCGTCTTTTGCGATACGAAATTCACTGCATCCGTTTTCCATAAACGACCTTTTGAGTGCTTCCATCTGAAACTCTATCTCTTCGGGGACGTTGCCGTCGATGTCTGAGATGAGTATCGCTCCTGCGTCCACGGGGAGCCCTTTTTTGTGTTTCTCCTCCACCGCACGTATCGTGAGATTGTCCAAAAATTCCATCGCTACTGCGGTTACGCCGCTTGCGAGCGATTTATAGACCGCATTCATCGCAGATTCTATGCTTGGGAAAACGCCCATTGCCGTTTTTTGGAGTTTGGGTTTTGGGAGGAGACGGAGGGTGATTTCAGTAATGACGGCTAATGTCCCCTCACTAGCGATAAGAATCCCCGCGATGTTATATCCCGCCACGTCTTTGATAGTACGCTTGCCCGCGCGGATGATCTCGCCGTTCGGGAGGACGGCGCGGAGTGCCATCACATAGTCTTTGGTGATGCCGTATTTTGCCGCGCGCATCCCCCCTGCATTCTCGCTGACATTGCCTCCGAGGGTGGAGTAGTCTTGGCTTGCCGGATCGGGCGGATAAAAAAGTCCTCTTTTTTCGACTTCGTTTTGCAAGTCCATATTGATGACCCCGGGCTGTACGACGGCGACGAGATTTTCCATATCGATCTCTAGAATCTTATTCATATGCTTTTCCATCGCAAGCACGATACCGCCCTCTGCGGGTAATGCACCGCCCGTAAAACCGCTCCCCGCACCGCGAGGGACGATCTTGATATTCTTTTCGTTGCAATACTTCAGAATCTCGCTGATCTCTTTTTCGTCTCTAGGGAATATCACCCCTTCGGGGCGGTATTTCTCCCTCGTAGCGTCGTAGCTGTAACTGATGAGGTGGGCTTTATCGGTGTAGAAGTTTTCTTCGCCCACTATGCTTTGAAAATGCTTTATATCGGCTTGTTCAAGCATCATATTTTCCTTGTTTAGTTAGGCAGATATTGCAAGATTATAGAAAAAAGTCCATCGTCTTGTTCGGTGTCTTTCGTCTCAAGCATTTGATCATAATAGATGTAATAGTTTGGTTTGGAGCCTAAACCCGCGTTGAGCCAGCCCCCTTCAAGTGAGCCAAATCTCGAATAGAAAGGAAATAT
This sequence comes from uncultured Campylobacterales bacterium, assembly GCA_964500775.1. Taxonomy (GTDB): domain Bacteria; phylum Campylobacterota; class Campylobacteria; order Campylobacterales; family CAZCQG01; genus CAZCQG01. The sequence continues at coordinate 9,405 of CAZCQG010000042.1, forward strand.
CTGCTCTTTTTTCTCCACTCTTCCGGTGATGTAGTCTTGCTTTACCACCTTGAAGCTTTGGCAATCGTACGCTTCCCCTTTGTTCATATTGACGATATAGACGATCCCCACGTCATACGCCGCACAAAACTTCCTGATGTCGTTTTTCTGTATTCTATTTCTATTTGCAATAACAAGATCGGATGCTAAAAGATCGGGGTGCACCCAAACGGTATTTTTATACGCACCTTTGACTTTGTCGTAGAGCTCTTGGTTGGGAGCGATTATCACCCCTCTGTCGTAAAAGTTTCTAAAAAGCACCTCATCCCCTTTGCGAGGCGAGATGATCGCTTTTGGAAACGTGTTGTTATCTACGTTTGCAAACTCTTCAAATGCGACTTTTGCTTTTCCCTCTTTTATATCCACAACCACCGCTTTTGCCGCGACGGACGCATGCTCGCTATCAAACCATCGCACGATAAGTCCACTCTCTCCGATTTTAAATCCTAGATCGATGACATATGCGATGTTTTTGTCATTTTCGTCAATGTTTATGATGCTACTTGCGAGCATATCGCCGAAATCGTTTTTTGCAAATAGGCTCACGACAAACGCCAATAAAATAAACAACTTTTTCTTCATTCAAAATACCTTATCAGTCAAATTTTAGGTGATTATAACCATTTTCTCTTATAACAATACCAAAGATGCCAAGCCTAAAAACGCAAAGAATCCGACCACGTCGGTCACGGTAGTGAGGAGTACCGTGCTTCCCACGGCGGGATCGATATTGAGCCGTTTGAGCGCCAAAGGAATCGCCGCGCCGAAAAATCCCGCCGCCAAAAGATTTATGATCATAGCCGCGCCGATGACGATACCCAAAAGAAAATTGGAAAACCAAAAGTAGGAGATGATTCCCATCACTATCGCAAAAAACAGACCGTTTATGACCGAGACTACCACCTCTTTTTTGATAGTCTCTTTCGCATCATCGGCATCTATGATTCCAAGGGCAAGCTGACGCACGACGACGGCGAGGCTTTGACTCCCCGCATTGCCCCCCATTGAGGCTACTATGGGCATAAGTATCGCTAGTGCTACGAGTGATTCGATAGTGGCATCGAAAAATCCGATAACCGCAGAGGCGATGATCGCGGTAAAAAGATTTATAAAAAGCCAAATCCCCCGCTTTTTCGTGATCTCGAAAATATCGTTTTCCGCTTCGGCTATGTCGCTCACCCCTGCGAGGTTATACATCTGTTCGGTCGCGCTCTCTTCGATGATGTCGTACACGTCATCAGAGGTGATTCTCCCTATAAGCGCGCCGTTGTCATCCACTACCGCCATTACCGTAAGGTCGTATTGTTCAAATTTATGTACGACCTCTTTGACATCCTCTCTGCCGTTTACGAATCTAGGCATCAAATCGCCATCGGATTCTTCGAGCACTTGACCGAATGTTTTATTAAAATCGTAGATGATCAAATCTTCTAGCCAGATTCCGCCGAGCAAAACATCCTTTTCATCGACGATAAACACCTGATGGATATTCTCTAGCTCTCCCTCTTTTTTTAGCCGTCGAAATCGCTCTATCGCACTCTTTATCTTTTCATTCGCGCGCGCGTCGAAAAGCTCGGTTTGCATAATCGCGCCCGCTTCGTTCTCTTCATACGCCTTGAGCCGCTTGATCTCTTCTCTAGATTCTTGATCGAGTCGGCTAAGAATCACGTTTGCCTTGACCTCATCTACCTCTTCGATCTCTTGGAGAAGGTCGGTAGCGTCATCGGTTTCGAGTTGTTCGATAGCGATTTTGAGCTTTGCGGCTTGGAGGTGTTCTAGGACTTCGTAACGATACCGCTCCGGCAAATGGATGATGACCTCGCCGAGCAATTCATCGGGGAGATTCTCTAATTGTTGGTAAAATCTATCTTCATAGTCGTTATGTATCGTATCGAGCATCTTGGCGATGTCGGAGGAGTGCATATTTTTTAGGGCACTCTTGTTTTTGAGCAATGCTTCAAAATTATTAGTAAAGTTTATCTCTTCCATAACGGACCTTTGAAAAAATTACGAAAAAATCAGTGATTATTTTGAATCTAATTTTACTAAATGTTCGAAGTTTTGTAGCTTAGAAGGAAGCGCGTTTGATGCGATTGTTCTTTGTAATTGGTCTTTGTATCCTTCTACAAGAGCAAGAAACTCTTTTTTGCGCTCCCCTTTTAAGATATTGGTGTCGATACGTACGTTTTTGAGCGGATTTTGGGCTCTATTGTTTTTGTATACGCCGAAATGGAGGTGTGCGCCCGTACTCGTCCCCGTACTTCCGACATATCCGATAATATCGCCTTGTTTCACCCTTTTACCGTTTTTCGCGATTTTATTAAACTTGCTCATATGGGCATATAAGGTTTGGAATCCGTTACCGTGGTCTATTTTGATAGTTTTCCCGTATCCGTTTTTATACCCTGCAAACCTTACTACGCCGCTCCCTGCCGCTCGAATCGGAGTGCCGTAAGATGCGGCATAGTCTACGCCGTAATGTGGTCTGTATTTTTTTAGTACGGGATGCCATCTCTTGAGGCTAAACGGTGAAGATATACGCGTGTAGCGTACGGGTGCTTTGAGTAAAAACCCCTCTATCTCTTTGCCGAATTGGTCATAGTATCTTCCGTCGGCGTTCAGAAAAAGATAGTTGGGCTTTTTTGCGGTTTCGATGATTGCTGCTTTGATCTGCGGTGAGCCGAAGCGTTTTCCCATCCTTATTTTTTGGTTGAATAAAATCACGACTCTGTCGTTTTTTCGCAATTCTCGTTTGAAATTGATACTATTTTTGTACGCTAAAATCAGCTCGTTTGCTAGAGTAATATCACCCGTGACATCATAAATATCTTCAAAAATAGATTTTTGTATCTCTAGTGTGATGGATTGTTCGGAATCAAGATAGGAGATAGGGGTGATTCTAAAATCATATCCCGCTTGGGTTTTACTCAAATGTATCTGCATCTCTTCGGAGATAGGGATGAGTACTTGCTCTATCGCGCCGCTCTCTTCGTCTTTGAGTACGAAAAACTCCACCCCGCTATTTATCTCTTCGGTGAGTTCTTGATCCTCTTTGTCAAGATTATAGTAGATGCTTTGGGGGAGAGAGTTTTTTTCTAAAAAACCTAAAAAGGTCTCCCCTTTTTGCCACTCTTCCGAAACGGTAACGGATCCAAAAAGTAGTTTTGTACACACAAATGATAGAAAAATAACCCGCTTCACCGCTCCCCCCGATATTCTATAGCCCAAAAAAAGCAAGAATTATACCAACAATCCCTTATGGCAGGATAGGAGCGTTTTTTGCTTTTTAAATCTCGGATATGCTATATTTATCTTTACATAACTCTTGGAGTACACGCGATGGATATTAGAAACTGGTTTATGCCGACCGTCACATTTGTCATATTTCTCTATTTTATGATATTTGTGGTCGTTTACATAGTGAAAATAAGCGGTCCTAACGTAAGTCTGCATATCCAAAGCGACGTAAAAGAGATAAAACCCGTCGATGACATCGGTAAGTTTTTGGGCGATGTTTCAAAAAACTTTCGAAGAAATTGATTTGCGCTAAAACTTTTCGTATTTGTGTCGATATAGGGATAGCATATATTGACAGTATAATTTAAGGAGGCTAAGATGGTATCCGGTATTGGAACCAACACACACTTGGCAATGTCATCGACAAAAGGTACTGAAAAAGGTACGGTAGTCGCTACTAGCGAAGTAAAAGATGTTGAAAAAACAAAAGCCCAAGAGATTAAAGAACAAATCAAAAATGGGACGTATAAAGTAAATCTTCAAAAAACCGCAGAGGAGATGGCATCATATTTGCTTGGGTAGTTGCAGCTAGATTAAGGAGTAATTATGCTGCATTACTACCTAGAGAATGCAATAGGTGATCTCAAGTCTCTTTTAGAGATAACAAACCAAGATATATCGGACATCAAAGAAGCGAACCACGATGCGGTCTTCTCAAGAGCGAAGACAAAAGATGATCTTATATCTTCTTTCGAAAATAAAAAAGCGATAATCGATAACGAAATTTCCAAACTCATTGACAAACACCACAATAGGAATCTCGAAGAACTTTTGGGAGACAAAGAACAATTGCTCCTCGAAGACCTCAAAGAGCTATTGCGGGAACTCAAAGAGAGAAATAAACACTTCGCTAGACTAGTGCTCGCGGTGAGTGAATTCTACAATTCACTCTTAGAGAGAATCATCCCTACCGAACAGCAGACAAGCTACAACAAACAAAAGAGACGATCCTCTTCATTTTTGCAAGTAAACGCTTAAGGAGAGACCATGGGCGGTATACTCTCTTCACTCAACACCTCCTATACGGGGCTAAAAACCTCTCAGGTGATGGTAGATGTCACCGGACACAACATCTCAAACGCAAACGATGAGTTTTATACGAGACAAAGGGTCGTCAGCTCCAACGCCTACCCTATCAATATGGGCGGGAATTACAATCTCGGTCAGGGAACCGAGATCGTCACTATCGAGCGGGTGCATGATGAATTTGTCTACAAAAGATATTCAAAAGCGACTTCGGATAAAGAGAATTACGATACCCAAGAGCAAGCGTTACGAGAAGTGAGCGCATACTATCCGGAGATAGACGATGTCGGGATTTATAACGATTTAAAGAACTATTTTGATTCTTGGAAAAACCTCGCAAATAAACCGGGTGACCCTGCACAAAAGCTCGTACTCGCACAATACACCCAAACGATGGTGCAAAATATGCACGACACGAGAGGTAAACTCTATGATCTTCAAGAGAAACTCAACGGCGAGATGAAACTAGCCGTGGAAGAGATAAATAGAGTGGGTAAACAAATAGCCGAACTCAATCAAAAAATAAACACGATGGAGACGAATCTTCAAAACACAAAAGCAAACGATTTGCGCGACCAAAGAGACGAACTTGAACTTACCCTCAATAAGCTCATAGATGTGACGGTGTTTAAAAACAGTACAAAATCAAACGGGATGGTGGATATAAATAGTGCCGACTTCGGCGACAGCTACACCCTAAGTATCGGCGGTAGCGTCATAGTTGACGGTGCAGGATTCCACCCTTTGGTCGTCACCAATAAAAATAATCCCAACGGTTTTTATTCCGTCTACTATATGGATCAAGCACACAAAACGATAGACATAACACAATCTCTCACGGGTGGAAAAATCGGGGCGCTCATAGATTTGAGCTATAGCCATGATCAAGGAGCGAGCTGCGATGGCAGAATCGGAAAGATTCAAAACTACATCGATGACCTCGACACATTTGCGGTAGGCATCATTCAGGCGACGAATAATATCTATGCCGAGACGAGCCAAAAAGATATGATAAGCGATCAGATAAACGTTAAGGGTGTAGATAGAATCACCCACAGCGGCTACAATATAGTCGAAGGGACGTTTGATGTCGTAATGTATAACGGCGTGGGTGAAGAGATAGGGAAGAAAACGATCACTATCGACAAAAATACCACGACGATGAACGACATCGTCAATGCCATCAATGCAAATACCGACGACAATGAAGACGGCAACGCAAAAAATGACATTAACGATTTTTTTGAGGCGAGTTTTAGCGATGCAACCAAAATTTTTCAAATAAACGCCAAAGATCCTTCGCAGGGTATTTATCTCTCGATCCAAGATCACGGGACAAACTTTGCGGGAACTATCGGACTTAGCAAGTTTCTCGACGGTACGAGTGCGGCGGATATTAATCTCGATAGAAGATATATCGAAGATCCTACTCTCATAAGGGCATACAGAGAATCGGTCGACGGAAACTTTATCGTCGCCAATAAAATGCAACAACTCCAGTATGACAAAATAGACTTTTTCAATGTCAACGGCGTACGAGAACAAAGTACCATATCCGATTTTTATAAAAAAATCACCGGAAGGGTGGCATCGGAGACCGAATCTATAATGACGCTAAAGGATACGAAAACCGCGGTATACAACTCCGTAAAACAAGAATATAGCTCTATATCGGAAGTGAGCGTAGATGAAGAGCTGACAAACCTTATTCGATACCAAACCGGTTATCAAGCGAACGCAAAAGTCGTTACCACGATAGATCAGATGATAAACTCGCTACTTGGGATGAAGCAGTAGTGAAGCTCCCCAAAGCGACGCTGCTGATACTCTTTGGCATCGCTTTGGTCGTGTTGTTCGGGGATTTTTTCTATGGAGTTTCTCCATATACGCCATATAAAGATTCCATACTAGAACCTCCTTCGTTTGCGCATATTTGCGGAACGGATCGACTCGGCAGAGACATATTTGCACGTATCATACAAGGTGGAAAAACCTCATTCGTGATAGGTATCGGAAGTGCGGTAATCGCTTCACTACTCGGTCTCATCATAGGAATCTCCGCAGGATTTTTTCGAGGAGTGGTTGATAAATTCATCGTAGTAATGATAGACCTTTTTTTGACGTTTCCTACGTTTTTTCTCCTTCTCGCGCTCATTAGCTATATAAACGCATCTTCGCTAGTGTTGGTACTCGTCATTTCGATAACGGGATGGATGGGGATGGCACGCCTCATACGGAGCGAAAGTTTTGCTATATCGCAAAAACCGTTCATAAAAATACTACAAATAGCCAATGTCTCAAAATCGAAAATATTTTTCAAGTATTTCCTCCCGCTTCTTTTATCTATCTTTCTTATCAGTTTTACGTTCGGCGTAGGAGGGGCGATACTGGCAGAAAGCGGACTAAGCTTTTTGGGGCTCGGGGTGCAACCGCCGCAAATTAGCTGGGGAAGCATACTTAGCGAAGGTCGTGAAGTGATGGACATTGCGTGGTGGGTGAGCTTTTTCCCGGGTCTTATGATTTTTCTCGTTACGTTTTGCCTTATCAATATCTCCGACTACCTACAGCACCGTTTTAATCAAAAAAGTTTTTAGTATGGAGGCTCTCAAAAAACTCCTCGAAAATGAGGTAAAAAAACGCAATACCTATTGCGAAATCAGCCGAGACAAACCCGACCCGCTCTTTATTGCGCGCAAATATCAAGATGAATGGATAAGTCTACTGTGCGCCCTTTACTCTTACGGCAATGCCCGCTCCATCGTCTCGTTTTTAGAAACGGTCGATTTTTCTCTTTTAGAATCCGGCGAGAAAGAGATAACTAAAGCGTTTCAAAACAGCTACTATCGATTCCAAAACAAAGACGATGTTATAAACTCATTTCTTACGATAAAAAGGGCAAAAGAGCATTACGGCTCGGCACAAAATCTCTTTCTTCAAGGATACGGCAAATCTCGAAACGTCATTGAGGGAATCTACGCATTGATTGAAAACCTACGCAAGGTCAATACCTATTCAAGCAAGGGGTATGATTTTTTATTTGCCAAAATTCCAAAGCGCCTTACGACAAAGGGTGTCTCGCCACTGAAGCGATGGAATATGTATCTGCGATGGATGGTGCGGGAAGATTGTTTGGATATGGGACTTTGGGAGAGAGTGAGGAAAAGAGATTTAGTGATTCCTTTGGATACCCATACGTTTGCGGTATCCAAAAAGCTTGGGCTGCTACAAAGGAGCGTTTACGACCTTCATGCAGCACTTCTTTTAACCGAGAAGTTAAAGGAGTTTGATCCGCACGACCCTATAAAATATGACTTCGCTCTCTATCGCCTCGGGCAAGAGGCGATAATTTAGCGGAGAAATTTATGCACCGCTTTTGCGATTTCTTCGGGATTCATTTTCGCCAAAAACTCATCGGCTTTGAGCGACCGCGCCATCGTCTCATTTGACGTTCCCGACATTGAGGAGTTTACTATCACGGGAATATGGGCGAAGGCTTTGTTCTCCTTGACCTGCTTTATCACTTCAAAGCCCGATGCGACAGGCATTTCAAGGTCGGTAATAATCATACCGATGTCACTTGTATCCTCTAATGATAGCAGGTAATCCATCAACTCCTGACCGTTGCAAAAATCAATATGCTTGAGATGTAATTGATCAAGCAGATGTTTCATAGCCTTTAAAACAGTAGGGGAATCATCGGCTACAAGAATCACTTTGTCGCTCGCGACGCTAGAGAGCGAATCAATATCGCTGCTCTCTTTCTCTTCTATCCAAGGAAACGCGTCTTTGAGCATCTTCTCTACATCTACGACTTGCACGAGCGAGCCGTCGAAATAACGCGTT
>CAZCQG010000043.1:0-17608 GCA_964500775.1 uncultured Campylobacterales bacterium
GCAACAAAGATAAAGGCGACCAAGGCGCTTAACCGTACGATTACGCTTTTATGCAGCTTGATCAAATCGGGCTTGACTAGTTTGTTTGGCGTATCCAACAACACCCCCTTGAGACAGATGGAATTATTGTAGCCCAAGAGCGATTAGTTTCTTTTCAAAATGTCACATATCGGTTACTTAAAACGGCAAATATTGCACCTAAAAATGCACTCTATGTTAAATACAATAATTCAACACAAATCGTTTACTTTCTATTTCCAAAGGATTTAAAATGAGTAATGCAATACCGACGCTTGAGATAAATACAGAAGAAAGTGTGCAGATAGATTCGAACTATTATTCGGTCGCAATATGCGTAGGAAATGATATGTTGGAGTATAAAATCATTAAAGCATTAGAGCATACGGTAGAGAAGTTTTATACTATAGAATCACTTGAAGAGTTAGCCGTACTTAGTAAAAACATCTCCGTACACGCGGCATACATTGAGCTCGGCAATGATTGCGGCTCTATCGACATAATAAAAAATGATATTTCGGATAAAACGCATATCATCGCTATCACCCAAAATGAAAACGAGCGTCTTGATCTCTTGAAAGTCGGTGTCACCGAGACTGTCATAAAGCCGTTTTTTACCGCCGAGATTCGTAATAGTTTTGAGCGGGTAAAAGGGAAAAGCGATCACCTAAAATCTGCCAAAGATCTCCGACTTGTGAATTCGATGATTGATTTTTTCGATACTGAAACATTAGCATTTCATATGGAATCCATAGCAAAACTCGCGTGCGCACATTTTAAAATCAGCGCGCAAGAGTGTGCAAATATCAGAAAATGTACGAGATACCTCTCTGTGGCCGTGGAGAAAAAACCCTTTCGGAAAGCGTTGAAGTTCCTTGAAGACTCCGAAGATGTTGCGATGCTTTTTGAGATCGCATCGGGAAATAGTGCTGAAAATATCTCTAGTGCCATAGTATTGGCAATTCTAGATACAGAACGTAAAATTAAAGGATTTGAGCCATATATGTACGATAATTCTATTCGTAGCGATGTTGAAAAATTCATTACCGCTCTCTATCTAGAAAATACCTATTTAGTCGATACGCTAGAAGAGGTGTTGTTTGCATTGGAGCGTATCGAATCTTTCGCGGAAGATATGTCGCTTACTTCCCGTTCGCTTTTTCTCGAAAAAGTGAAAGCGCTCCTTTTTCATGAAGTCGCGTATCACAAAGGGGCAAAAGTGACGTTTGATAAAGTAAATATGGAGTATGTGTTAAAAATAGAGCCCCAAGATAAAAAAATCACAAAGCGGTGTGTAAAACTAAGCGGTTTAGATACGGAACAAAATCTCGCATCAAATATTACATTTCATAAAGAACAAAAGCATTTTATTTTTAACATCTCAAATATGATTTTCAAAGAAGAAAATACGACGCTTGAAATCACACCCGCACCTGAAACGACGGTGCCCGCGCCGAGCAAACAAAGTGAACATATCACCATTAGCGCATATGAATATATAACGAATAATGCTTTGAATCACGATGAGATGGAGGTGCTTATCGGATTAGAATATGAAATGTTAGATATTTGCGACGTAGTAGAAGATGCAAATAATAAAAACACATATATTAAAACACTCTGCTCGCTTATTTTTAAATACGCAGCGCTTATTAACTATCACCATGAGTTTATGTCTATGACAAGCGCTCTTTATGCGCTAGAAGGGACATTGCGCGATCAGATAGCAGGAGAAATCGAAGACAAAAAAGCCAAAATGATGATACTTATAATAAAATCGATCGTCTCTACGCTCATTAAATGGCGAAAAAGTATTTTCGTGGAGCAAAGCACGAATGATATACACCATTTGGATGCAAATATTATCGCGGATTGCAATCAGCTTATGATGAGTTTCTTTGCAGATAGTTGCGCCTACATAGGAGATGTGGACAACGATCTCGAATTGTTTTAAAAAAATAAAAAATGGTGCTACAATAGATATAAAAGTACGCCATTTTTATATGAAGGATAAAAAATGAGTGCGGAATTATTATTTTTAAAAAGCAAAAGTGTTTTATTTGCCGAGGACGATAAAGTCGTCAGAGAGCAGATGGGGGCGATTTTAGAGATGGTGTTTCAAAAAGTATACGTAGCCAAAGACGGCGAAGAGGCGTATGCAATATATGAAGAAAACAGACCCGATGTGCTATTGGTAGATATTATGATGCCTAAAAAAGATGGTTTGCGTTTGGTAAAGCAGATTCGTCAAAGCGACTATAATACCCCCATCGTGATTCTTACGAGCTTTAATACCCAAGAGTATCTTATGAAAGCGGCAAATCTCTCTGTGGACGGATACCTGATAAAACCAATTGCTTTACACCATCTCATCGAGGTGATGGGAAATGCCGCCAAAAGAAGCACGGTAGATCTTAAAATAGTGAAAATCGGAGAAAATCTTTACTATAACGGCGGCACGAAAGAGCTTGTAAAAGAGGGTAGACGTATTTGCTTGGGAAGTAAAGAGTTGGAATTTTTTGAGCTCCTTTTGCAAAACTATACAAGAGTATTGAGCAGGGAAGAGATAGAGCATACACTCTGGCCAAGAGATCCTGCGTGTGAATCTGCTGTAAAAGCGATAGTCTCAAGAGTGAGAAAAAAACTCGGCGAAGAGACGGTGGTCTCTATCAGAGGCATAGGATATAAGATAAATATGCAATCAGATGCACTAGGTAGTGAACTTGTCGGGAAATAGGATGGCTGTATGGCATTAAGCGTAGAAGATGCCGAGAGATACGGGGATTCGAAGAGATTTTTTTTAGAATCTAGATACGCCTCTTTGGGTGAAATGACGGGAAACATCACCCACCAATGGAAACAGCCGCTCAACGCCATCGTCTCCATACAAAATAGGATCAAAGCTTCCCTGACATTTGAGGGTGGAATCTCAAATGAAAAACTGCTCAAACTCGTAGATACGAGCTATCAAATCACCCGGCATTTAGCCGATACTATCGATATTTTTTATGGTTTTTTATTGCAGAAATACGACAAAGAAGAAGTTTTCAGGGTATCTTGCGAGTTAGAAAAAATACAAAGATTGACCGAATATTCTTTTGAAAATAGCGAAATCGAATTTGTCTTAGCCATACACCAAGACCCCGATATTTTAGGGAATTCAGGAGAATTTTTACACGCATTATTAAATATCGTATTGAATGCCAAAGAGGCACTAGATAACTCCGCGAAGAAAAAACAGATCATTGAAATATCGGTAGATTCCGATGAAACGTATTGCATTATGAGTATCTCCGATAACGGCGGGGGGATAAAATGTTCTCCGATTCACAAAGTCTTTGATCTTTACTACACCTCAAGAGACGAGGGTTCGGGTTTGGGGCTTTACATAGCAAAAAGCATCATCGAAGAGCGTTTCTATGGGAAAATATCGGTAAAAAACCACAACAGCGGGGCGAGATTTACGATCAAAATACCGCTCAATAATGCCGAAAAGAGCGACTATCCAAAGGGTGAATTCGAGGCTTCAAATACATTGCAGCACATCAAAGAGCTGACAAAAAAGGTATTTGAACTAGAAGATATTGAAAAGAGTATCCAGCGGTGGTCGAAGATATTTTGCGATGCAAAGTGGGGTGTCGCGATAGAAAACCTCGAAAACCACACTTTTGAGAGCGTGAATCAAACGTTTGCGCATATGCACGGATACGAAGCACATATGCTAAGAGGTATGCCGATACTTTTTATATTCCAACCGACGTATTACTCCGACAAAGAGCATAAATACTACGAAGATATACATAAACGCAAAGACGGTTCGACGTTTTTTGTAGAGATCGAATATATGGATATAAAAAATGAGTTTAGAGAGGCGGTGTATAGGGTCTACCACGTGTGGGATGTCACCGAGCAGAGAAAAAGCCTAGAGTGGCTGAAGATTAGTCAATTTGCCCTTGATTCTGCGAGGGACGCTATTATGATAAGCAACGTAGCTACGGAAGGTAGAGAGATTATCTACGTTAATAATGCGACATGTAAGAGCTTGGGACATACCAAAGATGAACTCTGTACGATGACTATAGCAGATATAAATCCAGAGTTTACGAGTGAACTATCGGAAGAATTAAAAAAAATTATTTTAAACAATGAAACGTTTTTTATCGAGTCGACACATAAAAGAAAAGACGGTACGATTTTCCCTGTAGAGGTAGTGGGAAACCTAGTAGAGTACGACGGGATTTTATGTAATATAGCCGTAGCTAGGGACATCGCCGAACGCAAAAAGATGGAAGATGCCTTGCGAGAGAGAGAACGGAACTTTCACTCCTTGGCGACCAATATCCCCGATAATTTACTTCGATTGGATCTAGAGGGGCGGTATCTCTACTTTAATATCATAGAAAAATCACCCATCAGAGAAGCGCTCAAAGAGATAACAATCGGAAAGACCATAAGAGAGTGCTACCCCGACGGCAGCTATAAGCGCCTCGAAGAAGCGGTAGCGCAGGTCATAGAGACAAAAAAAGAGCGCTTTGTAGACAAACAGATAGTGCCGCTTGATGACGGTAGCGTTGAATATCACGATATTCGATTTGTACCTGAGTTTGACGAAAACGGCAATATGATTAGTGTACTTGGGCTTGGGCGCGATATGATGGAGATGTATCGTTTACAAGATAGACTTATTGCAAAAGAGGTTGAATTACGTGCGCTTATAGAAGCATCTCCGGCTTTTATAGGGAGTTTTTATATCAAACCTGACGGCTCGATAACTATGCCCTTTATTTCGCCGAAAGTTACTGATATATATGGAATTAAATATGAAGATGCGGTGCGAGATTCATCGCTATTGCGAAATGCAATCCACCCCGACGATGTAGCCCTTGTAGATGAAAGCATCATTCATTCAGCCCAAACCATGACCCCATGGAGACTACAATATAGAATCATCCACCCCGAAAAAGGTATCAGGTGGCTAGAGGGAAATACTATGCCAAGCTTCCATCCCGAAGGAGGTATGATATGGCACGGGTACGTTGCGGATATTTCCGAATTTAAAAATACCGATGATGCTTTAAAGCAAAGCGAATTTCGTCTCAAAGAATCCCAACGCCTCACAAAGATTTGCAGTCGAGAATACATCTACGCCGAAGATAAAATCATTTGGTCAGAGGAAGCGTGTCGGATATTTGAGACCGATGCGAGCAAGTTGACGCTAGAAAAATGCTTTGATCTTATACACGAAGATGACAGAGATGCCGTGCGTAAAACTTACCAAGAGTGCCGCGAAGAGACCACCTCTTTTACTATCACATTTAGAATCACCACCCCAAAAGGGGACGAACAAACACATAAAAGAGGTCGGAGAGATACGCTGTGAAGCAAATAAGCCTTTGTATTTGCGCAGTGCATTGCAAGATATTAGCGAACAAAAGAGAGCGGAAGAGCATATTGAATTTTTGGCGTATTATGATTCGCTCACGGAGCTGCCAAATCGAAAACTCGCAAAAGATAGAGCCGAACAAATACTCCACCATGCAAAAAGAGACGGCACGAAAGTAGCATTTATTCTCATCGACATTGACAATTTTAATGCTATTAATAGCTCGCTTGGGCAAGAATCAGGAAACATCCTCATTAATAGCATCGGCTCAAAGATAAAAAAATCGATGCGTGAAAGCGATATAGTGAGTAGGCACGGAGGGGATGAATTTTTAGTCGTCGTCACCGGTCTAGGCGATATAAGCGGAGTAGTACATGCTATTGAAAAAATACGAGAAGTTTTTGAAGCGCCGTTTATATTGGACGGACACGTATTTTCGATCACCGCTTCGATAGGTATCGCCCTCTATCCCGAAGGCGGAGAGGAATTTTGTACACTTTTTCAAAAAGCAGAGATTGCGATGTATACCGCCAAAGCGGAGGGAAAAAACACCTACTCTATTTTTCAAGAAAATATGAATCAAAATCTCATCGCCCATCTAGAACTCAATACCCAAATTAAAAATGCTTTAAAAAACAATGAATTTATCCTCCACTATCAACCGCAAGTCGATCCGCTTTTGAAAACCATCGTCGGAGTCGAGGCGCTCATACGCTGGAAGCATCCTCTGCGCGGTATGGTGCCGCCCAGTGAGTTTATCTCTGTAGCAGAATCTAGCGGTCTTATCGTCCATCTCGGAGAGTGGATCATCCATGAAGCGTGCAGACAAGCGGCACTTTGGCAAGAAAAAGGGATGGGGGTGTGCGTCGCGGTAAATATATCCGCGGTGCAGTTCAAACGGAGCGATCTCAAACGGGTGATCAAAGATGCACTGCAATTTTCAGGATTACGTCCCGAAAATCTCGAACTTGAACTCACGGAATCCATCCTTATGCACGATGCGGAAAATACGCTAGAAGCGGTGCGTGAGCTTAAGAACTTGGGGATTAAATTTTCGATAGACGATTTTGGAACGGGCTATTCAAGCCTCGCGTATCTCAAACGTTTCGCCGTCGATAAACTCAAAATCGATAGATCGTTTGTCATCGATATTTTGCACGACAAAGACGATGCGGCGATAGTAAACACTATCATACAAATGGCAAAAACGCTCAATTTGAAAACAATAGCCGAAGGGGTGGAAAACCAAGAGGTTACCGATGCACTTATGCGATACGGTTGCGACGAGATTCAAGGGTTTCACTTCGCAAAACCGATGGAAGCCGAGATGTTTTGCGACTTTTACCGGAGATACGGGGTATAAGCGTTATTTTTTTGCCAAAATCACCGCGGCGGCATTTTGAAAAATAAGCGAGCCGTGCGTGTAGGCAAATACCACACCCGTGACGGGTGCGACGATCCTCTCTATCACATCCCCCTCCAAAGTATCAAATATTTCCCCTAAAAGCTGCCCTTTGTTTACCACATCACCCGTCTTTACATACGGGAAAAATATCCCTGCGCGTGAGGTTTTGAGCTTGAGGAGATGGGTATCTTGTATCTGCACGGGGAGATATGCTTCGCTCATCTCATAATTGATTACCCCGATTTTCGAGAGGAATCGTATGAGTGCATTTAGCATATTCAAAGCTTCCAAATCATCTATCGCACCGCAAGCGCCTCCGTGAAATACATACGAATGCACCCCCCATAATTCCCAGTTGTACCCTATCGTGACGGTGTCAAAAGGGCTAGGCGGAGTGGTGTGGATGTATTTTAGTCCGAAATACGAAGCGTACGCTTTGGTCTCGGGCATCAAAAAATCGGTCTCATAGAGCTTTATATGGGGGATCTGAAATACGTTTCTATACCCCGTAGAGAGGCGGATTCCAAAGTCATATCCTTTGAGATTCTCAAAGAGAGTATGCGCTATCCTTTGGGTCGTCTCCCCGTCGGCATATCCGGGAAACATCCGCGTTATCGCCGTTTTATCGAGCGGCCAGTAGCGCTCATCGATATTAAACGCGTAATGATTTACTGAAGGGATGATCGAGATATATCCGTTTAAAAAATTTGGATTCTGCTCTTCTTGTTGTTTGAGAAAATGAATAAGTCTACTCGTGACAAAAAGCGATTGTAATTCATCGCCGCGCAGACCGCTTAGAATCGCCACCTTTTTCCCCGAATTTTTATCCCCGAAATCGTAACTATGTACTTTGAGATCTTCTCTGCTTGCAGAATCTAGTCGCAAAAGGAGGTTTTTTTTCATTGTCGCTCCTCATAGATTCTTGCCAAAAGCGACCCTTCGTAGACGACGGGATATTCTCGCAACGTAAAGAGCAACCCATCGCACGGGGAGGTGATAGTTTCGCACACTTCGCCCGTATACGCCGAGACGATCTCACCGATTTTTTCATCTTTTTTGATAAACATATTGTGCTCTTTTTCAGGGACGAAGATTCCCGCTTTTTTCGCATTAAGAAAATGTACCGCGCCGTTTGTAGAGATGATGGGGTGTTTGAGCAGCATATCGGTTTTAGAATCTAAGAAGCCTTGTTGCTCTAAAAGATTGATGATTCCTAGCGTCAAAAGCTCCCCGTACTCTTTGGTTATACGCATCCCAACCCCCATCTCAACTACAAGCGTGTGCGTCCCTAGGCTATTGAGCGTATGGGCGAGGGTGGATTGGAGGACGGTTACGGCGCTGTGTATCCATATAAAGTCGATATTGAGCATCGATGCTAGAGGGACGAGTGTTTGCGCGTTTTCTTCGGCGATACGAATCTGCGGCAGCTCCCGCAAGAAAATATTACTAGAGTGTATGTCGATAGTGATCTCCGAGCCTTTTATCGCATTCACAAGCCCATCGGCGATCCTATAAGGGAGTACATCATCAGGCGTCCCGGGAAAAACACGATTGAGATCGATCTCCAAAGGGGGAACTTTTCGCATAATCGAATCTATCCCGATAGAGTTCACCGCAGGGTATATGTCTACTATCCCGCGCAGCCTCTCGCTGTTTGCATTAAGGTACTGCTCCAAAAGATAACACACATACTGCCCCTCTAGCTCATCCCCGTGTATACCGGAAACTATCGATATGCGCTTTTGCGTCTCGTTTTGCGGCGCAAATCGCCTCCGTTTGATGCAATACGTCTCCCCTACGGGCAGCTCTATACTAAAAACCGTCTCTATCATTGTTCACTTTCCAATCTAACATAAACGGAATACTCCGTGTGCATTTCGCCGTGAGATTTTAACACACCTTTTATGGGAGCACAGTCGCTATAATCGATACCGTGTGCGATTTTTACGTAGTGTTCGTCCGCTAAAAGATTATTGGTAGGGTCAAAACCTATCCATCCGACATTCGGGATACAAACCTCTACCCAAGCATGGAGCTGCGCATCCCCTTTATAGCCTTGCCCTTGGTGCAGATAGCCGCTCACGTAGCGTGCTGCGATATTTTGCGTGCGGCATATCCCTAAAAATAGATGGGCAAAATCCTGACATACCCCTTTCCCTATTTCAAACGTCAGGGTAGCGGTAGTATGGACATTTGTCGAAATCGGACAAAAGTCGTATCGCTCATAGATAGCGCTACAAAGACGCTTCAAATACGCAAAAAGATTCTCATCATTTATTTGCCACAAGGGAAATGCCGCTATCTGTTCGGTTAGAAGTGCCGTAAAGGGTGTTTGGCGTAAAAAGAGGTAATTGTCCACTTGATACTCAATCGCGTGCAGTTGTGTATTTTCATCTTGCGGTTGCAAAAACGTATGCGCAAACAGCTCATTTATTTTCGCCTCAACACTGCTGCGTATCTCAAAGAAGAATGAAAATATCGGCTCTCTATAGCTTATATTTATCGTTTGAAAACCAAAACAATTATTTTGGAGAGTATGTTCGCCGTGCGGCTCGACCGTGAGGGCGTAGTGTTTGAGCGTCTGGTATTCGTTTGTACATGGGAGTACCAATAGCTCAAAGAGTGCCTCACTTGCCCCTTTTGGGTAGTGATTCTTGGTTTGGTAGACAAGCTTATATTCCAAAATATCGCTTGTCAATACTTTCGCCGATGCTATAGAGTTTCTCTAATATAAAATCTAGGTTTTTTTCCGCCCCGTCTTCTAGCAGCTCTTCGATACTCGTAAAGGCGTATTTGCCGTACAATCTCCCTGCGATTCGTATGACGGAATCCTCTTTTTTTAGCCGATTCTCTTCTATTTTTTGCGCAAGTTCTAAGATCATATTGAGGTTAAAGAGGATGGATTGCGGAAATATCTTATCAAGAATCGCCGTCTCTAATACCGATTTTTTGAGATTCTCGCTCCCTTTTCCGCTTTTGTGCAGTCCTTGCGTGCCGAGACTTTTTAGCAGGCTCGTCCACATATAGTTCTCCACCGCGCTCTTTTTGAGGCTAGCATCAAGTTTTTCGCTCTCTATGAGTTTTATTTTAATGATGCGACAGCTTTGAATCGCATTTTCAAGGGCGATACCAAGGCGCATAAACTGCCACGTCTCGTTTCTTAGCATCGACATATCAAAGAGGGTTTGGACAAAGAGGGCGTTGAGCATATTTTCCTCTAAAAGGGTAAATGCTCCTTGTGTTTTGAGCGCTTTGCCCGATGTAGAGCTGACCTTATGGTACATTTTATTGATAGATTCCCATACATCTAGCGGCAGGATGTCTCGCGCGCTCATCGCATTTTCACGGATAGTCGCCATACAGCGGATGAGGGAGTTTGGATTGTCACTATCGAGTATCACGTGGAATAACACCGCTTCATCAAACAAAGAAGGGTGCCAGCTTTTGAGGCTTTTGCCATCCCCTCCTATTTGCAAAATCGAGGCGAGTGCTATTTTTTTCCTATATGTTTGCGGTGCATTGAGTGATGCCATATACTCGGCTTCCGAAAATTTCGAGATGACCTCAAATCTTTTTACATACCTTCCGAGCCAAAAAAGGTTGCTTGCTATTCTTGATAACATTACCGCTCTCCTATCACCCAAGTATCTTTAGAACCGCCGCCTTGGGAAGAGTTGACGACGAGATTCCCCTCTTTGAGTGCTACTCTCGTTAATCCACCTTTGAGGACAAAGCGGGTGTTATTTCCAAACAGTCCGAATGTGCGCAGATCGATATGCCGCGGTTCGAATCTGCCGTTTTGTTTTATATAGGTCGGATGGGTGGAGAGATTGAGGATGGGTTGGGCGATGTATTTGCGTCCGTTTTGTTTTACGAGTGCGAGCTGTTCTTGTATCTCGGCTTTGCTCGCGGTATTTCCGAAAAATAGTCCATATCCTCCCGATGCGTCTACGGGTTTGATGACAAGCTCTTCTATGTGCTCTTCTACGTATTTGAGTTCATCTTGTTTATCACATCTATAGGTCTGCACGTTGTTTAAAATCGCTTCTTCCCCTAAATAATACTTAATAATCTCTGGCACATAAGCATACACCGCTTTATCATCCGCAGCACCCGTTCCGGGAGCATTAATGAGGCTCACGTTCCCTTCTCTGTACGCCCCCATGATCCCTGCGACACCCAGCATGGAATCTTTGTTGAATACCATAGGGTCTAAGTACGCATCGTCGATTCTTCGGTAAATGACATCCACCTTTACCGCGCCGTCTATAGTTTTCATATATACAAACCCTTTATCGACGAAAAGGTCTCTTCCCTCAACAAGTTCGATTCCCATTTGATTTGCCAAATAGGCGTGTTCAAAATACGCCGAGTTATAAATACCGGGGGTGAGTAAAACGCATACAGGCTCTTTGTCACTATTCTTCGCCAATGACTGCATCATAGCCAACAGCGCATCCGGATACTCCGCTACGGGGTCTATGGCGTGTTCGCTAAAAAGATTTGGGAAAGTTCTTTGCATCGCTATACGATTTGTCAACACGTAGCTTACTCCCGACGGTGAGCGGACGTTATCTTCCAAAACATAGTAGGCACCGTCACTATGGCGTATCAAATCGGTGCCGGCGATATTGATATACATATCTCCATGCGGGACGATGCCGTCCATCTCTTTGAGGTAAAACGGGCAGCTCGTGAGAAGTTCTAAAGGAAAAACCTTGTCTTTGAGAATCTTTTTTTCCGTGTATACGTCTTTTAAGAACATATTGAGGGCAATATTTCTTTGGAGCACCCCTTTTTCTATCGTATCCCACTCTTTTTTTGTGATGATTCGCGGAAAAAGATCAAAAGGGAATATCTTTTCAATCCCTTTATTCGTATCCGAATAGACGGCGAATGTGATTCCTTGATTGAAAAATGAAACTTTGGCGTGTTCGTCGAACGTATCAAAGTTTTCGCTGCTTAACGAGGATATGTGGCGGAAAAGATTGCGGTAATATTCCCGAACTTCCCCTTTTTCATAGAAGAGTTCGTCAAAAAAATTTTTAGCACTCGGAAGAAAATCTATCATACAACGACCTAAATATATAAAGATTAATGAATATTAGACCTTTTTACTCCTTAAATAATGACCGATAAAGTAAAGTTTTACTCATTGTAGATTGTAGAAAAATTAAGCAGTATGGTTTGCTAGCTGACGGGGAGAGCCCCCATCGGCTATTTTGATGTATATTTAGTTAAGTGTAGCGATAAAATCTGCGACTGCTTCAATAGCGGCATCGTCAGGGAAATCCATTTTTGCTTGTGTACTCATTAGCGCTCCCATGCCGTATTTATTGATAGAGCCCGCCTTGTACCCTTTGAGATTTTCTACGATAGTCGCTTTGACTTGCCCTGCAAGCGGAGGTACTTTTCCTGCGTACGTCGTTTTTCCGTCTGCACCGTGACATGCGACGCATTTTTTATAGATTGCCGCACCGTCCGCCGCAAATGTCGCACTCGCTAAGATTACAGAAGCCGTTATAATTTTAAACATAAGAACCCCTTATAAGTTTTACTTGATATTCGCTATTGTAACTAAAAAATGTTATATTTGAATCTGAATCAAGAAAGATTCTTTTGGTTTTGAAAACTAAACTTTTCAATTAGAAATATTTCCCTCTTGCAAAGATATATTGTGCTACCCTCACTTTTATGAACGAAGAAAAATTTAGAAGCGAGATCGCGGTATTAAAAGAGTTTTTCGAGCACTATTGCGCCGCAAAAAAACATAACCGTACCCTCCAATCTATAGAAATCGAATACAAAGAGAGTCGTTATTCTTTTGAAGTGACGTTGTGTCCCGAGTGTTTTTCTCACATACTGTATTGCGTAGAGAGATTACAGGAATGTCCGCATAACGATAAACCTCGGTGTAGGAATTGCCCCGCTCCATGTTACGGGAAAGCGGAATGGAAATTTACGGCAAAAGTTATGCGTTTTAGCGGGATTGCTTTGGGCTTGGCAGGGATAAAAAACCTCTTTATAAAAAAGCAAAAGTAAATAAAGGGTATACTTTTAGAAAAAGGATATATTTGAAAAAGATTGTTATTGCCTTTACGGTTGGATTCTTGTTGGTTTTTAGCGGCTGCGGAAACAAAGAGCAAAAAAGTGCGGGCAACTCTTATATTAAGGTTGGGAATGTGCTTAGCGATATAACACTTAACGATCAGTTCGGCAAGCCGCATACGATTGCAGAGGGCACGGAAAAGGTGATTTTTGTTTTTCAAAAAGGGACGGGACATTTAGTGAAAAGCTTTTTCAACAAACAACCGAAAAACTATTTTGCAATCCATAATATCCAGTTTATCGCTGATGTCTCCCCTATGCCGGCTCTCATAAGAGACTACGTCGCACTTCCCGACCTGCAAGAACACGAGTATCCCGTGATGCTCATAACCGATGAGGCAATCGCCGCTAAGTACAAGGATGCTTCAAATATAGACACGGTCACCGTGGCGACGCTAAAAAACAAAGAGATTATTGAAGTACGATCCGTAGCTACGGAAGAGGCTTTAAAGCAGGCGATAGAATAATGATTACTTTTTTTTCACTATATCTTTAGGGATCTTATATTGTGGACTTTCCGTCCACTTTCTGCCGACAAAATAGCCGCTTACTACTATCTCAAAATCGCTTCCGCTATGTGAGGTGATAGGCTCGTCTTTTAGGAATTTTTTACTCTCCTTGCCTAATTTGGCTTCGTAATCTTTCAGGAAAACAAAAGTCGCGGGTGAGAACATTTTTATCTCTGCACTTTTTTCTTCTGTAGAATCGACATTAGCAGGCAAAGAGGCTTTGAGACTGTTTATTATTCGCCGTTGTATGTTGGCAACTGCCGCTAGCTCGTCTATCAATTTCCCTTGTCGAAGGATAGTGTTTTGCAATGTTTCTATCTCTTCTTGATTACTGACGTTTCTGTTGTAGAGCATTTTTATATCTTGTTGCAAGCCACACAAGGTCAAAGGCTTTCCGAGCTCATCACTACAAGCCGACGCATTTGCAGGTTTTGGCGAAGTATCGGCGCACCCCAAAAAAAGGAGCGTGCCGACAAAGATACAAGATTTAAGTACGTGCATTAAAAGAGGATATTAAAGCTGAAATAGAGGTTTGAGAGTTTATCGATAGGATTCATATTATATGTTCGTGCCTCTTCCATGCTTAAAGGAGCACCTCTATAATCGCCGCTACCGGTATAATCGTAATCTATCATCTGATACCCTGCTTTCAAATAGGCGTATCGATTGATGTCGTATATGTAATACACTTCGTGCGCATCACCTCTAGTGGCAAGCTTGTTTACGAGACCATTAGAGCCGACGGTCATATTAAACCACCCTTTTGATCCGTGGTTGAACTCATAACCAAATTTCCCGATCTTATCAGGAAGCGCATACCTAAAGCCAAGCCAATACGCGCTACCGTCTTTTTCGGACAATTCTGCTATTCCGTCGCCGTTCATATCGTATGACATAAGTCCTACGCCTGCGCCGCCGACATTAACAAGTCTACCGTTTGGTTTCGCTTTTGAGATGCCGTAATGGGCGAAAATATCTAGTCCGCTCCCCATAAGATTTGTCGCTTCCGCCATAATACCGTAGATCGCAAAATTACCCAAATTCTCATTTTGACCCATTGAATTGTTTAGGTCACTAAAAATCATATCCTGCATACTCACATACCCGATTTGCACTAAAGTATTATTCACGCCCGGTATCGCACCGTCTAAGAAGAACCCTAAGATAGTCGTATCTTCTAGATCTGCCCCCGTAGTCGTATTGAGATCCGTCCCCGTAAAGCTATATGTAGGATACGCGTTGTCGTGTGCTTGGTATCCCTTGCCGTACGCTACTCTAAAGGCATTATTTTCCATTCCCGTACTTTTAGCAAGGTTTGCAGTCAAAACTATCCCATCGGCCGCACCGTCAAATGCCAATGCAGAGTAGGTTGATTTTCTAACGGTATTGTCTTTGAAGTTATGGCTAGGACCATCGGAGCTCGGCTGTCTTCCAAGTGTAAGTATGAGCGGTATATCCCCATCGTACATCGTCCAGTCTACATATGCACGTTCTACATATAAGCTACTATCCCCCGGTCGTCTTCCTTGCATAGAATCTCTACTAGAAAGTAAATTGGGGTTAGAATCTGCCCAATACTTGTACATCGTAAGCCTACCGTTAAACTTCAAATCGTCCGTGATGTCGCTAGACATATTGAGGTTGAGTTTGGTCGTCCAAAGATTGTTATCGTTAAATTTTGAGCCATCCGCCATTTTAGTGGAGTAATTCTCCATTCTGCTTTCAAAACCGATACCGAAATTGACTTTATCCAAAAGCGCCATCGTTTCGATTCCGTCTATTCTGTCCTCTATTGCGCTTAGCTCATCGTCCATACCTTCACTATTTACTTTTGAAAGAGAATCTTTTAGCTCGATGTTCTCTTTTTTAAGCGAAGTTACCTCTTTCTCAAGCGCTTCAAGGCGTTTTAATATCTCTGCTTCGCTTGCGTAAAGTGCCGTGGCGGCGGCTATAGAAACTAGTAATAGTTTTTTCATTCTTTCTCCTCTCCTTATTATTATAGACCCGCGGCGGCCGGCTGATCGGAATCGGCTGCATGGTTAATTACATATTCTTTTAACGCTTTTAAATCATCGGCATTCAATGTATCTGCCCCAATTTTTTTCAATCTTTTCTCGTCGCCGAAAATTCTTTCCCACTGTACTATCGCCTTAGAGCCGGCATTTATTTTTAATTCCTCGGCTAGCTCTTTTCCTGTTTTTGCATAGAGCAACACGGCTAGCGCGCCTATCGCAAAAAGTATTTTTGAGACCAAACCCATTTATCCCTCCGTATTAAACTGATTTAATTTGCCGCGTAAATCATCGGCAATCTTGTAGAGAATCTCTATCTCGTCGGTTATCATCGCAACGTCGTTAACGTTGAGTTTTGAGATTTCCTCAATTTTATCAACTTTAAGCAAAATTCCTTCCGTCTGTTGTGTCGTACCGATGATAGTTTCGAGCGAAATATCGGTAATATGCGTCGCTTTCTCCATCTTCGCGGCAGTATTTTCAATTTCTTGCTCCGCATCCGAAGAGATGTCTGAAA
The DNA here is from genome assembly GCA_964500775.1 of uncultured Campylobacterales bacterium. GTDB lineage: Bacteria > Campylobacterota > Campylobacteria > Campylobacterales > CAZCQG01 > CAZCQG01. The sequence goes on from CAZCQG010000043.1 coordinate 15,953, forward strand.
GCGATTTCATATTTTCCGCATTTTCGTTGATCTCGCTTGAGCTGTCGTTTATTGACTGCACGATAACGTTTACGGTAGAGTTTATCTCGCTCAAACTTTTTTGGGTCTTTTCGGCGAGTTTGCGTACTTCATCGGCAACGACAGCAAATCCTCTACCGTGCTCCCCTGCGCGTGCTGCTTCGATGGCTGCATTGAGCGCCAAAAGATTTGTCTGTTCGGCTATATCGCTAATAACCCCGAGGACGCTTTTGATCTGCTCTGCGTCAGAACTCAAGATTGAGAGCTTTTGCGCTAGCTCGGTTTCGTTTTCCACGCTCTGCTTTACTTTTTCTACTAGCTCCAAAATATGATTTTTTGCACTATTAAGCATATTTGCAGATTCTCCGATTTCCGCTCGGATATTTTTTGCCTCGTTGATACTTTCGCCGAGCGCTCTTTTTATCGCGTCCCCTTCCTGTTTAGTGTCTCTGACGATACTAAACTCTTCCTCCACTCTAGTGCTTATCATTTTTGAAAGGGTGTTGATCTTTTCTGCGGCACTCTCGTTTTGTACCGCACCGCTTTTAGAATCTCTAATAATTGAATTAAGATTCTCGATAAGTCCGTAAAAGCTCTTTATCGCACTTCCGACTTCATCTTTTGTTATCGTATGTTTTTTTGAGAAAAAAAGATTTTTGGTTTCAAGGGTGTTGTTAATATCATTTTGGAGGTTGTAGACGGGGTTGGTGATACTTTTAGCCAACAACATCCCGAAAAGTCCCGTCGCAAAAAAGCCTATCGCACCTAAAGTCAAAATCACGTATTTCATCGTATCTAAAGTCTCGCTAAAATCATCAAGCCTACCGTCGAGACCGCCGTATGCACTCTTTTTTAAAGCTACTAGTTCCTCTTTCATCTTTTCGCTTACGGAGAAAAACGCAACAAACGAATCAAGCTTATCGTATTCGTCACTCTCTTCATCCATATAGCTATCTACCATACCGAAGCCTATCGCTCTATAGCTGTTGTATCGGATTTTGATATTATTTACCAATCCCAAAAGGTTTTCATTCCCTTTGACTAGCGATTCAAGTTCTTGGATTAGAGTGTCAAACTCATTTTTTTGGGATTCCGACTTCTCTTTGTAGTTGCCGCTTAGCTCCCCATTTGAAATCGAAGCCGAAACTAGGCTGTTTTGAAACTCGTTTACGTTTTCCGCCAGCGTGTTAGAGAGATTGATGATTTTAATCTCTACCGCTTTTATCGATTCAAAATTATGTTTAGATTTATTAAATCCCTCAAAACTCATAAAAAGGACGGGGATCGTAAAGAAAAAACCCAAAAAAACAACGCTTCGCAGTTTGTTTTTTATATTGAAGTTACCCAAAATATTCATAGAGAAATCTCCGAAATGTTGTAAAAAGTCGTAAATTATACAAGTGAAACGTCGTAAAAACGTCGCAATATGTAGATAATAATAGCGTCATACCAAAAAACGGTATAGTATCGTAATGTCAAGCGAAATACCCTTAGTCACCTTTTTGCGAGTTTTTCTCCGAGCCAAATGAGAGAATAATTTTTCCACTTTTATATATAAGTAGTTCTTTTAACTTAAATTTACTAATTATTAACGATAACTAAATCAATTAATTTACTATTTAGATTCTTAGTCAGTAT
>CAZCQG010000044.1:0-17274 GCA_964500775.1 uncultured Campylobacterales bacterium
ATCCCGCAATACTTGATCTTTTGGCGAGATTTATGTCCGAGTATTTCAAAAATGTATATACATCTAGTGACGGCGATGCTGCTTGGTCGCTTTTCCAAAAACATAAACCCGACATTGTATTAAGTGATATTTTGATGCCTAAAAGTAGCGGTGTGGAGCTTGGAGCTTCGATTCTATCATCCCGCATAAAAACCTCTTTATACTATATTTCAGGCTGTACGGACCAAGATATACTGCTAGATGCTATAAAAACAAGACCCAAAGATTATATTTTAAAACCCATCACCAACCAAAAACTCATACAATTATTAGATGTTATGGTACAAAATACCGACGTTTCTCTCGGTGTGAAACATACCCTTAAATGCGGTGGAGTTTTGGATCTCGATAGGGCGCTAATCACTATGCACGGTGTAGAGAGCAAGCTTACGAAAAAAGAGTTGGAATTAGCAAAAATGATAGTGCGGGCCGATGGAAATATCGTCAAGTACTCTGAGATAGCGAAAAAAATATGGACAAAAGAAGATCATATAATGACCGAAAACTCGCTCAAATCTCTCCTGTATAGACTCCGAAAAAAAGGTTTCGGCAAATGTCTCAAAGCCGTCTCTAACGTAGGCATACAAGAGAGGAGCGTGGCAATAGATAGCTAGCACTCTAGCGAATTTTTGAGATCCTCTATTAAGTCGTCGGCATTTTCAAGTCCGATACTTAGCCGTATCAGTCCGTCTTTTATCCCGGCATTTTCTCTCACTTCTCTGCTTAATTGTTGGTGTGTCGTAGATGAAGGGTGTGTGATGATTGATTTGCTATCACCGATATTTACCGCTCTGCAAAACAGTTTGGCATTGTTTATCACTCTCTTTGCCCCCTCGTACGTTGCGACTTCAAAATTTAATAGACCGCTATAACTATCTTTGTTTAAATATTTTTTTGCTCTTTGATGGCTCGCGTCATCTTCAAGTCCGGGGTAGCTTACCGACACGACTTTTGGATGCGAGCGTAAAAATGCCGCTATTTTCTTTGCACTACGAGACACTTTCTCCATTCTGATGTCTAATGTTTCTAGGCTTTGTATGAGGCTATGGGCATTATAAGGAGAAAGCACCGCCCCAATGTCGCGTAGTAACGACAAACGGACTTTTAGATTAAATGCCGGAAACGGGAGCGATGAGTACACAAGCCCGTGGTAGCTAGCATCGGGTTCATTAAACTCTTTGTATCGGGTGCTGTGCTTAAAAAACTCGTTTAAACCCTCTCTGTCTATTATCGCCCCTGCGATACACAGCCCATGCCCGCCGATATATTTACTCGCACTATGCACCACTATGTCGACCCCAAATTTCAAAGGATTGAGTAGATAGGGCGAAGCTACCGTATTATCACACACGGTGAGTATTCCGTGCTTTTTTGCGATAGCGACGATAGCATCTATCTCTGCTACGGCTATTTGGGGGTTTGATATGGATTCAAAATAGATGACTTTTGTTTTATCGTCTATCAATGCCTCTATCGTATCGGGATTTCCGATGTCAAATATTCTCGCCTCTATTCCGAATTTTTTATATGTATGTGTCAATAGCGTCACGGAGCCGCCGTAAAGCTTATTGGAGATGATAATATTATCTCCCGCGCTAGCGACGTTTATCGTGGCGTAAAATATTGCCGCCTGTCCGCTTGCGGTAGCGACCGCGCTAGCACCTCCTTCAAGTGCGGCTAGCCGTTTTTCTAGAACATCTATCGTTGGATTCCCAAGCCTTGTGTAGATATTCCCTAGCTCTTCGAGATTAAATAGATTTGCCGCGTGTTCCGCGCTATCAAACGCATACGCCGAGCTTAGGTATAGCGGCACCGCCAAAGTTTTTTGTTTGTCTCTATCATAGCCGTATTGGACGGCTAGTGTCTCTTTTTCCATATAGTATTCCTTGTTTTGTTAATTCTCTTCTTCTTCGCCGTAAAGCTCGGTGCTTAGGTATCGCTCTCCCGTATCACACAGTATTGTTACTATAGTTTTGCCTTTGTTTTCGATTCTAGAGGCGATGAGGGATGATGCTTCTATGTTCGCCCCCGCGGAGATTCCTACGAGTACCCCCTCTTTTTTTGCAAGTTCTCTGCTGCGCTCCATAGCCCTTACAGCATCCACTTGTATGATCTCATCAAAAATCTTTTGATTTAAGACATCGGGGATAAAGCCTGCACCGATGCCTTGAATCTTGTGCGGTCCCGCTTTGCCTCCCGAGAGTATAGGTGATTCTTTTGGTTCTACCGCGATTATTTTTATACTCGGGATCATCTCCTTGAGTGTTTCTCCTACTCCGCTAAGCGTCCCTCCCGTCCCTACAGCGGCGACGAAAAAATCGACTTTTCCGCCCGTGTCTTGATATATCTCCATAGCCGTCGTTTTCTTGTGTATATCGGGATTGGCTTTGTTGGCAAATTGTTGCGGGACAAAAGCATTACCAAGGCGCACCGCCATTTCTTCCGCTTTTTGTACCGCCCCTTTCATGCCTAGCTCTGCCGGAGTGAGCACGAGTTCCGCCCCTAAAGCTTTTAGTAGCTTTCTCCTCTCCAAACTCATGGAGCTTGGCATCGTGAGGATAAGTTTTAGTCCCATAGAAGCGCATATGCTAGCTAACGCTATTCCCGTGTTGCCGCTTGTGGGCTCAATGACTACGGTATCGCTCTTTATTTTTCCTTCACAAAGTGCTCTATGGATGAGATTGAATCCTATCCTGTCTTTCACCGAACCGGAAGGATTCATAAATTCACACTTCCCCAAAATGAGTGTTTTAGTTGCATTGGACGCGGTATTTAGCCTTAGCAAAGGGGTTTTCCCGATGAGCTCCGCAACTGTTGAGGCGTAACGCATTTCTTAACCTTTAAAAATTTCAGCTATTCTTACACAAACGGCGTTAAAATTCATTGATGATAATCCCTATTTCAAATTTTTAAGGAAAGCGATGCACCATCTTATCGGTCAAAACTGGCATGGAATCACGGGTAAAGAAGCGGTCGCTCTATTTGAAAGCGATGAAGAAGAGGGGCTTGGGGTATTGGAGCAAAATACCCGAAGAGCGATGTTCGGTGAAAATGTTCTTGTCGAAAAAGGGGAAGAATCACGTATTAAACAATTTTTTATGCAGTTTCATAGCCCGTTAATCTATATTCTATTAAGTGCCGTCATTGTGACTCTTCTTATCGGTGAGTATGTTGATAGCGGGGTTATATTTGCGGTGGTTTTAATAAATGTGATAGTCGGGTACATACAGGAAAGCAAGGCTTCAAAAGCGATTCGTTCACTAAAAAAAATGATGCTCTCGACGGCTACGGTCATTCGGGATGGAGGGAAACTTAGCATCTCTTCAAGCGAGCTTGTCCCCGGGGACATAGTACTTCTAGAATCCGGCTCTAAAATATCCGCCGACATTAGACTATTGCAAGCAAACACCTTTAAAGTGGATGAATCTATGCTCACGGGAGAATCGCTCCCCGTGCAGAAAAATTGCGATACGTTACCTATGGATACGACGCTAAGTGAACGAAAGAATATGCTCTACTCCGGTACATACGCCGTATACGGCAGGGCAAAAGGGGTAGTGGTGGCTACGGGAAATAATACCGAAATGGGGAAAATAGCCCACCTGATGGAATCTGCAGATGTACTGCAAACACCCCTTACGAGAAAAATGGATGATTTTAGCAGAGTACTTTTATACGCTATTTTACTTTTGGCGGCGGTAACGTTTGTCATAGGGATAACTAGGGAGTATGACACGGGCGAGATGTTTTTGGCATCGGTGGCTTTAGCAGTGGGTGCGATACCCGAAGGGCTCCCTGCCGCGCTAACGATAACGCTTGCCATCGGTGTGAGCGTCATGGCGAGAAAAAACGCCGTTATTAGAAAATTACCCGCCGTGGAAACACTCGGAAGCGTAACCGTGATATGTTCGGATAAGACGGGGACGCTTACGCAGAATAAAATGACCGTAACGACCCTTTATTGCGAAAGAAAGCGATATGCTCTAAGCGGCAAAGGGTATGGGACCGAGGGGGAAATACTCTATGAGGATGTTCCGCTAGGGAAAGCTCAAGGTGTTTTGGCGGAATTGCTCTTGGGTGGCTATATATGCAACGAATCCTATCTCATAAACAAAGAGGGGAAAAATTATATAGAGGGCGATCCTACCGAAGGTGCACTTATTGTCGCCGCCATTAAAGGGGGATTGGATGAGTACGCAGTAGCGAAGAGAATCGAAAAAATAGATACCCTCCCTTTTGAATCCGATAGACGCTATATGGGAATCTTGGTTTATGACAAGGAAGAAGACAAAAAGAAGATATATCTTAAAGGTTCGGTCGAGAAAATTATCGAGCTTTGTGATCGTGAAGCTTTGGGCGGAGAAACATCTATCATCGAACGTGAAAAAATATTAAACGAAAGTGAAGCGCTTGCAAAAATGGGATTGCGAGTATTGGGTGTGGCGGTAAAAGAGGGCGACGTCGAGAAATTGGATGAAGAGAGTATCGGTGGAGATTTCGTATTTTTGGGGTGTCAGGCGATGATTGATCGCCCTAGAACCAGAGCGCTTACGGCGGTAAAAGAGTGCCAAGATGCCGGCATAAAGGTGATAATGATCACGGGAGACCATACCCACACCGCGTATGCAATCGCTAAAGAGATGGGAATCACAGAAGATTCTAGTTATGAAGATGCGGTAATTAGCGGCAAGATGCTTTTGGAGATGAGTGATTCGGAGTTATTGCAAAAGGTGCAACAAGCAAGGGTGTTTGCTAGGGTGGAGCCGGAGCAGAAATTACGCATTGTAAACGCTCTTCAAAAAAACGGCGAAATAGTCGCAATGACGGGAGACGGTGTCAACGATGCTCCAGCGCTCAAACAGGCAAATATAGGAATCGCAATGGGAAAAAGCGGCACGGAAGTCGCCAAAGAGGCATCCGATATGGTATTAAGCGATGATAATTTTGCCTCCATAGCATCTGCCGTGAGGGAAGGGAGAGGGGTGTTTGATAACCTAGTAAAGTTTATCACGTGGACGCTTCCTACGAATCTCGGGGAAGGGATGATTGTTCTATTTAGTATTTTACTGGCGATTCCTTTGCCGATATTGCCGGTGCAGATTTTATGGATAAATATGTCTACCGCGCTGATGCTTGGGATGATGCTTGTGTTTGAACCGCAAGAAAAGGATATTATGTCGCGTCCTCCTCGCGATCCCAAAACCCCTATTTTATCGCAAGAGCTAGTTACTTTGATGCTTTTGGTAGGGATATATATGCTCGGAACTACGTATGCGATGTTCAGTTTTTATATCCAAGAGGGGGCAAGTATCGAATATGCTAGGAGTGTTGCGGTAAATATGTTTGTTTTTATTGAGCTATTCTTTCTTTTTAGTTGCAAATCACTTGATAAAAGCATTTTTCAAGTCAATCTCTTGAAAAATCCCTATATGCTTTTTGGGGTAACGGCAATGGTTGTTTTACAGGCATTGTTTACTTATCACCCGTTTATGCAGGTACTCTTTAAGAGTCAATCATTATCCTTCGAGACTTGGATGAGCATTGTTGCCGTCTCGTTGGGCGTGATTCCGCTTGTAGAATTTAAAAAAGTGTTGGCTATTATCGTAAGAAAAAAACAACCAAGAGGTGCAGAGTGATTAAAGATATAAATACGCATACGATAAAGGTGATAGATATTATCACCGAGTTTGTACGAAAAGAATCTTTTGGCGGTATTTTACTCTTTCTTACCGCTTTTTTGGCGATGCTAGTCGCTAATTCACCCTTTGCCGAGGAGTATTTCTCGTTTTGGAAAACCCCTTTCGGACTTGCGTTCGGCGAATATACGCTCACGCTTGATATGACCCATTGGGTAAATGACGGATTGATGGCGCTTTTCTTTTTGATGGTGGGATTGGAGATAAAAAGGGAGTTGCTAGTCGGGGAGTTATCCGAGATTCGTAAAGCTTCTTTTCCCGTAGTGGCGGCGATAGGTGGGATGGTCATTCCCGCACTTATATACATACTTTTAAATAACGGCACCCCTTCAAGTGATGGATTCGGTGTGCCGATGGCTACCGATATTGCTTTTGCGCTAGGTGTGTTGATGCTTTTAGGCGAGCGCGTACCGCTTCAGTTAAAAGTATTTTTAGTAACTCTTGCAGTCGTCGATGATTTGGGTGCTATCCTTGTTATCGCTATATTTTACTCTCACGGCATAGATTTTTTCTATCTCGGGCTAGCGGGTGCGGTGACGGTTGCCTTGGGGCTGATGAATTATTTTGGCGTGAAGAAACTTTTACCCTATTTATTGCTCGGCGTGGCATTATGGGATTTTATCCACAATAGCGGGATACACGCAACGGTAGCGGGGGTGATATTGGCATTTACGATTCCTATCCGTTCCAAGATGTCTAGTTTTGTGTTTGTCCAAAATATCCAAAACGTGGCGATGCATTTTTGTGAAGCGGGTGCCTGTACAAAGCAAAAAATTCTCCTTACGAAAAGTCAGCAAAATGCTTTGGAAGGGATAGCGAGAGCATATGATGAGGTGCAAAACCCCTTAGTTCGACTAGAGCACTACCTCCACCCTTTGAGCGCTTATCTCATTATGCCGATTTTTGCTTTTGCTAATGCGGGCGTTTCACTTCAAGGAGGGATAGATTTCTCTATAGATAACGTATTTACGGGGATATTCTTCGGTTTGCTACTAGGTAAGCCCATAGGGGTGTTTCTCCTCACGTTTGCAGCCGATAAGCTAGGAATCGCCAGAAAACCGGATGATTTGAGCTGGCTTGACATATTGGGGGCGGGAATGATAGCGGGTATAGGGTTTACGATGTCGATTTTTATCGCCTCTTTGGCGTTTGAGGAGGGGACGATAGCGTTGGCAAAGGCGACCATACTTATTGCCTCGCTAGCTGCGGGCGTACTGGGGGCACTGTTCTTTTTATTGCAAAAAAATAGGAAAGCCCAAGCGTGAGAATAGCCTTTATACTGCTGTTTTTCACGACAGCACTATTCTCAAAGATCACCGACTATAAAGTAATATCGGACGTATATGCCGTAAAAGGACAAGAGTATCTTGCTATCCGCTCTTTTAAGCAGGATGGAGTGGGTATGTACTTGGCATACGATCTCAAAACACACGCAACCTTTTTGATAAAACAGGAGGGGATCGAAATACGGAGCCGCCGTTCAAACTATATCTACCCGAAATACCTCAAGAATAAAATCGAAGAGACGAAGAATCAACTCCAAAATAGCGGTTTGACAAAGAGTTTGCAAGGGGAAGAGAAGGGGATATTTTTGAGTGTGGATCTCTGTCCTTCCTCAAAAGAGGGATTTGAGGAGGATTTTTTCCTTGGGCTTAGAGAATACGGCAAAAAGATTCCCGTAGCCATTTGTATAAGCGGGAAATGGATTCTCGCCCACAAAGAAGAGTTTGCGCGTTTAAAACAATGGGAAAAAGAGGGTTGGCTCGATATTACATGGGTGAATCATTCCTATTCACACTACTATGACCCTTTTGCGAAACTCGAAGATAATTTTATGCGTAAAAAGGGAGATGTCGATAAGGAGATAGAAAAAAACGAGATATTGTTGCTGGAAAACGGTGTTGTCCCATCGGTATTTTTTCGCTTTCCGGGACTAGTTTCCTCGCCTACTCTTATCGAGAATCTAAAAAAACATAATCTTATCCCCCTTGGTGCAGGTGCATGGGTGGCAAAAGGGGAAGTGATACGAGACGGGGATGTGGTACTGCTACACGGGAATAAAAACGAACCTCAAGGAATCGCGATGTTTGAGAGGTATCTCAAAAAGCAACGCGTGAACTTTTTAGATATAAAAAATTTGTATTAAGCGCAAAGGTACTATTTGAGATTCTGAATTGTTTTGATCTGATTTTTTATTTTTTTGACGAATGTCAGCGAGGTGTTGTCCTCGGGGCTATACGTCAAAACTCTTTGAAAAGCGTTGAGTGCCTTTTCGAAATCTTGTTTGTTATAGTAGTTTTTTCCGAGTTCGATTAGTTCGGGAATCTTTTTTTCATTCTCCTTTTTTATCTTCTCCGCTAAAAGCAAAGCATTTTTATCATTAGGAGAGATTTTCAATACCTTCTCTACCGATTGCATAGCAGCATCATATTCTCCTGCATCAAAAGCCTTTTGTGCGTCACTAAGCATTTTCGCGCTTGTATTTATCGTCGCGATCTCTTTGAGGTATTTTTCCGCCGTTTTGTCTTTCACGTAGATACTCTCTATAAAGTCAAAACTATTTTTTGCCTCGGTAATCTTTCCTTGTTTAAAAAGATTTACCGCACTATTTACAAGATCGTCGTGCTTAGAATCTATATATTCCTGCGCTTTTAAAGCTATCTCATCGTATTCGTCGTATTGGGTCAATTTTTGCAATAGGGCATCGATTTTCTTGATAGAGACTTCGTGTGTTTTATTCTCGTTCAATGCTTTTTCCAAAGGATCACGCAGTGTTTTTAAAAAACCTTTGATATATGTATCGTTTTTAAGTTCTTCAAAAAGCTCTTTGCCGTTTTTGTAATCTTTATCGTTGTACATCATTCTGTTAAATTCATACAAGGCTTTTATTTTGTCTTTTTTGAGGTATTTTACCCCTCGGGCGTAATAATACGCTCCGTTTGCCTTTGCTCGCTTTTTAAGATCCTCGATTTTTGATGTCGAGACGACAGGAGAGCCTTTGTAAAAATTTGCTTTTTCGTATGCTTCGGCTGCATCGGCATAGTGTTTTTTTGCATACAGGATGTCGCCTTTTTGGACGAGGTGCTCTATTTCATTTTGGACGCTAAGGTAGAGCTGTTTTTTCTCATCGCGATCTAGATTGCCGCTGCCTAGACCCATAGCGCATCCGGAAAAAAATATGAGACTTAACAATGCCGATAAAAAAATAGATTTCATTTTTCTGCTCCTATCTTGATGCAATACGCCTCTATCGGCGATTTGAATCCCTTGACTTCTTTTAGTGTATGTAACACCGCATCGTATTTGTTTTGGCATTTATCGTAAGAATCTTTTGGTATGAGAATCTGCGAGGGCTGTGCCTGCGAACAGAGTCTCGCTCCAAGATTGACGCTCGAACCTATGGAGGTAAAGTCCATACGCTCTTTAGAGCCGATATTTCCTACGATGACTTCACCGCTGCTGATTCCTATACCGACTTCGCAAAGCGTATGATCATCATTTTTTCGGTTTTGATTTTCTTCCAAGATTTTTTGTTGAATAGCTACGGCACACGAGATCGCTTGATCGATAGCATTTTCTCCGTGAAATACTACCATTATTTCATCCCCGATAAATTTATCGATGTCGCCGCCGAACTCTTTTATGATCTCGGATTGGAGGTTGAGGTAGAAATTTATTATCTCGACGACTTGATCGGGTTTTTTCGCTTCACTCATCGCGGTAAAATTTCTAATATCGGAAAATAAAAACGTCAACTCCCTATATTCCCCTCCGAGCGAGAGCATAGAGTAGGAGTTATTTTTGATCATCCCGATAGTAGAAGTAGAGACGAATTTTTGCATTTTCTCACGCTCACGTAGCCCCGTCACCATATCGTTAAAACGCTCGGCGAGCTCTTCTATTTCATCATTTGTACTTATATCCAATCGAACGTTGAGATTCCCCTTGAAAACGTCGGTAGCGGCATTTGCGATAGCCAAAACCGGACGCGTGAACTTTTCTCCGAGAATATACACCGCACCGATCACCAAGATAATGATGGCGCTAGTGAGAGAGAGGATGGTATAAACCGTTTTTCTTACGGTGCCGCTAATAGCCTCTTTATCGTAATAAAGTTGTACGATACCGGTTAGAAGTTTCTCTCCTTTGAAATTATATATGATCGGTTTTACGAATCTATATGTCTCTACGTCGCCGAACAGAACAGAATCACGCAAAATCGCTCCCGACATATGCTCATTGATCGTAGCTATCAAAACGCTATCGTTCAAATCGCTTTTATCGGAATCTTCAAACCCCGCAAAAAAATTGTATTCAAAGTGCGATTGTATTTTTCTTCTAGCATATACCGCAGCGCTCAAAACTCCTTCTACCTTCGAATCTTGCAGTTCTTTGAGTGCGGCTTCTAGATTGATTTTGTGCTCATAACTGCGTTCTAATAATGGTGTAAAAGAGAGGTCGGAGATTCTTGAGAGGGTGGAGGCGGCGACTTCGAAAGCTTTTTTTTCAATTGAATCTTGCATAACGCTCAAGGAAAATATACTAAGCACGGTGACGGTTGCTAATATTACTACGGTGATAAAACCGATAAGTTTTGCTTTTATACCCCCTCTTTTAATCAGAGAATCGGTTTTTTCGCGTAGATTTTTTACGAATCGAATGAAGGATTTTGATAATGTGTGAGATAGCTTTTGAGTCGCATTTTTTAGCTCGATAGTCGCCGATATGCAGAAATCTTTGATTGTATCGATGAAATTTTTCAAGAGATAAAGCCTTGCTATAATAAATAAATATTTAAGTGATTGTAAACAAAACTACTTAAAGTTAAGGTTAATCTCTTTTGTTTAATGCTTCTTCTAACTTTTTAATTCTCTTTTCCAAGTCCCAAATTTTCTCTTGCATTTGCAATATTTGCAACTCACTCCCTTGTTTGGTGTTTGATAGGATACTATCTTGCTGATCTACCCCGAGCACCTCTTCGCAAAGCTCTTCCAAGACAGCGATGAAATCTTGATACGAGACAGGTTTGGCTAAAAATTTATCAAATCTTTTGTGCATACCGGGTTCGGCAAATTCCGAAAAATCGTATGCCGAGATTGCCAATATTTTTTGTTCGGGTTTTATCTCTTTTATCAGTCGAGCCATTTCAAAGCCGTTTATAATAGGCATTTTAACATCGGTCAACACAAGGTCGTGTTTGTGTTCTTTATATAGCTCCAAACCGTGCGCACCGTCGTAAGCGACATCTACGAGCTTGAAAAATTTTTTGAGAAATTCGCTCGTATGTTCCGAGACGTTTTTATCATCCTCGACATATAACACGGTAACATTTTGCGCCAAAGAAGCAAGTTTAGAGATATTAAACATTGCACATACCTTGAATGAATTTTTGAAAAAAATATTTCATTATTATAAAATAAAAAAATAAAATTTGTCGATTTGGCGGTGTTTAATCGTCCTGTGAATATAATGGAATCTTTTATAATGCACATTATTAGGAGTTATGGTTGCAAAAACAGGCAAATATCGAAGCATCTTTATTATTTCATCTGCAACCCTCTATGAGCATAGTGTTTGATGCAGGCGGTGTTATAACTTGCACCAAGGCGGTATTAGATTTTTTCTTGTGCGAGGATATTGATTCCTTCCAAAAAGAATCCCCCCGCTTTTTTGATCGAATCATCGAAAGCTCCCCTCTTTTGGCAGAAGAAGATTGGTTAGAATGCATATACGGACTGCACCAAGAAAAAAAACAAAAAATTACATTATTCGATAAAAGTAAAAAAGTAAATAGAATCTTCGCCGTCGGTATCGCGAGAGCAGAAACCGAGAAAAATTTATACGTCGTATCGCTATTTGACGTCACGGAATACGAGAGACAAAATAGCGCATTGGAGATTTTTAGTAGCACCTTAAAAAATGAGATACGCAAGGAGATAGAAGAGCGCATTTGGCTAAAAAGCGAAAAAAATATTCAAGAACAAATGTTATTGCAAAAAAGCAAACTTGCCTCGATGGGTGAAATGATAGGGGTGGTAGCGCATCAATGGAAACAGCCGCTCAATTCCATCTTTCTTATTTCGCAAACCCTTCCCGAATTGCACCATAACGGATCACTCGATTTTGAAGCACTGCAAGAATCTACAAAAGAGATAATCGCGCAAGTGCAGTTTATGAGCGAGACCATAGATAACTTTAGAGACTTTTTCAAACCGGAAAAAGAGGAAAAGCTTTTTGACATAGCGTTAGAAACAAGAAGAATCATCAAGATACTTTCCCCACAAATGCTCAAAGCCTCTATAGAGCTTGTATTTGATGTCGATAGGCATCAAATATACGAGATAGAGGGGTATTCTAATGAAATTAAACAAGTGATTCTTAATATTATCAATAATGCCAAAGATGCAATAAATATGTATAAAGTTAAAATTGGAGATAATAGGTTTTTTGGTAAAATATTTGTTGCATTGGAAGGCGATACGGAAACAATACGTATGAGAATCTCCGATAACGGAGGAGGATTGAGTATTGAAGCGTTACAAAACTTGTTTCAACCCTATTTTTCTACAAAAGAAGAAAACGGTACGGGGATAGGGCTTTATTTGGCGAAAACGATTATCTGCAACCATTTTCAAGGTGATATACAAGCGTATAACGACGGCTTTGGTGCCGTATTTGAAATAACCATACCTAGGCGCAAGACGCAAGGAGAGTAAATGGAAATAAAACAAGAAGAGATGGAAAAACTAAAAAAATTAACGGTACTGCTCGTCGAAGATGAAAAGATGGCGGCGGAAGGGTACATCAGGATGCTCTCTAGAAGATTTGCGACCGTATTGTACGGAGCGAACGGCTTGGAAGCATTAAAAGTGCTCGATGATAATCATGTCGATATTATAATCACCGACCTAGAGATGCCCGAGATGGGAGGGGCGGAAATGATAGAGATTATAAGAAGCAAAAGTATCAAACTCCCCATTATCGTCGTGACTGCATTTGAAGACGAGGCTGATAAGATAAAAAACGTCGATGCGGTACTCACGAAGCCGGTCGATAGAGATACGTTATTCGAAAAACTCGTAGAGTGTGCTTGTAGGTAAAAATATATTATGCCAAAAAAGGATGCGACACTACGAAAACTCATTTTATTGGTGTCGCTATTTCTACTCGCTTTTATCGCCGTCGGGGGCGCTTCACTCTTTTTTAGCATTTTGGAAGATAGGCTCGACCTAAAGATCGAGGATCAAAACGCAAAAATCAATATAGGCAAACATATCGTCGATAGTATAAAAAATATCGAAGCCTCTTTCTATCAAATAGCAGTAATCGACAATAAACGCTCAAGGGATTTTTTAAACGATACGATCGGTGAAGAGATAGGCAAGATAAACAAAGCGTTGGATGTTATAACCTACGGCGGTGTTTTTGACGTAGCCGTAAACATCAACGTAAGCGGGGAGAAACGTCTTTTCCGAGAGAGCTACTATGTAAATCAAGAACAATCCGATAAATTTTCCCTCGAAGTGATTGAGTTGCAACCGAAATTAAAAGATATTGCGAACCTTTCAAAGAATCTCGCACAGTATAAAGATCTCTACGACGAGAGTGCTGCTTTTGAGGAGAAGAATCGTATAAGCGACGAAATAGAGATGCTTTTAAAAAATGCCCCCGCCCATTTTACACGAATGATAGAAAATTCCAACAGATTGTTTTACGAATCTAGAAATAATCTTAAGTATCTACAAGAGGAAATCACCGAACAAAAAAGATATTACTATACGTTAGAGATAGCGATTATCTTATCTATACTCATCGCCGTCGTACTTTTGAGCACAAAGCTTATGGCGGATATTAGCCAAATCAATAAAACCCTAGAGCAGACCGTAAAAGACGAGGTGCGCAAAGGTACTATGAAAGACAAGCTTCTGATGGAACAGTCAAGAATCGCATCAATGGGAGAGCTCATCTCAAATATCTCCCACCACTGGAGACAGCCCTTGAATAACGCCGCCTTGCTATCGTATTCTATAATTGATATTTGTGACGAAATAAACGGCTACGAAAGCGAAAAGGAAGAGGTAAAAAAATCTATTACTAAAATCAATAAAGAGATAAGCACTCTCTCAAATATCATCACCGATTTTAGCAAATACTACAATGCCGATGATATAAAAAGTGAATTTCAAATCTCGCACGGTATCAAGGATGCGCTGAAGATGCTAGAGAGCAGGATAAAAAAACAAAATGTCTCCGTATCTATGGTAATCGAAGATGAACTCTGTTTGCACGGTAGTTATAGCGATTTCGTAAACTCTATTATCTCTATTATCTCCAATAGCCTTGATATATTTACGGCAAGAGGGACAAGTAAACCTAGAATCGAGATAAAAGCGATACGAAACGAGGACTTGGTCGCCGTGGAGATAATGGATAACGGCGGCGGCATACAAGAGGAGATCGCCGATATTAATAAGATTTTCGACCCATACTTCACTACAAAGTTTAAATCATTCGGTACGGGACTGGGATTGTATTTCGTAAAAGAAAATTTGAAAAACAAATACGGTGCTTTAGTGGAGGCATCAAGTAGTACCGAAGGATTAAAAATCTCCCTTACGTTTATCAGTAAAATTTCTTAAAATTAACTTCATATTAAATCTTAATCGCTTTAAATATTGATATTTTTCTTCAAGAAAAAATCACCTATAATGCCCATAAAGGTTAATATTAATATTACCAATAAATCAAAAGTAGCATAATATTGGTATTTAATCGTAACACTTACACACAAATGAAGGGCGAGCGATGCTGCAAAGTATAAAAAATAAACTCATAGCGACGATAACGGTAAGTATTCTTTTTGTCTCTATCGTACTTGCGATAATTTCGATAAGTTCACTGAAAGGTGAATCGGGGAAATTGCTTCAAGTTTTCAGGGATAATGGATATGCCACGATACAAAACGACCTCAAAGATAAGGTGTATATCGCCGTAGATATGCTCGAATCCTACTACGAAAGGTCACTACCCGAAGAGGCAAAAAAAGAGCTTGTCGATAAATTGAAGTTTCAGACCGAAGTGCTGAAAAACACG
Organism: uncultured Campylobacterales bacterium; assembly: GCA_964500775.1. GTDB lineage: Bacteria > Campylobacterota > Campylobacteria > Campylobacterales > CAZCQG01 > CAZCQG01. The sequence continues at coordinate 14,829 of CAZCQG010000044.1, forward strand.
GTAAATGACTTTTACAATAGAAACAAAGGAACTATGTCCGAATCTAAGCTCAAAGAGGAGCTAAAGAAGCTAGTCGCATCGGCGAGATACGGAGCGGGTAATTATTATTGGATTCACGATAACGAATGTAAGATGGTGATGCACCCCATCAAACCGCAGCTTAACGGAAGTGATTTGAGCGGTTTTAAAGATCCCAAAGGGAAAAGACTTTTCTTTGAAATGGTCGAAGGGTTAAAAAAAGGCGATACCGCAATTGTGGATTATAGTTGGGAAAAGCCCGGATTTGACACGCCGCAGCCAAAAGTCTCGGTTGTAGTGAAGCTTGATATGTACGGTTGGGAGTTAGGGACGGGAGAGTATCTTGATAACTATTCTGAGGCTTTAAAGAGCGAAGCACTCAAACAAATAGGCGGGATGCGATTTGGGGCGGATAAATCGGGATATTTCTATGTTTTAGACGAAAAAGCGAATATGGTGTTGCATCCATTTAAACCCGAGCTAAACGGTAAAGACGTATCGGGTCTCAAAGATAGCAACGGCAAGCTTTATAACCAAGAGATATTGGCGATCACTCAAAAACAGGGTGAGGGCTACGTGTCGTATAACTGGGAGAAGCCGGGGAAAGATACCCCGCAGCCTAAAGTGGCATTCGTAAAAAAGTTTGACAAATGGGGGATGATAGTAGGATCGGGCTTTTACCTAGATGATATAGAATCCGAAATCGCCGCTATGGAGGAAAATACAAACGATGAAGTTTTGGCAATAGTGCGAAATTTCGTGATCGTCGTAGCGCTACTTTCGGTATTCGTCATTGTTTTGGTCGGGTTTATGACCAAGATACTCGTGGCAAATCCTATGGAAGAGTTGCAGCAAGGGTTCGTGAATCTTATGAGCTCACGCGATACATCGATGCGCCTCTCTATAAAAAGAGAAGACGAGGTCGGAAGGGCAGCGAAGTTATTTAACACCTATATGGATAGCGTAGAAGAGGGGTTAAAACAGGACGCAAAAGTAATCGATGAACTTTCCGACGTCTCCAACAAAGCGGCTAACGGCTTTTTCGTCTATCAAGTGGAGGGGAAAGCGCACAATCCGACGCTTAACCTCGCGATAGATAAGATAAATCAAATGCTCGATAGCGTCAGGGTGAGTACGGAAATAGTTATCAAAGCGCTCATTGAGTATGCGAATGCCAATTATGCGTACAAGATGCCCGAAGGATTGGATCTAAAAGGGAATCTAGGCTCTTTTGTGAGCGGTCTTACGGCACTAGGGCAAAGTAATTCGGAGATTTTCGCCGTGATAGATTCTGCGAGCAAGGATATACATAGCGGAGCGACGACCCTAAGTGAAGCGGCGGGAAGTCTTTCTGCATCCGTGTGTCAGCAGGCGGCATCTTTGGAGGAGACGAGTGCATCCATACAATACATTAGCGAATCCATCCACGCTACATCGCAAAATTCTGCCGATGCAGTACGACAATCCGAGGACGTAAAAGGCATCATAGGAATCATCGCCGATATTGCGGAGCAAACAAATCTCCTCGCGCTCAATGCCGCCATCGAAGCCGCACGTGCGGGTGAGCACGGACGAGGATTTGCCGTCGTAGCCGACGAAGTACGCAAGCTTGCCGAAAAAACCCAAAAAAGCCTCTCGGAGATAAACTCTACGATAAATATCGTACTACAATCGGTCAATGACATAAGCGATAATATCCAACACCAAGCCGAAAGCATCAAACAAATCAATATCGCCATTGGGCAGCTCGACGAGGTGACGCAACAAAACGCCGCTACAGCCGAGGAGATGTCCGCACAAGCCGATACATTGCTCGATCTCTCAAATATGCTTGAAGAGATAGTGAGCAAGACGACACACGATGCGTATGCGCAAAAAAGAATCTGTGACGTGGGGCTTGTATTTCAAAGCGCGAAGCTAAAAATCGACCATATTATTTTCAAAGAAAACAATTATGCGAAAATGCATACGAGCGACGAAGCGTGGAAAGTGACGGACGAGCGGAATTGCAATCTAGGCAAATGGATACTAGAGCACGGCAATGAACCGTATGCAAAATCAGACGCATGGAAAGAGCTACTCATAGCACATGAGAGGGTGCATACGGGCGTGCAAAGATATATCGATTTAGAGTTTAGCGATACGGATACGCAGGCACTGCTACAAGCCGCGAGCGATATAGAGAAAGCTACCGTTGAAGTGTTTGGACTTATTGACAAGGTCAAAGAGAGCTATTGCCTCCATGCTAAAACGGCAGGGGTGAAAAAAGATTCGGCGGGCGGAATCCAAGCTACACCGCAAATCAAATCTCTCTCTAAAGAGGATCTCGCGGTATAGATGCGCTTTGCGCCCCGTTAAAGGGTGCTTAGCGCATTTTGGATGACGATAGCCAGTACCACGAGGAGCGAAAGTCCCGCGGCTCTGTTGT
>CAZCQG010000045.1:0-12110 GCA_964500775.1 uncultured Campylobacterales bacterium
TATCGCATATCCTCTACGGTAATAAACGTAGGGGCATTTAGTCCGTCGATAAAGCCTTGCGGCATAAAAAACGCTATTTTATTTTTAACTATCGGTCTCATTCTTCCATCGCCATCGCTTTGTTAAATTCCATTACCTCATCGCTGATAAACTCCAGATCAAACTCCAAGAATCCGTTCAAGCCCGCTTCTACGAATATCGGGCGTGAAAGCTCATAAAAGAAAAGGAGGTGGAGGAGTTTAGCGATACGTAGCTCTTCTTCACTTCCTTCTAACATCGAAGTACCCGAAGTCAATTCGATAATGCGTATGGATGTTGCGTCCATCTCCCATTTCTCGGCGATTCTGCACGCTATTTGGTACATATCTATGTCGAGCATTCTTTGCAAAAGAGCGTTGAGCGGAAGCTGTAGATTTTCATTTATCGCATTTACATCCTCTATGACCGGAGCAAAAAGCTTTTCACAAACCACGACCGTTGCGGGAATAATCGAAGCGCATATCGCGTATTCGTCTTTTAAAAGTTTTTGCGATTCGAGTACTTTGTTCCAATTTGCGATACATTCGGATTGAAGAGTAAAAAAGAGGTTGTCGTCCAGTGAAAAGACGCTCCATTTTTTGGGGCAGATGAGTGAAAGTCTGTATGATTCTAGGAGCTGCTTGGTTCTTTGCACTCCCAGTGCACCGAATATTTGATTCATATTACTCAAATCTTTGCGAAAGCCGAATATCGGTTTATTAATGATGTTTTTAAAATAGTAGATGATCGCCTGATCGTGACTCGCCGCTTTTGCCGCTTTGGGCAAGTCCCCCTCTTTGACGCTCTCTATCGTATCTTTGAGTATCTTTTGTATCGGCGGGATAGAATCTATAAACTTCGTAACATCGGATTCTTTTAACATTATAGCCCCTCATCTACTTTTTGCATATAATCATACGCATTCCACTTGAAACTTCCGCCCCTAGGCGGGTATAGCTTATTGAAATACTCCCTGCGCATATCGCTAGGTATCGCTTTTGTTTGACACACCTCCAAGAGGAGGGTGTTGCTCAAATCGGTGATGCTATTATATACTTTTGGATATTTATAATGATGGGTAAACATATCGCCTTCAAAGCCGTTATGCGAAATGTGTATCTTAAATCGAGTAAGCCTATCGTCTAGCACTTTGATATTTTTATTGAGCGCATCGTATTTTTCTTGGAGATCGGATATTTCGAGTTTGAGCTTTTCGATTGGCTGAAGCACCTTGGAAAAAAGGCGCTTTTTTTCCAAGAATAATTTTCCTTTTTTCTCATCGCTACATTCAGGGTCATTCATCTCTTTTTGGACAAGAACGTACTTTTTTAACCCCTCTTTATTCTCTTTCATTTTTTGGGCGAGTTCTTGTTTGAGATTCTCGATATTGCGACCTAGCTCCTCTGATTCCTTGCTTTTAAACGTGGAGAGAAACTCTTTTTTTTCGTCCTCGCACCAAAAGCACGTGATTCCAAGCTCACCGCCGCCGCTTATTGTGTCGATATAGACATCTTCCCCCATAATATAAGTTTTCCCTTTTTCGGTGTTACTTACGTTATTTACGTTGATAGCCCCGCCGATAAGCGTGCCGTTTTGCAACGTATCGATATTGGCACTTTGAGATATGACCGTAGAGTTTTCTATGCTATCGATAATCGTCTCGCCCTCTTTTGAGTAGATGACGGAGGTGATGACTTTATTGGAGAGTTTGATTTTCCCGTGTCCGCGGTGGATGATTTTCCCTTTGACCACTCCGCCTAGCACCTCTACGCTCGTATCCCCGATCACCTCGATGGAGCTGCCGTAGATCTTCCCTTTTATGATGAGCTCTTTGACCTCTGCATCGATTTTTCGATAGTCGTGAATATCCTCTTCGATCACCATCCGCTCACTCGCTTGGCGTACCTTGAGATTCCCCGTAGTACTATCGACGGTTTTTAGGGTGATTCCCTCTTTTACGACGACTTTTTTTCCGTCCAAACTTATCGTACCGTCTACGTCTACTACGAGCGATTCGCACCCCTCTACAAGCGTTATACAAGTCCCCTCGCCTGCATATTCTTCCAAAGAGATCTCATCTCTCGGGGCACTCGGGAAAATACTTTTTCCAAGAACGTCTCTGCCGGGTTTTCCTTCCTTGGGAGGGAGTTTTTTGTAGATCACCTCCCCTTTTTTTACCTGAAAAATCGTGTTTTTAAATCGATACATATCTTCAATCTCTGCATCGTCTCCGCTCACATCCGCACGCCTATCGATTTTGAGTTTTTCGGTCACTACGACTAGTTCGGCGTCTTTCGGGAGTTCGGCGTCTTTTTGTTTTGCGATCTGTATTTTGCCGCTCTCCAAAGAGAGCTCTTGATTCGCATACGCGACCCCTTTTTGAATCGCCTCGGGTATCAAGCCGTACTTTACGCTTGAGCGCCATGCTAGAGCGATGACTATGTCGCTGCTTAGCCACTTTTGCGAAACGCCCGATTCCTTTTTGATACGCACAAACTCGGCAACTGCGAACCTTGCATCCTCTACAATAGTGATTGTGGGCTGATAGATGAAGTCGATTTCGGACACCTCTTTGATCGCGCGCCCTATTTTCATCGCGAATGTATTTGGGATTTTTTTATCGAATATAAAAGAGAGTAATTGGGTGTTTTCGCTTAAGCCCTGGATATAGTAGCCGTTTTCAAATAGTCCGCTAAATAAAGTAAAAAGTAGCGTGTTAGGTCTTTGCTCCCCCGCATCCGTAGGCGGAGAACGAAAATCTATATATATCCCCTCGCTGTTGGTTTTTAAAAACCAATTGGATCTTAAAATATCTTCTACGCTCTTTTCCATATTATTCCCGTTTTACTTCTTAGTCCCTGCGGACATTTTTTCCTCTTTCGCGAGGCACCCGAACTCCGAAGTCCACTCTTGCCACAATCCAAGCTTTTTCTCTCTTGCGCTCTCTTCTAATCTTTGTATATCCAAAAACAATCCGCCGTCATCCTTTTGCGATACTCCATACGGGGAGTTTAACCCGTATCCGTTTTTCGCTAGTTCTTTATTATAGGTCTTTGCGCCGTAATAGACCACGCAAAGGTTGTTGATAAATCGTATCTTGTACTGTTGCTCCAAAGAGAGCATATTCCTTGCTTCTAGCGTCGTATAAAACGACATCTTTCTTTTCTCTTCGGGCGCTATGACGCACATCGATTTTCCGAGATTATCGGCGGTATTGACACCGTAGAGTCTGCAATCTACGTCTCCGTGCCCCGGGATATAAAAACTTAGATAACTTGCGTTAAATATCCTTTTGAGTATTCCGTAATACACCCCATCGGAGGCATAAACAGAGAAAGTACCATACAAAAAGATGCTAAATAATAGAGTTTTTTTCTTCAGCTTTCGCCTTTATGCTATATTGGGAATCTTCAAGGGTAAAATACTCCCCCGCCTCTATTTCCCCAAGTGTTACGGGCTTTTTCCCTTTGATGACCTGCGCAAACCCTTTTTTGAGCCTCTTGGTCGGATCATTGGATTCGTACATCCCCTCTAACGATGCAAGGAGTGTTCCTTTTACATTCAGTTGATTAATAAATATATTACCTAACTTTTCAAATACCGGCGCGATTTTTCCTTTTTCCCTTTTGAGAATAAACATAAACTCATCATCAAATCTATGTAAATGAATCTTCACATGCTCCAAATCGCGCTTGATTCTATTTTCAACCGAGAGCATTGCAAACTTCGCGCCCATATCTTGCAACAACTCTGCTTTTCTAACGAGGAGGTTGGCAAAGTATCGTTGGAGACGATCGCGATGCTCATCTATATCCAATAAAAGAGTATTCATATCGGGAAGCACCGTCTCCATAGCCGCGGATGGGGTAGGAGCGCGTACATCTGCCACAAAGTCACTGATGAGATAATCCACCTCGTGTCCTACGGCAGATACTACCGGAGTTTTGCATTTATATATCGCATCCGCGACTATCTCCTCATTAAATGCCCATAAATCCTCGATACTTCCGCCCCCACGCCCTACGATGAGCACATCTGCCCCCAAAGAATCGGCAAAAGCGATATTTTTTGCTATGTCATATTTTGCCGCTTCGCCTTGCACAAGCGTTTCAATAAGGGTGATCTTTAAAAGCTTCCACCGCTTCTCCGCCACACGCCGCATATCCTCTATCGCAGCTCCCGTAGGAGAGGTGACTATCGCGATGTGCGATACGAATCGAGGGAGCGATTTTTTTATACTCCTGTCAAAGTACCCTTTTTTCTCAAGTTTTTCTTTGAGTTGATTATAGGCTAGGCTAAGTGCTCCGATTCCGCTTGGATTGATTGAATTGCAGATTATTTGGTAATCGCCTCGGGGGATGTAAACGCTAAGCGCACCGCTTATCTCTACGCTTTGCCCGTTTTCTAGACGAAACTTAAGGCGTGCGGCATTTCCTTTAAAGAGGACGCATTTGAGAGTAGAATCTCTGTCTTTGATGCTAAAGTAGACGTGACCGCTGCCGTGGTAGGTGAGATTGCTCACCTCTCCGGCAACGTAGACGTTTAAAAACGTGGTCTCTAAAAGCGCCTTGATTTGAGCATTAAGCTCGCTGACGCTTAGAGGGTTTTGCATAACTTGTTAGCCGATAAGCATTATCGCATTGTCGGTAGAGACTTGCATCCCCTCGCTGGCATATATCTCTTTTACCTCGCCGCTTATCGTAGCTATCACTTCATTTTCCATCTTCATCGCTTCGACAATAGCGAGCGTATCCCCTTCAGCGACTTTATCGCCTACGCTCACCTTTACTTTTGTTATATTACCGGGCATCGGAGGTTTTACGTGCCCTTTTTGGGTAGCTTTCGGGATGCCTCCTTGAGCGTGCACCCTTTCGCCTTCACCCTCTTTTCCGTTTTCCTCGACGAACACTTCTCGTAGCTCCCCGTCGACTCTTATAAAAAACGGTCGTAAATTGCTAGATTTATTCCCTGAACCTTCGATCTTAATATCATATTTTTCACCATGTACCGTCACGACAAACTCGCTAGGAAGCGAGCCGCTATCGCCCTCAAATGCCGTTAAGGGTTCAGGATTGAGTTTGCCTGCGTTGCGCTCTTCAAAAAATATTTTTGCGACGTTTCCAAACATTGCGTAAGATATAAGATCGGTATCGGTTTTCAAAAACTCTTTTCCGTTCTCTCTCGCGCCCTCTAATTCAGGCACAAGTAAATCCGCAGGTCTCCCCTCCAAAGGCTCTTCATTGCCAAGTACTTTTTTCTTCAGCTCCCCTTCTATTCCGGCTGGCGTTTTGCCGTAAAGCCCTTTGACCAGATTCCTCGTCTCTGTCGTGATAGTCTTATAGCGCTCACCTGAAAGAACATTGAGCACTGCTTGCGTACCTACGATTTGCGAGGAAGGGGTCACAAGCGGAGGGAATCCAAAGTCTTCACGCACTCTTGGAATCTCTTCAAGCACTTCGTCCATTTTATTCAAAGCATTTTGCTCGCGGAGTTGGTTCGCCATATTACTTATCATACCGCCGGGGATTTGATTGATAAGCACGCGCGTATCGATATTATTGTATTCTGATTCGTATTTGTGATATTTGCGTCTGTTTCTTCTCAGAATCTCGGCTGCTTTTTCCATCTTTGCGATGTCTAGTCCCGTATCCTTCTCCGTGCCTTGAAGCGCTGCTACCATAGATTGCGTGCATGGGTGGCTCGTCCCTTCGGCGAGTGCGGAGTTTGAGAGATCGAGTATATCCACTCCCGCTTCTACCGCCCTCAAATGTGCGCCAAACGCAAAGCCCGCAGTCGAGTGCGTATGGAGTTGGATAGGGACACTCAGATTCTCTTTCAATGCTTTTACGAGTTCAAACGCTGCATTTGGAGTAATGAGCCCCGCCATATCCTTTACACAGATAGAATCAGCTCCTATGTTTACTAACTCTTTGGCATACTGCACAAACCCATCGATCGTGTGCACGGGAGAAGTAGTGTAGCTGATGGCGCCTTGGGCGTGTTTGCCCCGTTTTTTTATCTCTTCGATGGAGACTTTGAGATTCCTAATATCATTGAGTGCATCAAACACCCTGTATATATCCATACCCGCTTCACTGGAAAGTCGAATAAAATCTCGCACGACATCATCGGCATAGTGTCTATATCCGACAAGATTTTGTCCGCGCAAAAGCATTTGAATTTTTGTAGTTTTAAAAATATCTTTAAATGTGGCTAGCCGCTCAAACGGGTCTTCTTTTAAATATCGTAGACACGTATCGTATGTAGCTCCACCCCACACCTCTACGCTGTAAAAGCCGATCTCTTCAAAGATTCTTGCCGCCTCGACCATATCTTCCGTACGCATTCTAGTGGCAAGGAGCGATTGATGACCGTCCCGTAAACTATTCTCAGTAATTCTAACCATTCGCCTCTCCAATATTTTTTGCAAACTTTTATTTTACCGAAAAAGTGTTTTAGCTCCTCTTAAGTTGCCTCTAGCACCAAAAGCCGCTCATTCTTCCTTGTTTGCATCTCCTTTAGATGCAAGCCCTCAATCTCCATTTCCATAAAATCTTTGATACTTTTAGGCTTCCGCAAACCGATCTCTTTGAGCACTTTGCCGCGAAAAACTTTCGCAAAATGACTTACGACTTTTCCCTCATTGAGAAATTTCATTTTGAGCGTGGTGCATTTGGGGACAAAAAACTTGTCGTAAAATCCCGCACGCAAATCGATGACTTCTCCTTCGCAAAACTCTTCAAGCGCCTCGGAAAAATACTTTTTATAGTGCTTTGGAATATCAAAAGAGAGAAAGCTTTGCCCTTGTTGCAAGCGGTAGTTCGGAATCTTATCTTTGGCGAGTATCGGTCCGAAAAGATTGGAAAAAATGAGCGTATTTTCCAAGAGATATTTTTGCGCGCTCGCATCAAGATGGCTAAAGTCTAAATGGTCGTACGCAACACCGTTGTAGCGCTCGATAGCCATAAGCGTAGGTTCTTTGAAAATATCTCTTTTGTAGTGTAGCACCTCTTGCATAGAAGAAAAGCCAAAAAGTTTTTGCAAAGCAACCTCATCGCACGAAAAAATAAAATGCGCATACCGCTCCAAAACCTCCTCGCGCCTCTCGTAAAGCTCGGGAAAAAGAAATTCTTTTGGGCTAAAAGGGGGTGAGTCGGAATAGTCGCTTTTGGATTCGCTCGGGGAAAAAAGTATCTTCACAATAATACTCCGTTAACAATTTTTCGCTATTCTACAAAAAAAATTTACGGAAGAAAAATGCGATACGAAAAAATACTCTTTTCACTCTATATCTTACTCTTAGGGGTGGGCGTAGGCATCATCCTCACAAACGGCGCATTTGCAGCACCCGTTATTTTCCATGCTAGCGACTATTTAGGATATGAATTTACCCGTTTTGACAGCGGACTTATAATGACGCAGATTTTTCTCAAAAGCAACTATGTATTGAACGTTATCGGAATCTCCATACTCGCTTTTGAAACCTACAAATACAGATACACCGCCGAGCGAGAAAAAATCCCGTTTTTACTCGGCGGCATAAACGCCATAGCCCTTTTTGCTTTTACCCTTTACTACTCGCCAAAAGTGGTCGAGATGCAAAAAATGGGTCCCGCGATGGCAGAAGATGCCGATTTCAACGCATTGCACAAAGCTTCCGAGATCGATTACTCTTTTTTGCTATTCGGGCTCTGCGCGCTTCTATTGTTTAGAATCTACAAAGCACTTAAATAGCTCCTTAGAGCCGCCCGAGGTTGATGTCTACAAAATCGCTAAAGACATCCTCGATACCGCATTTTTGCGCTATCGCAAACCCTCGTTCACCGAGCATTTTTCTATGCCCCTCGTCTTCGACTAAAACACGCATAGTCTCTAGCCAGCGCTCTTTATCATACGTATTTATAGAGTAGCCGCTCCGTGAGTGTTCATTATTATCGATGATGTCTTTTGGTCCGCCCTCATCGCTCACGATGACCGGCAACCCCGAACTCATCGCCTCTAGCACCACCTGTCCGAGGGTATCGGTATTTGAAGGAAAGAGGAAAATATCGCTATTTGCATACATCTTTGAAAGCTCTTCACCGCCGCGATACCCCATAAAAAGTACATCTTTTTTTTGGTACTCCGCAGTTTTTGCGAGGTATGAACCTTCACCGATGACTATGAGCTGCACGTCGTGATTCGCATAGGTCTTTTTAAAAGATTCAAATAGCTCTAGCAAAAAAGGAAAGTTTTTCTCTTTTGTCAAACGCCCGACATAGAGGAGTTTTACCGCGCCCTTGCGCACTTCGGGATACCCTTCCCAAAAGTGTGATTCGCGATATTTAATGTGGAATTTTTGATTGTTGATTCCTATCTTTAGGACTTTAAGCTTCTCTTCGTGTACCTTTACATCGTTTTTCAAGATCGCTATATATTCATTTGATCGAGAGATTACGGTGCGGAAATCTTTGTAAAAATTCCGCATAAAAAGAGTCGTGATCTTCTCAACCGTTTTACTTTTTGTATTGTCGCGCAGATATGCGGGAAAATTGGTATGGTACGTGCCGTTTGTAGGGACTTTGAGACGCTTGGAGATAAACTTCGCACCCATTCCGATAAATCCGGGGGTAGAGATGTGAATCACATCGGGACGCAACTCTTTGGCGATTTTATAGAGCTTGAAAAACGGCGGAATCACCAAATCCAAATCGCTATAAAACGGCATAGGAAAGCGCACCAAAGGGGTGACGTTGATGACGTTTTTGAGTTTGTCGCAGTAGTGCTTTTTCGTGGAGGTCAAGACATAAAACTCCTCTCCGCGTGCATCCGCCTCTTTTGCCATATCTTGAATAAAACGCGATACGCCGTTTGGATCGCATAGAGTATCGGTAAATAGGACTATTCGTTTCTTTTCCGTGATGTTTTGAGGGCAGCTCATAGGACTCCGATTTTGATTTTGTAAACGTACCGTTATTATTTCTTAGTATTTTTACGCTTCAGTTACAAGGAGCGGGTGTGCAATACAAAGCGGTTTTTATTTCCGACATCCATTTAGGGACGAAGGATTGTCAAGCGGAAACACTTTTGGATTTTATGAAAGACTTAGAGTGCGAAGAGATCTATATGGTGGGCGACATCATCGACGGATGGTCGCTAAGGCGCAGATGGAATTGGCCGCAAGCCCATTCGGACGTGATACAAAAGATATTGCGGCGCGCGAGAAAAGGGACGAAGATAAAATACATCCTCGGGAATCACGACGAATTCATACGCCCTTTTCTCCCTTTTGAGCTCGGGGACAATATGGAGATACTCGATCGGTGCGACTATAGAGGAGAGGATGGGAAGCGCTACTTAGTCGTCCACGGAGATGCGTTTGATAGTATCACGATGACCCATAAATGGCTCGCCGTCCTCGGGGATAGAGGATACCAACTACTATTACGAATAAACCGTCCGATAAACGCGGTGCGAAAGCGTTTCGGAAAAAAATACTGGTCGCTCTCCAAATACATCAAAGAGCACGTCAAAAAAAGCGTGATGTTCATCTCCAACTACGAACACGCCCTCTCTGCCTACGCAAAACAAAAGCATTACGACGGCATCATCTGCGGACACATTCACAAAGCGGAAATCAGAGAGTTTGACGGGATAAAATACCTCAACTGCGGCGACTGGGTAGAATCATGCACCGCCATCGCCCAAGAATACAACGGCGACTGGGTGCTTATAGATTATCATCAAGACATTTAGAGCGTTTCTCTTATCCTTTTGTAGTATGGACGAATACGCCGTTAAAATCTTTCGGCGGCACTTCGATATAGTGCTCACAACGCTCTATATACATATCATACACCGCTTTATTTGTCTTGTCTTTCCATCCGTTTATCTCTTGAAAGATTTGCAACGCGGCACTGAAATTTGCCTCTTTGTAGAGCTTGATGGCTTCATGGTACTTGCCTAGCTCCTCATCCAACCGCTCTCTTGAAACGCCGTATAAGCTCTCCGCAAACATAGAGACATCCTCAAAGTCGTGCACCTGCCAAATCTCTATAGGTTCACTTTTCCCCTTGACCGTGACAAGATCTAGGAAACGATAGATATACTTGCCTTTAAGCTGCTCTTTGGTGAAGTTGGAGATATTACATTTGGAGTTATAGTATTTACAGAGCGATTCTAGCCGAGAACCGAGGTTGATAGGGTCGCCGATGACGGTGTAGTCCGCCCTAGAGGTCGAACCCATCTCCCCGACGATAGCCACACCCGTGTTTAGCCCTATCCCGATGTCCACGATCGGTTTGCCCGTTCTGTCTGCCATATCGACTACGGGTTTAAATCTCGGGTCAAGACGCATCCGCTCATTGAGATTTTTCACTTCGTGTAATTGCATCAATGTCGCGGTTACCGCCTTATCGGCGTGATTCTCCACATCTAGCGGGGCATTCCAATACGCCATAATCGCATCACCGATAAACTTATCGACCGTCCCCTCGTGCTTTATGATGATGTCGGTCATCGGGTCCATATAGTCATTCATAAACTCAATGAGCTTCTTTGGATCGCCCATAGCTTCAGAGATATTTGTAAAGTTTCGCACATCCGAGAAAAATACCGTAATCTCCCGCTCTTTTCCCGCCAATACATCACTATCGGCATTTGCCAAAATATCTTCCATAACCGCGGGGCTTACCTTTGTAGCAAACTTCCCTTTGATCATATTTTTTTGTCTTGTTTCAAAAAAGTAGTTAATAACGGTCGAGGATAAAAATGCCGCTATCGCGCCCACTAGCGGGAATACGATATTAAGAATCTTGCCGTCGTGAAAAAGCATATAGTATTCAAAGTACAAGATTCCCGATATGCCTGCGACCATAAACAATAACGACATCCCTGCCGAGAGAAATGTGAGCATCACCGTAGTAAGGACGACTACGCTAAAGAGTATCACTATATCCGCCCCTTGAGCCCACGTCGGCTGGCTCAAGAAATCGCCTTTCAAGATATTGTCGATGACGTTAGCATGCACTTCGACCCCCGGATAGGCACTATCATACGGTATCGCCCGCAAATCGAGTAATCCCGCCGCCGAAGTACCTACGAGGATATATTTCCCCTCTACATCTTTTTTGTCAAAATTACCGTTGTATATATCCACCGCGGAGAGGTATTTAAAGGTAAAGCCCGGACCTCTAAAGTTTACCGCTATCCTCCCGTATCTATCGGTAGGAATCTCAGTCTCTCCTATTTTGATCGAATGCACCCCGAGTTCGTCATAGCGTACGTATACTTTTCTTTTTCCGCTCACCGCTCGGAGCATCTCCAAAGAGAGCGAAGGATAGACAAAGCCATCATATTTCATCGCCAAAGGTACACTTCTCACAAGCCCTGATTCGTCGGGTATAGTATTAAAGAATCCTGCCGAAAAAGAGTTTTGTTGGATAATAGGGATGTTTAAAATCGCGCGATACGGCAAAAGCAAGGATTCGTTTTCGCCTTTGTTTTGCTCGATAAATATCGCATTCACCGAGGGGCTATCTTTTGGAGGGATTCCATCGGGTTTGAGGGCAAATACATATCCGACGATCGTAGGAGTGTTTGCTATCACTTGCGCAAGCATCATGTCATAATCGGGTACCTGATTCTCGTCAAACTCCAATCCCAACTCTTTGAGCACTTTAGTAGGGTTTGAGTTATCCGCTTCGGCGAAAACAATATCTAGACCGATAACGCCGGCACCCGCAACTGATAAATTATAAAGAACTTGTGCGAATTTATTTCTATTCCAAGGCCATTGTCCAAGCTCTTTGAGACTTTTCTCATCAATATCGACAATCACCACTTCACCCGTCGTAGGAATCGGTCCCCGAAATTTGAAAAAATAATCCCGCAGTGAATTGTCTATCGTAGTGTAATACTTCGGCAAAAACATATACACCGAAGCTAGCCCCGCAAAAAGAACGAGAGAAACTAGTACCTGTAATAGAATCTTTTTAAATTTCATACTCATTCATAACACCTTTTTTTCAAATTTCTTCAATATCGTTTTGTTCGGGACGCAACTCTTTTTTTGCATACTCGATGTGGAGCTTATTATCGAGAAAAAATTGCAC
>CAZCQG010000045.1:12120-17045 GCA_964500775.1 uncultured Campylobacterales bacterium
ATCCAGCTCACCGTCTTTGACCATGAATCCGAGAATCTTTACCGCTTGCGAGAGTTTCATCGGGACTTTATACGGTCTATCCGCCGCCGTCAATGCCTCAAAAACATCCGCGACCGCCAAAATTCTCGCTTCGGTGCTGATTTGCTCGGCATTTAAACCCAAAGGATACCCTTTGCCGTTGAGCTTTTCATGGTGTCCGCTCGCTATTTCCGGCACTCTGCGGAGAGTTTTGGGAAACGGCAATGCGTTTAGCATAAGGTAGCTCATTCTTGCGTGGTCATTAATCTTATCGCGCTCCTCCTTAGTCAGCGTCCCTTTGCGAATCGAAAGATTATAAAGTTCATTCTCATTCAAAAGCGGCTGCTCTTCACCGCCTAGATTCCATTTTTGCGCCGCTATGGCATTGAGACGCTCGATCATTTCATCCGCCATAAACTCGCCGCCCATATTGCACTTCTCAATAAATAAAAACTCCTCATCAAGTCTCTTTATATGGGCTTCGTACTCATTCTTTGCACTCTCTTTAGATGTCGTATCGGATGTTTTTTCGAGCGTTTCGAGATAGGCAATTTTCGCGTCTCTTTTGAGTACTTCAAATCGTGTTTTCACGGTCTCTATGCGGTCATAGATTGTTTCGAGTTTTTTCCCTTTGTCCACTACGAATTCAGGCGTAGTGACCTTGCCCACATCGTGCATCCACGCCGATAGATAAATCTCTTTTAGCTGCCCCGAAGAGTAATTAAGATCCCCGTAAACGCCTGTGTCTTTATTCATCGCTTCGGCTAGCATCATAGAGATCTCCGCGACCCTCTTGACATGCCCCCCCGTGTATGGGGATTTTTCATCGATTGCCACGGCGATACTTTTAATAAATGCTTCCAATAGGTTTTCGAGGTCATTGATAAGCTGCGCGTTCGTCAGTGCGACCGCGGCTTGGGAGGCGAGTGAGAGGGTCGTAGATTCGTCCTCCTCGGAATAGGTCGTAAACTCGCCGCTCTCGATTTTTTCTCTGTTGATGAGTTGCAAGACGCCGATAATATCGTTTTCGTGATTCTTCATAGGAATCACTAACATCGACTTCGTCTGATACCCTACCGAAGCATCAAATTTTTTTGGACCTTCAAAATTGAACTCCGTGTTGTTGTATACGTCTTGGATATTGATAACTACGCCGTCCAAACAACACTTTGCCGCCACCATTTGTTCGTTTGGTTTCCCCTCTGCGTCAAAAAGCTCCAAAGGAGGCCAAGTGATTTTTCCGCTCGTGCCGCCCATTTTTATCTTAAGCGAAACAGTCTCTACGACTTTAAACTCCAATCTTTTTCCGTCTTTGGATTTAAGGTAGAGTGTGCCGCCGTCACTATTGGTAAATTTTCTCGCCTCGCTTAAAATCATCTCTAGAAGTTTTTCTAGATTCCCCTGCGATGAGAGAGCGATACCGATTTGGTTGAGCTTTTGGATATGCTCCACCTGTCGCTCGCTAAAACTCTTTACCTTTTGAAGTACCGCATCCAACAGCTCGTTTATCTCTTCGTTTTTACTAAATCTTCCCATTACGACCCACTTACGAAAAAGTTACGCTCTTGCGCTACCTGTTTTGGAAGAGTTTACCACAAAAAAAAGATTTTTATGGTTAAAATAATGTAATACAAAGGGCAGAAGGAAAGGCGTATATGGACTTATTATACTATCCGCACGAGCGTATCGAACTGCGTAATTTTCTAGACGATACCAAGGGCGCTATCAATAAAATAGTGAAGAAAGAGTGCAATAAACTCGTCATCACAAAGGATGAGAAGCCTATTTTTTGGTTTGTCGGCTATAAAACGCTTAAAGATATGCTCGACAATCTCTCGCCGCTAGAAGATGCTACGGATGACATCACGATACCGAGCACGAGCGTGAAAAAAGCCGAACCTAAACAAGATTCTAATGCCGAGATGGAAAAAAAGATTATGGCAAATCTAAGCCAAGCGCAACAGGCACTTCTGAAAATCCATGAGAAATTTGAATTCTTCGCCAATATGTCGGTCATAGATATTTTAAAAATCACAAAAAACGTGAAATTTTTAAAGCTCAAAAGGAGCGAGATGATTTTTGAACAATTCACGACGGGAAGAGACATATATTTTATCATCAGCGGCTCGGTAGACATCTCGATCTCTCAAGAAAAAATGTCGGGAATCACGCAAACCGTTGCAGATAGGCTCACGGTAGCGAGGCTAGGGAGAGAGACGATTTTCGGTGAAATCGCTGCGATCACAGGAGAGCCGAGGAATGCGAGAGCCACCGTCTCTTCGGATTTGGCGAGCATCCTTAGCTTTGAGATAGAAGATCGTATTAGCGCATTTAATCTAGAATCTTTGACGCTACTTTATAAAAATTTCGTAGGTATCCTCTCAAAAAAACTCAATGAAGCAAACAAAATGCTTTTCGAAAAGGTGAAAAAATGAGTTCGCTTACTTTCCTCGGAGCTTCCGGCTCTAAAAGCGAAAAAAGCGATACCATCTCTATACAGATAAACGATACCACCGTCATAGATGCGGGAAATATCTTAAAGCCTTTGGGGGAAAGAGCAAAAGAGATCGAAAGTGTATTTCTCACCCACTCCCATATGGATCACATCCACGAACTTCCGTTTTTAATCGAAAATTTTTTTACTTCTAGAGACAAACCGCTCAACATCTACGGAAACGGCGCGACGATAACCGCGATAAAAAAATATATCTTCAACTGGGATACGTGGCCAGATTTTAGCGCTATAAATATGCTCAATAGTAAAAAAATGTCGATGAATTTTATCGAGTTTGACGAGGGGCAAAGGTTGGAATTTTCCGATTTTAGCATCGAAGCCTTTAGGACAAACCATACGGTGCTTAGCAACGGCTACATAATAACAAAAAACGGTCGTTCTATACTGCTAAGCGGCGATACGTGCAAATCAAAATATATGTGGGAGAAAATCAACTCCGACCCGAACATTACTGCGGCGGTATTTGACATCTCTTTTGCATCGGGTCTAGAACAACTCGCACTTGACAGCAGACACCTTACCCCCAAAATGTTGCGTGAAGAAATAGATGAGCACCTAGAGAGAAAGGACGTAAAAATCTACTTTTATCACCTCAAACTCAATCAAGAAGCGCAGATTGCGCGTGAGCTTGAAGAGTATAAGCTCTTTGATTTTGGCGGCAGGATAATAACGGACGGAGAGAAGGTTGCGTTTTGAATCTTCCCCTAGTCTAAAAACGTAATTTTATTTTTATGCTCTTTGAGTGCCAAACTCTTTTTGTCCCTCACGCCCAGTGCTATGAGCGCTAATTGTTGCGGGAATAAAAACGGTTGGTTGAGAGTATCTCTATTTAATGCCTTTTGTGTATGCTCCCTATAGGTCTCTTGCATCGCAAAATTTCCTGCATCAAAACTCGTCGTAAAGTCACTCCCGCTATCGATACTACTCTCCAAAATAGATGCCGAGAGTTTTAAAGCAAGGCTATTATTAATCCCGACCGACTCAATCCCCGTGTTGTAAAAACTCACCGCATCGGTATGAAATTGCAAATCGAGTATCTGAAAAAATTGCTCTATTTTATTTTTTCTCTCTAGATTCATATAGGTTTTGTTGCCTATATGCAAATAGGCGGAAAAATTCTCAAAACTCTTTTGCGCTTTTTGTCGGATTGCTTCGACCGCCGTATTTTCAAGCAGCAAATCAAGAATATGTTTACAAGAATCCAAAGTAATCTCTGTAGTGATTCCGAGTCTTGCATCGATATGCTTTTTTAGGACGGAATCCGATACGTATTTCGCATACCCCTCTTTGATGATTTCATACTGGGAATCATCCAATGCTAAAAGAATTTCATTTTCTCCAAGACTGCTTAGTAGCTTCATTGCGGCATACACGCGCGCCTCTTGGTCAGCGGCATACGCAAAATTATCCCCTATTCTACTAGCGGGCAATACGGCAGAATCAAAACCCAAATTATCCAATAAAGCGATAGAACTTTGCAGCAAAGAAGAATACCCTTCAAGCCCGTATTTTTCGATCAATATATATTTTTTCATCCCCTATCCTCTCGTGAGCGTTTGGAAAGCGTCATTGCCGCACAGTGCGTTATTCGCGGCGTTTCTAAGCTCATTTTTCTCTTTGCTAAACAATGGATAGCCTGAAAACACGCTACTCTTTAGCTCTCCAATTCTCTCGTCAAATGAACTATTTTCGGGAAAAAACTGATTTTTTGCACCGCAGAAATTCATTATTCCCTCCGACGTAGAGATGTAGCCGAGCAGCTCCGACCTTTTAAGTGGATATTTTTTTATAAGCTCACCTACGAGTAAAAAAATCGCATCGCCGAGATACCCCTCGACAAATTTCGAGGCATCGGAAACGTAGTTGAGATATTTTAGTCTATTTGCGGTCTTTATATCCTCTTGATCAAAGCCCGTGATAAGGGAAAGCTCCCTAATCGAACGCATAAAATCGCTGCTATCCATCAAAAGATCTTTATAGGCGTGTTTCATAGAGACGGGATCGATACGTAAATCGCTACCGAAATAATCGACCGTCTCTCCTATGGTGACATCTATATCGCTTATGACACGCCCTTCTATTCTAAAAAAGTCGCTCTTACCGTACGCGTCGAGCCTCTTATACGCCTTTTCCAAAACACTGCGCAAGCTCTCTTTGCGCGCCACCTCTTGCATAGACACTTTCTTGTAGTACGGGAGATAATCGGTACCCGCATCAAACCTATATATTTCAAAATTTATTACTCTAATCATCCCTAAAAACCCTCGTTAATCATTTGTATTACGATAATATATTTTTGATTAAATTAGAGATAAGTGTAAAGAAACGAAACAAATACGTTTAAAGTATAGAATCGTAACATAGAAAAAATCCAATTATAAAAAATTTTTAT
>CAZCQG010000046.1:0-5796 GCA_964500775.1 uncultured Campylobacterales bacterium
AACCCCTCATATCCCCGATAAACAGGGACTTTGATAGAGGGCAACACTCTACAACAGCGCCGCTTAGCTACTGAAACACTGGTCTATTAGCAAGTGTGGGTGGAGCGCGCTGCAACACTCTACAACAGCGCCGCTTAGCTACTGAAACTCCATCCGCATTTGAAATAAGTAAATCCCTCTCGGGCAACACTCTACAACAGCGCCGCTTAGCTACTGAAACCTTTCGTGTGGTAAAAAGCAAGTGGGGTTTGTGTTGCAACACTCTACAACAGCGCCGCTTAGCTACTGAAACCTAAGTCCGCTCCAAAAAATACACGATTTCCTACCGCAACACTCTACAACAGCGCCGCTTAGCTACTGAAACTTACCTGACCCTGGCTCATATTGACATCCCCAAGCAAGCAACACTCTACAACAGCGCCGCTTAGCTACTGAAACTTTTTCCCAAGGGAGAGGACAAAGCCTTTAATGTGCAACACTCTACAACAGCGCCGCTTAGCTACTGAAACTCCGACCAATATGAATTGAAGTGCCAAACCAAATCCTCAAGCAACACTCTACAACAGCGCCGCTTAGCTACTGAAACTGACAGTCGGGGGAGACCACTCCTCTAGCACAAGTACTGCAACACTCTACAACAGCGCCGCTTAGCTACTGAAACCCTCATAACAATTTTAAAAGATGAAATACCAGCTATAAGCAACACTCTACAACAGCGCCGCTTAGCTACTGAAACTATTTTCCCGCCGCGTATGTGATATTGGAAGCAACGCAACACTCTACAACAGCGCCGCTTAGCTACTGAAACACAGAATTATGTACACTACGGTACCAACCGAGAAGCTGCAACACTCTACAACAGCGCCGCTTAGCTACTGAAACTTATTAGATAGCGTAACTTTCGCACTCTCCTCTTGCAGGCAACACTCTACAACAGCGCCGCTTAGCTACTGAAACACCGTAAAAATAATCCTCCACAAAACCTTCAGTAAGCAACACTCTACAACAGCGCCGCTTAGCTACTGAAACTACGACGACACCGAGGGTATACCGACTATCGGATACGCAACACTCTACAACAGCGCCGCTTAGCTACTGAAACCATCAGCGTAAACAGGAACAAGGTATCCTGCATCTAGCAACACTCTACAACAGCGCCGCTTAGCTACTGAAACTGCTCCTCGAAGTAGATCTCGTAGTCATCAAGTGCGGCAACACTCTACAACAGCGCCGCTTAGCTACTGAAACTTCATCATGGCTTCAATCTGATCTTCAACATTCAGCAACACTCTACAACAGCGCCGCTTAGCTACTGAAACTTGATTGAAGCAAGATGAAACGGGGTATTGTCCCAGCAACACTCTACAACAGCGCCGCTTAGCTACTGAAACGAATATACTTTGTAGGTGAAAACGTCGCTTTTGAGGCAACACTCTACAACAGCACCGCTTATGCCTAATCACTTTTTCGCTAAAATAAGAAAAAACATTCGAGGCGCGCACGTGAAAATATCCGTTATCTGCGATTCGCCGCTCTTAAACGGGGCGTTGGAGCGATTTTTGAAAGAGTACCTTTCGCCGTACAAGAACTGCGATATAGTCGTGAGCGACAAAGCCATCAATATCGATAAGCCGCTCTTTTTGATCTCAAATATCGAAAACTCGCACCTCAAAAAACCTTTCACGAGATCACAGCTGATGCTCAAACTCAATAGCTTCTACAAAGCCTCTAAAAAAGCATTCCCCGAGCTGCGCTACAACGACCTCAATCCCGACCTCAAAGACGAGATCGAGGAGATCGTCCACAACTTCAAAAAAGAGATATTCGACACGATATTAAAGCATTATGGTCACCGCTAAAAATACCGAATACTTCAGGGTCATAGCAGGAGTTTTCAAAGGCAAAAAACTCCGTCTACCCCCTAGTGAGCTGACCCGCAGCTCAAAATCCATCCTAAAGGAATCGTTTTTCAACACTATACAAGACGAGGTGCGCGGAAAACTTTTTATCGAGGCGTTCGGCGGGAGCGGGAGTGTGGGGATAGAGGCGCTTAGCCGTGGGGCGAGCGAAGCATTTTTCTTCGAACTAGAAAAAACCGCTCTTGCCACGCTAAAGAGCAACCTCAAAGAGCTAGGATGCGAAAATCACCGTATTTTTGCGGGGGACGTATTTGTCAATCTCCCGCTCCAATTTGAGAGTATCGCAAAAAGCGGCAAGGAGGCGATATACTATTTCGATCCCCCTTTTAGCATCCGAGAAGGACAAGAGGATGTCTATGAAAAGTGTTTTGCACTTATCGAAAAACTGCCGAAAGATTCGTTCTATCTCGCGGTGATCGAGCATATGAGCAAAGAAGCGATGCCACAATCTCTAGGCGAATACACACTCTATAAAACAAAGCGATTTGGCAAGAGTTCGCTTAGCTACTACAAAAAAGGTGAATAAATATGGAAAATCTACGAGAATATTTTAAAACCGTCGAAGGATTCGGCGTCCTCTCTACCGCCGACAAGAACGGCAATGTAAACGCCGCCCTTTTTGCGAGACCCTCCATCGAAGAGGGCTACGCGGTATTTCTGACCGTGGAGAAGAAAAATCTCTCCAACCTGTGGGAGAATCCAAGCGCCTACTACCTTTTTAAAGAAAACAGCGACGAGGGCTACAAAGGGGTGCGCCTACAGCTCTCTCTCAACAGAATCTACAAAGACGACAAAAAAGCACAAGCTCTAAGTCGCCATCCCTTAAAAGAAGGAATCGAACGCTATATTTTGGAGTTTGAGATTCTAAAGACTTTCCCCATAGTCGGCAGCGGCGAATAGATGTTTACCCTCAAAAATTACGATACTAGCAACGTCAAAAATGATCTCCTTTCGGGCACGGTCGTAGCGATAGCGCTAGTGCCTGAAGCCATCGCTTTCTCTTTTGTCGCGGGTCTTTCACCGCTCATCGGACTGTATACGGTCTTTATCCTCGGTCTCACCACTGCACTTCTCGGGGGCAAACCCGGAATGATTAGCGGTGCGACGGGTGCCGTGGTGGTAGTCTTGGCGAGCCTAGCAATGACCTATGGAGCTGAATACGTCTTTGCCACCGCCGTGACCGCAGGGCTGATACAAATAGCGTTTGGTGTTTTAAAACTAGGAAAATTTATCCGCCTCGTACCGCAACCTGCGATTTTTGGCTTCGTAAACGGACTAGCTGTTGTCATAGCGATGAGCCAATTCAAGATGTTTGCGAGCGAGGGGGTGACCATGTATCTTCTAGTATTTGCGACTATGGCGATTATGTATTTTTTACCGAAGCTCACAAAAGCTATCCCGGCAGGGCTGGTAGCTATCATAGGTGTCACGTTAGTCGTAATATTCGGCGGACTGGATACCAAGCAAGTAGGCGATCTCGCAGATATTAGCGGCTCTTTTCCGTCCTTTCACCTGCCACAAGTAGAACTTAGTTTGGCAACTTTCTCTATCATCCTCCCCTATGCACTTATCATCGCCCTCGTCGGTCTCATCGAATCCCTCCTCACCCTCTCGGTTCTCGACGAACTCGGCGGAAACAGAGGCAGCGGGAATAAAGAGTGCGTAGCGCAAGGAGTAGGCAACACCCTCTGCGGATTCTTCGGTGCTATGCCCGGCTGTGCGATGATAGGTCAATCGATTATCAATTTTACTTCCGGCGGTCTTACAAGGCTCTCTTCCGCCACAGCTGCGATTCTAGTCATTATCTTTGTCGTAAATATCTCTGGTATCATCTCACAAATCGCCATCGCAGCACTTGTCGGGATTATGTTCATAGTCTCTATCGAGACATTTGAGTGGGCGAGTGTGAGTAGACTAAAGCGGATGAAAAAGAGCGATGCATTTATCTTGGTGAGTGTCACGGTCATTACTGTTTTCGCCGACCTCGCAATAGCCGTGATTTCGGGCGTGATTATCTCCGCGCTTGTTTTTGCATGGGAACACGCCAAAATATACGCGCGTACCAGAATAGAATATGACGGAGTAAAGGTCTATGAGCTCGAAGGTCCTCTGTTTTTCGGCTCTGCTAGCGGATTTGTTAATGATATCTTTGATGTCGCCGGCGATCCCAAAGAGGTGATCATAGATTTTACAAACAGCCGAGTTATGGATAGTAGCGGTGTAGAAGCGATAGACAAGGTCACCAAACAATACCTAGAATCTAGTAAGCGTATCAAGCTTAGACACCTCAGCGAAGATTGCAAAAAAGCCCTCAAGCTCGCAGGGGAGTTCTGCACCTACGAGCTTGACAATCCTACTTACAAAGTGGCGCGGGATTATTAATCAAAAAGGTTTATTATCGCCTCTTTGCCGCTCCCGATAGCACCTGTCGAGATGTCTTTGACGTTTGGGTAGCTTAGAGCATTTAGCATCGTTTTTTTAGCCTTTGGATAGACGATTCCTTTTTTGAGATAGCCTTCGGCATACTCTTTAGAAAGTGTGAGCTGCATCAATAGTATCGTCCCTACGAGGAGAAAAAATATCGCTTCTATCGATAATATCAGCGACCCAAAGATCTTATCGACACTCTCTTTACCGTAGACATATTTTTGCAATACCGCTTTTTCTAGAAATTCTAACCCAAAATAGACCAAAACTGCCGCGATGCCAAATCCCCATAAAAAATAGAGCCCCAAGGAATCAGGGCGTAAAAATCCACCTTCGGTGAGCAAGCGCGCTACTTTAAACGCAAAAGCTCCTCCGAGACTGAACGTGGCAAAAAGCTTAAATACCCCGAAAAGCTCTTTTGCTATCCCTCGGCGAAAGCCGTAAAAAATGGCGGCGATCAAAACTCCAAAAGCCAGTAGATCGTATATATTGGGCAACAAGTTTTCCCTTTCATTCAATATCGCGGTAACTTTACCGATTTTGTATAAAGCGTTATTTTAATAGAATCACATAAAATTTAGTTGCGAGGCGAGAATATGGCTGAAGAAGAAAAAGAAGAGGGACAGGAAGAGAAAAAAGGCGGAGCGAAAAACAAGATGCTCATCATCATTATTGCCGCCGTTTTGGTACTGCTTTTAGTAATCGGGGGCGTAGTCGCATTTTTGATGATGGGAGGAGATGAAGCTCCCGCGGATCAAACACCGCAACAAGAAGCTGCGGCAAAAACAAAAAAGCCCACAAAAGTAAAAACCGACCTACTCAATATCGGACCAATCTATCCGCTCGATCAGGTGATAGTAAACCTACTTAGCCAAAGCGGCAGACGCTATCTCAAAACCACACTCAACCTAGAGATAAGCAACGAAGCCTTGCAAGCAGAGATAGACCTCAAAAAAGCGGTCATCAAAGATACCGTCATCACGGTTCTTAGCCAAAAAACCATCGAGGAGATCTCTACGACCAAAGGGAAAGAGAAGCTCAAAGAGGAATTGATGGAGCGGTTGAACGAATTTTTAGTCGATGGACAAGTGGTAAATATCTTTTTCACAGACTTCGTCATCCAATAAACTATGGTCGGCATCGACATAGTCAGCGTCAAAAGGATCGAGGATTTCGTATCGCGATTCGGTGAAAAGGGGTTAGATAGATTCCTCGATAAAGAGGAGCAAGCCCTCTGCAAAAAAAACGAAAGTCTAGCCGGATTTTGGGCGGCGAAAGAGGCGGTATCCAAAGCACTTGGTTGCGGCATCGGGAGCGAGCTTGGATTCTTGGATATAAAAATCACCAAAAATCCTAAAGGGGCGCCGATACTCACTTTTAGCGAAGCCATAAAAGAGAGATTCGGTATCCGCGAATCTTCTCTCTCCATCACGCACGACGGAGGATTTAG
>CAZCQG010000046.1:5896-16777 GCA_964500775.1 uncultured Campylobacterales bacterium
TAAATAAGCGCGTGTTTTAATACCTCTAATACATTATCTACAGGCACTATTTCTATCCCCTCTTTTACCTCATCGGGTATCTCTTTGAGGTCACGTTCAAAATTTTTGGTCGGGATGAGCGCCTTGGTGATTCCCGCTTTATGGGCGGCGATGAGTTTTTCTTTAAGACCGCCTATTTGGAGCACCTTGCCGGTCAGCGTGAGCTCTCCGGTCATCGCGACGTTCGCACGCACTTTTTTATCCGAAAGTATCGACGCTAGCACGGTCGCCATAGCGATACCCGCGCTCGGACCGTCTTTTGGCGTAGCACCTTCGGGGACGTGGAGATGGATGTCAAAACGGTTATACACGTCCGAAATAGTAGGCTTTTTGCCCTCTTCTATCTCTTTTGCACTTTGGGGAATCTTTTTAGGATCGATCTTGAGCTGCTTGTTATCTATCGCTACTTTTACTACGGTATGCGCGATGCGAGCAGATTCTTTCATCACGTCGCCGAGACTGCCCGTGAGTTGGAGCGTCCCTTTTCCTCGAATCTTTACCGATTCTATTTTGAGCACGTCGCCGCCCACGCTCGTCCACGCTAGCCCGTTTACCACTCCGACTTGATCTTTTTTGTCGGCTTCGTCTATTTCAAAAACGATACGATCAAAAAAGTCCGAAAGGTTCGCTTGTGTGACGCTCACTTTTTGTATCGTCGGATTCTCTAAAAGTATCTTCGCGCTTTTCCTTGCGATTTGGGAGATTCTTCGACGGAGATTCCGCACACCTGCTTCCCTCGTATACTTTTCGATAATATCCTTGAGCGCCTTTGGCGAGATCGAAACCTCGTTTGGCTGCAATCCGTGCTTTTTTAGCTCTTGGGGCAAGAGATACCTTTTGACAATTTCAAGCTTCTCTTGCGGCGTATAACTGGAGACATTGATAAACTCCATCCTATCACGCAACGGTGCGGGTATCGTACTTGCATCATTCGCCGTAGCGATAAAAATCACTTGACTTAGATCGATATTGAAATTGATGTAATAATCCCTGAACTTCTCGTTTTGTTCAGGATCGAGTATCTCTAGGAGCGCTGCGGTAGGGTCGCCGCGGAAGCTTCTCCCTACCTTGTCGATCTCATCGAGCACCATTACCGGATTCATCTCCTCGGCGTCGACGAGTCCTTGGATGATACGTCCGGGCATCGCACCGATATAGGTACGTCTATGACCGCGTAGTTCGTTTACGTCTTCTAGACCGCCTAATGCTACCCGCACAAGTGAGCGTTTGAGCGCAGAAGCGATGGAATTAGCAAGCGAGGTTTTCCCTACGCCCGGAGGTCCGATAAAGCATAGTATCGTCCCTTTTCCCTCTTTCTCCCCTTTTCCTCGGAGACTTAAAAGTTCTCGCACGGAGAAGTACTCTACGATTCGCTCTTTGGGTTTTGTGAGTGAGAAGTGGTCTTTGTCGAGCTGTTTCTCTACATCACTTACTTTGAGTTTTTTCTTTGCGACTTTTCCGAAAGGAATCTCTAGTACCCACTCGATATAGTTTTGGAGCATACTCGCATCGCTACTATCTGGGTGCATCCGTGAAAGTCTGTCGATCTGTTTTTTGGTCTCTTTGTAGCCGTCTTCGGGTATGAATTTTTTGATCTCTTCGAGTTTCTTTTTGTACTCTTCTATCTCTTCGTCACGGATATTATCGGTACCGAGCTCTTTTTGTATCTGCTTGAGTTGCTCTTTGAGGAAGTACTCTTTATTGATCTTCTCTATTTTGCTATGTACTTTTGACTTTATCTCTTTTTGGAGCTTGGTACTTTCGGTCTCTTCGATGATGGCATCGACTAGCATAAAAAGTCTTTTTTCGACATCGTCCTCTTTAAAAAGTGCATAACTCTGCTCTTTTTTGAGATGGATAGAGCTAGAGATAATGTCGGCTATTCTATTTGGGTCGTGATTCTCATCTAGCGTACGAAGCAAATCTACGGGAAAAGCGGGATTTACTGCCGAAAGTCCTCTAATTTTCTCGCGCAAAATAGAGAGTATCGCATTGATTTTATTTTCATTATAAGGGAGCGACGTGATCGTATCGATCTCGGCTATTACGGGCTCGATCTTTATGACCTTGTTTACTTTTCCGCGCGCCAGCCCTTGAAATAAAAGCTTCACCCTGCCATCAGGCAGCGACACCTTTCGCATTATCGAGCCGATAACGCCCGTATCATAAAAGCTCTCTGCGCTCCGCTCCCCTTCGCTTCCTTGTTTGGCAGTGCAAACTATGACGAGTTGATTGTTTTCTATTGCACTTGTCGCCGCCGCTATATTTTGAGGATCGCCGATAAAAATCGGCGCTATCATAAAAGGGTATAAAAATATTTCGTCTTCGATTATTACCGGAATCTCCGCCGGAAATTTACTATAATTGGTTAATTGCATACTTGTTTTACTAACTCCTAAAAGAACCTTCTCTTACCAATCGAAAAGCTGTCTGTACCATTCGAGGTCTTTGTCCTCATATACGATCTCTTTGAGCCAGCCGTAAGCGAGTTTTTCGCCGTATATTTTTGCGGCTTCGGGTTTATCTACGCGCTCATAGAGTGCGGCTATCTCTTGATTGAGTTCAAGATTTGCCAAGTGCATTTTTAGAAGCATCGAATCTACGATAGGTCTGTACCTCGAATACGGATGGGCGACGATAAATTTTTCGGCATCCTCTATCGTGCGTAATAAAAGTTTTTGATCTCTGTTTTTGAGCCTAAACGAAAAGAAGTTTGATTTAATCTTCATATGTTCGACGAAATCGATATTGTCCTCATCGCCAAATCTCTTGATAAACTCATCGTAATAAAATTCCGCCAACAAATACTCTTCGTTTTGCATATGGGCTTTTGCGAGTATGAGCATCGCTTCGGGTAATAAAGGAGAATAGATGTGCTCGCTTTGTAATGAAGCAAACGTGTCGTCCGCCGCCTCTAAGTCATCGGCTTTGATATTGTCTACCATCTGTTTGTACCAAAAAATCGCAGGCTTGTTGAACTCCTCTTTTACGCTCTCTTCTTTATCGCTACAACCGCCAAGGAACAAAATAACTAAGAAAATAGTAGAAATTACCGATTTAGAATACATTTACAGCTCTTTTTAGTAAAATTAAGCGAACATTTTATCTGAATGTTTGTTTGTATTTTATAAAATAATGTTTCATTTGCTTTTTTTGATTTTAATGTGTTAAAATCACTGCGAGTTTTAGCCAAATTATAAGGAATCTTTATGGAGTTTGAGGTCAAATCTCCCATATTAGGCTTTGAGAATGTGAATAGAATGAAGCTTGAAAAGATCGATGATGTCTTTATGAAGCTTTTCAATCTTGACGAAGAACACCCTTCTTTCACATTAGTAAACCCTTTTGCGCTGAGAGAGTATGAGTTTGAGATACCGCTAGCTATAAAGCTTTTGCTAGATCTTCGGGAAAATACGAATCTACTTATACTCAATATAATGATAGTGCAAAACCCTATCGAAAATTCGACGGTGAATTTTGTAGCTCCCGTATTGTTTAATTTTGACAATCAAACTATGGGTCAAGTAGTCCTTGACAGTACGAGATACGTAAAATTCGGTTTGGCTGAACCCATCTCTGATTATATAGTCAAAGAGGAAAATGGCAACTCTTAGTCTTGTCGGCAGCGGCAAGATGGCTACCGCGCTTATCGGTGGTCTTTATAAATATTACGATATTGAAGTAATCGGTATCGATGAAAACTCCCTCGCTAAACTCAAAAAAAAGTATCCAAAGATTTCGACGCTACGCTATGTAGACGGACTAAATATACAAAATAAAACACTATTATTGTGCGTAAAACCTAATACGATCTCAAAAATAAACCTCTCCGGCAAAGCCGAAGTGCTCCTCTCAATCCTAGCGGGCACCGACCTAGCCACACTCAAAAAGTTTATAGATTCCAAACATTACGTGCGAGTGATGCCAAATATCGCCGCTCTCCATAAAAAATCGGCAAGTTCGCTCTATGGCGATGCAGAGGTGAAAACCCTTGCAATCGAT
This sequence comes from uncultured Campylobacterales bacterium, assembly GCA_964500775.1. Classification (GTDB taxonomy): domain Bacteria; phylum Campylobacterota; class Campylobacteria; order Campylobacterales; family CAZCQG01; genus CAZCQG01. Next base: position 9,938 of record CAZCQG010000046.1, read on the forward strand.
ATTTTCTCCAAAATCGGAACTGCGGTTTGGGTGGAGAGTGAAGAAAAAATAGACATCGCTACCGCACTAGCAGGTTCGGGTCCCGCATACTTGGCAATAGCCGCCGAAGCACTTATCGACGCAGGGGTGAAAGAGGGGCTAAGCCGCCAAGAATCTACTCTGCTTACCAAAGGATTGTTTGAGGGCTTTTCCGCACTCTTGCAAAACGAACATCCTGCCATCATCAAAGAATCTGTTATGAGTCCTGCAGGCACGACTGCCGCGGCTATAGACACGCTAGAGAAAAACGGTTTACGCAAAAATATGATCGAAGCGGTACACGCCGCATACAAAAGAGCAAAAGAGTTAAAACAAGGCTCTTGAAGCAAATAGCCCTCATAGGACCGACAGCCAGCGGCAAAAGTGAAGCCGCGTTGGCTTTGGCGCAAAAAGTAAATGCCTACATCTTCTCCATCGATTCGCTTAGCATCTACAAAGAGATAAACATCGCTTCGGCAAAACCCTCAAAAGATGAGCTTTTAGCGGTGCGCCATTTCGGTATCGACTACCTTACTCCGAGTGAAAAAAATAGTGCGGGGGTGTTTTTCTCTCTCTATCAAGAAGCGAAATCACTTTGTGAAAAAGAGGGAAAAAACCTCGTCATAACAGGCGGGAGTGCGTTTTATCTCAAATCGATGACAGAGGGATTGAGTGAAGACATCACCCCTGATTCAAACACGGAATCACTCGTACTCGAAAAAATAAAAGATTTACCCGGTGCCTACGCAGAGCTGCAAACAATAGACCCGATATACGCAAAAAATATCGCCGCAAACGACACCTATAGAATCACCAAGGCACTGAATATCTATTACGCCGTCAATCTCCCTCCGAGTGAATATTTTTTAAAAAACAAGAAAAAACCCCTCATCGAAAATCTCAAGATCTATAAACTCGAAGTAGATAGAGAGCTTCTTCGAAGGCGTATCGCCGTAAGAACCGATAAAATGATTGAAAACGGTCTCATTGAAGAGGTGTGCGCTTTGGAAAAAAAATATACGCGCAATAGAGAGTGGATGAAATCCATCGGAATCAAAGAGGTGCTGCAATATCTCGACGGGGAGTTTGGGTTAAAGGATTTGGCGGATAAAATATCGACTAACACCGCCCAACTTGCTAAGCGGCAAAGGACGTTCAATAAGACACAGTTTCCCGAGGGCATACCGATCACGCTAGAGGAGTTTCGCTCACTTTCGCCTCAAATTGTATTTGATATGTAATCGCTTTAAGATAGAGTTTGCAATTTTATATACTCCAAAAAGGTATTTTGTATGATCGATGTCAGAAAAGCTCTTCAGTCCGTGTATCCGCAGTTTTTTACCAATTATCCCGATTTTTTCACCAAAATTACCGTTTCGATCTTGAAAGCGATCTTCCACGAAAAAGAGATAAATAATTTTTTAGCCGCCAATAAAGCCATCGGTATAGAATTTGTCGAAAAAGTTATGGAGTATTTCAACTTCACCTATAAAGTCTCCAATAAAGACATAGAAAATATCCCCAGCAGCGGCAAGGTCGTGATGATCTCAAACCATCCGCTCGGCGGACTTGATTCGCTCTCACTCCTCTCGATGGTATACAAGATTCGTAGCGACGTAAAAATAGTCGCGAACGAGGTTTTGATGCAATTCGATCCGATAAAAAACCTCCTCCTTCCCGTAGATAATATGAACGGCAGAAGCGCAAAAGATTCGTTAAAAGAGATCGTAAGAGCCCTCAATAACGAAGAGGCGGTCATACTTTTTCCCGCAGGTGAAGTCTCTAGGGTTCGCCCTACGGGTATCAAAGACACCAAATGGAAAAACGGCTTTTTGAAATTTGCCAAAAAGACCAACTCCCCTATTCTCCCGATATACGTAAACGCAAGAAACTCGTGGTTCTTTTATTTCGTCTCTATGCTCTTTAAACCCGCTGCTACCGTTCTTTTAGTACATGAAATGTTCAACAAAAGAAACAAAAGCATCGAGATAAAGGTAGGTGAACTCATCCCGATACAAAACATAAGCATTCGCGGTATCGGTCTAAAATCGGAACTCGCCCTTTTGAAAAAACATCTCTACAGAGTGAGTAAAGATAAAGAGGGGATTTTTGTCACCCAAAAATGTATCTGCCATCCCGAAAACAGACAAACACTCAAAGAGGAGCTCTCAAAGTCCAAACTCCTAGGGACTACTAAAGACGATATGAAAATCTATTTGTGCGATTATGCGCCCGATTCTAGCGTGATGCGAGAGATAGGGAGACTGCGTGAATATACATTCCGAAAAGTAGGCGAAGGGACAGGGAAGAAAAGAGATTTGGATGACTATGATATGTGGTATAAACATCTTGTGCTTTGGGATGATTCTAAACTTGAACTCGTCGGTGCATACCGCATAGGTGAAAGCAACGCCGTCATGGCAAGCGATCTTATGGAGGGGGGATTTTATACGAGTTCGCTCTTTGATTATAAAGAGAGTTTCTATCCTTATCTTAGCGACTCTATCGAGCTTGGGAGAAGTTTCGTACAGCCGAAATATTGGGGAAGCAGGGCGCTTGATTATCTTTGGTACGGCATCGGCGCATACCTCAAAAATAATCCCGAAATAAAATATATGTTCGGTCCCGTAAGCCTAAGCGCCACCTATCCTAAAATGGCGAGGGATATGATCGTGTTTTTTTACAAAAAATATTTCGGTGCACAAGAAGATGTCGTACTTAGTAAAAATAGGTACCTCCTAAGCAGAAAAGAGAACGAAGAGTGCGAGAAGATTTTTATCGGCAAAGATTACAACGAGGACTTTAGAATCCTCAAAAAGATGATCGCCCAATTCAACCTCACCGTCCCTACGCTTTATAAACAATACAGCGAGCTTTGCGAAGAGGGGGGGATAAGATTCCTAGACTTTGGAGTGGATCCTGATTTTGACAACTGCATAGATGGATTTATCATCGTAGACATCGCAAAAATCAAACAAGCGAAAAAAGAGCGCTACATCTACGGAACTATTGATTAATCACCCATTTACCCCTTTTGTATTACAATAATACACTTTAGCAAAAGGGGTATGTTATGCGTATCTACGCACTTATTCTATCTGTATTTACGGCTCTGTTTCTTTCTAGTTGCGCTACTTCGGGGAACTATACACAAGCAAACGTCGGACAAATCGAGCAGATAAAGTACGGCACGATACTCGAAGCTAGACAAGTCGCTATCGGGGATGACGGTGCGGGTACGATACTCGGTGCGATAGCAGGCGGAGTCATAGGCGCACAAATAGGCGGTGGAAAAAATACGAAAAATCTCGCTACCGTAGGCGGCGCGGTAGCCGGCGGACTGGCTGGGAATACGATAAACTCCTCCGCGGGTCAAGAGCTACTCATCAGAGGGGATGACGGAGTGGAATTTTCGACCGTATACAAAATCACCGATCAAAACCCTTTTAGTTTTCGTGCGGGCGATAGAGTGAGAATCTACACGCGCAACGGCAAAATCACCAAACTCTCTTTAGAGCGCTGATGGAAATACTTAGTCTTAGCTACAGAGATCCGCTCTTTGGGATCATCCTATTCCTTGTCTTGGTGCTCGTGGTATTTTTCAGCAACAAAATATGGAACAACTATAGCAACTCCAAAAAAGAGCGCTCCATTGCACGATTTATGAAAAAATTCGACTATACGAAACTCGATGAAGAGCTGAAGATTCTCTTTAGCAAAGGAATCGAACCCCAAGAGCCTTTAAAAATCGTAGCCTCCATCTACCAAAAAAGCGGTGAGCACGAAAAAGCGATAAAAATCTATCTAGCGCTTTTAGAGACGATAGAACACACGGCAAAAAAAACCGAAATTATGGAGCTGCTCGGAAAGAGCTACTTTGAGGCGGGATTTATGCAGCGCTCCAAAGAGATATTTTTAGAGGTACTCAAAAATTATCCTCGGAATCCTTTGGCACTCAAATATTTGATGTTTATCTACGAAAGCCTCCAAGACTACGATAGAGCGGTCGAGATACTAGAGCCGTTAGAGGTACTCGGCGAAGATGTCGCAAAAGAGGGAAAATACTTTCGTATCAAAAAACGGATAAAGAGCGAACCGCTTTTTGCAGGCAACCTCGCTCAAATATTCTCCCTCGCCGATGATGATCTAGGACTACGAAGGGTCATCTTTGCGGAGCTTCTCGCAAACGGGCTTGAAAAAGAGCTAGCGGCAAATCTCCAAAAAGAGGACGAACACGAAATCATCGACATTTTGTGGAAACTCAAAGAGACAAAACTTCTCGCAAAAGCGCACAACGAACTTTCCTTAACCGATGAGATACTTGCCGCCAAAGGTATCGGTGAGATTGGGAGATTCCACAGCTTTGAGCTTTCGGCGATCAACGCTATCAATAAATACTCCGATAAAAAAGCATCGCTAGATTTTGAATACCTTTGCAAAGAGTGCAAACACATCTATCCGTTAAGCTTTGAACGGTGTCCAAACTGTATGACGCTGCTCCGTATCGAACCTTTGCCGCTCATATCAAAAAGCAGGGACAATGAAGAAAATAACTCTTTTCTCTGATGGCTCCTGCCTAGGCAATCCGGGACCCGGGGGGTATTGCGCCATACTTAAATATAAAGAGAGCGAAAAGGTGATAAAGGGCGGGGAAGCGCTGACGACAAATAACAGAATGGAGCTTCAAGCGGTCATCGAAGCGCTAAAAAATCTCAAAGAATCGTGCGAGATAGAGCTGTATTCAGATTCTAAATACGTCATCGACGCGATAAAGTCATGGCTAGGCGATTGGGTCAAAAAAGATTTTAAAAACGTGAAAAACGTCGATTTGTGGAGAGAATTTTTGGAAGTGAAAAAAGGACATACGATCCATCCGTATTGGGTAAAAGGGCATAGCGACAACGAATACAACAACAAATGCGACGAGATAGCAAGAGAAGAAGCCCAAAAATTCCTTGCGCAAAAAGGGTGAAATTGCATACCGTAAAAGATCTACAAAAAAAACTCCATTATGATTTCAAGGATGAAAAGCTTCTCATCGAAGCACTAACCCACAAAAGCTACAAAAAAGGGGTAAACAACGAACGCCTCGAATACCTCGGCGATGCGGTGATCGATCTGGTCGTCGGGGAGTTTTTGTATAAAAAGTTTCCGAAATCAAACGAAGGGGAGCTTTCGAAAATGCGCGCCTCTTTGGTCAATGAAAAGGGTTTGACGAAAATCGCCGACGAACTCCATTTGGGTGAATTTATCTTTATCTCTACGGGCGAAGAGAATAATAACGGCAGAAACAAACCCTCGCTCCTTTCAAACGCATTTGAGGCCATCATCGGCGCGATATATCTAGAGAGCGGGCTAGACACGGTCAAAAATATCGTCTACACACTACTTGACAAGGTCTATCCAAAAATCGATATGGGGACGCTTTTCAAAGACTACAAAACCGTCTTGCAAGAGCTGACCCAAGCGCTTTTCGGCTCTACCCCCGAATACGCGGTGATAGATTCCTTCGGTCCGGACCATAACAAAGAGTTTGAAATAGCGGTCTTTATCAGAGGAGTCGAATACGCCAAATCGCGCGCCGCGAGCAAAAAACAAGCGCAACAGAGTGCCGCCAAAGAGGCGATACGAAAACTCGTCGCGGAAGAGAACATACGCGATACAAAAATTATGAAGGTGGTGGGGATTGAATAGTCTTTGCCGAAAATTTTAAATGTCAAATATATTAAAAGCTTTCAAAAACATCATCGATAATTATCAAACTACGATAACTACGCTCACAAGCGGAAATAATAGAGCTAATAATATGGGTGAAGGTTTGGAATCTTATATCAAAGATGCTTTTGCTCAAACTATCGGTGAAACAAACGAACAAAAAATACTTGAAATATTTTCAGAAATCTACTCTTATAGCGGCAATAAAAATAACCCGCCCGATTTGATACTCAAAAATAGCGATGCCATAGAGATAAAGAAACTCGAATCTCATAGCACGGCAATAGCGCTCAACAGCTCCTATCCAAAAGCCAAACTTTACGCAGATAGTCCGATGATTACGACTGCTTGCAGAAGTTGTGAGGAGAATTGGAGCGAGAAAGATATGCTTTACGCAGTTGGTAATGTACCTAAAAATAGCGATACTTTGAAGTCTTTGTGGCTCATATACGGAGACTGCTTTTGTGCCGATAAAGAGATTTACGAAAGAATCAAAAATACCATTTCAGACGGTATTGCCTTGATTCCTAATGTTGAATTTGCAGAAACCAATGAGCTTGGCAAAGTCAAAAAAGTTGACCCGCTCGGAATCACCGACCTTAGAATCCGTGGTATGTGGCACATCGAAAATCCTACAAAAATCTTTCACTACCTCTACACTTGGGATGAAACAAAATCTTTTCAACTTATTTGTTTGATGAAAAAAGAGAAGTACGAATCAATACCTTTAGCAGATAGACAAACAGTAGAGAATCTCAATAATGCAAATGTAACTATTCGCGATGTAAGGATAAAGAATCCGAATAATCCCGTGCAGTTGATGGATGGGAAGATGTTGGTGTTTAGGGTTTGCTATAAGTGATTAAATTTATAAAAGAAAGTGGATTCATTTTTCTAATTTATACCCCTCAAGCTGGTACTGCTTGGATTAAAAATAAATTTCAGTATGACGGTTATATCTACATCCGCAAGACTTTTATTTTCAGAGAAAGTGATGTATATCTTGAAGAAAATAGCACAATCAATGAGAATATAATAAAATTTAAAATTGCCACACTTGAAAAAGAATACTATAAATTTAATTCAGAAGTACTAGATATAAATTTT
>CAZCQG010000047.1:0-16520 GCA_964500775.1 uncultured Campylobacterales bacterium
TATCGCGTCCTTGGCGTTTTTCGCTCCGAGGTAAGAGAGCTCATAGCTCATATCCGCGAGATCGTACTCTTCTAATACCCATGGGAACGACCCGAACGTATTGGTTTTGATGATGTCCGCGCCCGCTTCGAGGTAGGATTTGTGTATGTTTTTTATCACATCGGGAGCACTGGCATTAAGTATCTCGTTGCACCCGTTGACGCCGCGCCATAGTGATTCGTCGATGTGGACTTTTTGTATCTCGGTACCCATCGCACCGTCTATGATCAAATATCGTGTGTAAAGTAGTTCTCTAATATCCAAAAAATTTTTCCTAATCATTTTCTAAAAGTCGCGATTCTACCAAAATTTTACTTTTTGTGAATCAAACCCTTGTGTGACCGATGTCACAGAAAAAATTTTCCGTTTGTTTTATGCTTGTTTGAAAAAAAGGAGGAGAGTATGAAAACTATGGTGTTATTGCTTGCGTTGCTAAGCGGCGTATTTGCTTATGAGGTGAATCTAAGCGACTTTCGTCCCGAGCTTTTGGAGTGGGCGCGGGAGCTGGGGCTAAAGTCCGTCCCCAAAGATACCGAGGGGCTAAAAAGGTACTATGCGGAAAAAAACGAGAGCTTGTCCTCAAAAAAAGTCACCCTAGGAAAAAAACTCTTTTTTGATACCCATCTCTCAAAAGACGGCACGTTGAGCTGCGCTTCCTGCCACGATGCGCAGGAGGGCGGAGATGATAATCGCAAGGTCGCAACGGGATACAAAGGGCTAAAGAATCCTTTTGGTCTCAACACCCCCACGATGCTCAATGCCGCCCTCTCCAAGAAGCTCTTTTGGGATGGCAGGAGCGATAGTCTGGAAGATCAGGCTAAAGGACCAATTCAAGCTCCGTTTGAGATGGCGGAGACAAAGGAGGGAATCGAGAAAAAACTCAATGATTCGGATAGTTATAGGCAGATGTTTTATGACGTATATAGGACGAAAACCATCACGTTTGAACAGGCTACTAACGCTATTGCAGAGTATGAAAAGACGCAGCTAACCCGCGGGAAATTTGACCGATTTTTGGACGGAGAGCTCGGGGTGCTGGATGATCAAGAGCTGCGAGGGCTATTTGTCTTCATGAAAAAAGGGTGCGCGCAATGCCACACGGGGATGGGAATCGGCGGCGAAGAGATGCGGAAATTTCCATTGAGATTCCATCGGGCGTGGGCGATGTTTGGGCTGCAAGAGACGGAACGGCTGATGAATGAGTACAAAGGATTCACAAGCGGCGCGGCGCGGGATAAATTTATGATGGAGTTTTTGGTCAAAAATTCCAAACGGCTTGAAGAGGGATTCTTTGAATACCATCCATTGCAAGGGGAAAAATACGAGATATACAAATGCAACACCTGCCACGCGGATAATGCACTCAAAGCCAAACTCCCCTTCCCGTTTGAAAACACGGGCGGATTCTTGGGGAAGAAAAATGAGAAATATTTCAGAGTCCCTCTCCTGCGCAACATCACCAAAACCGCCCCCTATTTCCACAACGGCAGTGTAGAAAAACTCGAAGACGCCATAAATATTATGGGCATCTATCAGCTGGGGATCGAGTTTGACAAACGCGATATTGACGCACTCGCAGCGTTTTTAAAGGCACTAGAGGGGGATGTTGTGGAGTATGATTTGGAGGGTGGATTCTAAACTAATTGCCCCGTCACCTATGAAGTAGTCGCGAGTACTCTATTTATTTCCGCTTCTTATGTGACTTTAGTCACAGAAGCGAAGCACCCTTTCCTCATACAATGACGCTGCATTAAAAAATTCTACTAAGGAGGAGATTATGAACAATCTCAAAAAACTGATTGTAGCGGCGTTTTCGGTGTTGATGCTTTTAGGTGTGGCAAATGCGGCGGAGAAGGTCGAGTCGCCTAAGAAGCTTACGGTGATTTTGAGCAATGACGCATTGCGTTCGGCGGGGTTTGGTATGGCGGTGGCAAATGCTATGCAGGATGCGGGGATACCTGCGACGGTATTTTTGACGGGGGATGCGTTAGAGCTAGGTCTCAAAAAAGGGGTGCAGCCGAAATTCGGCGGGAGTGCCAGCCCTAGGGAGATGATGGAAGCGCTGCTCAAAAAAGGGGGCAAGGTGTACGTATGCGTCGGGTGTGCTAAGAATCAAGAGGTCACCGAGAGCGATCTCATCAAAGGGATAAAAATAGTCGGTCCTGCCGAACTCGTAGAGGGTATCTATGGCGATGGGGCGAAAACACTCACATTTTAAGGGAGGTGTGATTATGGAAGGGATACCTTTTTCTTTGGTCGAAAAAAGCATAGCGGCGTCGTTTATCACTATTATCGTCGTCTCACTAGTGCAAAACTTCAGACTATTTTGGTGAAAATAGCTCAATCGGAGGTGCTAAATGGAGCTTAGAGATTATCCTTTTTTCAAGATGCTAGAATCAAACCTCATGGAATCGGTGGAGAGAGACGCCAAGTCGCTCTCCCTCTCCACGGGGAATTTCCTCTATTATCAGGGCGATGTGTGCGATGGGATCCTTTTTCTCAAAAAAGGGCGGGTGAAGGTGTATCTCAATTCCGATAAGATAGGCGGCGGCGAGATCACGCTCTACTATATTGCACCCGGCGAGCAGTGTCTAGTCAATACCTTTAGTGCCATATCCAAACTCCACACGCAGGCAAATGCCGTGGTGGATGAGAGCATAGAGGGGTGGCTGGTGAGCGCAACTACGATAGAGCGGCTGATAGATGAATCAAAGGCATTTCGGGATTTCAAAATATCCTTTTGTGCGACGCGGCTCAATGAGGTGTTGCGATTCATCGAAGAGGTGAAGTTTAAGCGCGTCGATGAGCGGCTGCTCAATTGGCTTTTTGTCCAAGGGAGGGAGACCATCCACGCTACGCATGAACAAATCGCCGCGATACTCGGCACTTCCCGAGAGGTCATTAGTAGGATTCTGAAAAACTTTGAAAAAGAGGGTTTGGTGCATCTAGGGCGGGGGGTGATAAAGATTTTGGGGGAAGCGTAGGCGGGAGAGTATTATCTTTTTATCGGTAAAATACCCCCTCTCGCAAAGAGAAAAAAATAACAAAGGATTGCAATGGCAAGAGGCTTTAGAGGGAGATACTTCACTCTAGCTGCAATTTGCGCTACGACTTCACTAGTCAGTATCAGCGCGCAAGCAAGCAGTGTGGAGAATATCACCCAAAATAGGAGCTTCGGAAGCGAAGTGGAATACACTTCCGACGAAGAGTTAGAGGAGGCGACGCAAGCGGGCGTTATCGTTATAGAAGAGCAAGAGCTAGAGAATAACTCTCAAAAGAATATCTACGAACTACTTGCTGCAAAAAATATCTTCAATACCGCACAAGGGACGAACAAAAGCGCCCAATACATCGAAACACGAGGCTACGGACTGGAAAACGGTTCGCAAAACATCTTATTTATCATCGACGGAGTGAAACAAAAAAGCATAGATATGCTCGCACCCGAACTCGCAAATATTCGCTTAAGCGATGTAAAAAAAATAGAAATCATTAAAGGCGGCGGAGCCGTGAAATACGGCAGTGAAGCAAACGCGGCACTCGTAAAAATAACTACAAAAAACGGCAAAACACCTACGCTCTACACCGAGATAGGGGCAAACGGTAGCAAGAAAATAAGTCTCGGCGGAGGAATCGCCAGAGAGAGCTTTACCCTCGATCTTTTCGGTGGATTCTACGATCTAAGCAGCGGAATCAAATCCAATAAAACGGAAGACTACACAAAGAATAAAAGTTTTTCGGCGACCCATCGCTATTTTTTCACAAACGGTGATTTGACTACCAAGCTCTACAGTAGTAATTCCGATACGGCGTATATCGATCCGATGAACAAAAGTCAATTTGATGCCGATCCCACACAGGATGGCGATACTACTCAAGACACAAAAAGCAAGAATGCCGTAAAAGGCTATAAACTAGAACTCAATTATGCGTTGAGCGAGGCACTCAAGTCGAGCACGACGCTTTCATACGAGAAGAGAAAATTTACCTATTTAAGCACGTGGTGGAACAATGTATCGAGATACCAAAAATCCTCTATCAGGCAAGCATTTGCGCTCGATGGTTTTACTTTCGGAGTCGACCTAGAGCGAGGCGATAGAAAGAATCAAGGGAATGAATTTAATAAGAATCAGCGCGGAATTTTCCTAGACTACGCGACAAGCTACGAAGGATACTCGCTCTATCTAGGCGGGCGGGCGGAAGCCACCGAGTTTAAATACCGAAAAAACGGCGAAATAAGTCAAGAAGAGCGCGGCGCGGCGATAGAGGTCAAGGCGGTAAAAGATCTCTTTGGGTTTGAACACTATCTGGGATACCAAAAAGCCAAGATCACTCCAAATATCGATACGTTTTTTACTTACAATTTCGCTACCTCTACGTATGTGTTCAACGGCTTTATCAAGCCGCAAAAGAGCGATACGTTTGAATACGGACTCAATGGTTCGGCGCTAGATACCGACGTGAATTTTGATGCGTATTACATCAAGCTCAACGACGAGATTTATTACAACTCCTATACGAGTACAAACACGAATCTCGACGAAACTAAAAAGATAGGTTTTGATATTAGACTCAAAAGAGCGCTAAGCGAGAGTTTGAGCGCGAATATCGGCTATTCATTCGTCGATGCGCGCATAGTGCAGGATGACTATAATCTAAGTGATAAAAAAATCCCGGGCGTATCACCGAGTACGGTCACGTTAGGACTTGATTATACGCTCGCTCAAAATTTCAATCTTGGTGCGGAGTATATCTATAAAAGTAAATATTATGCGTTGAGCGATTATAAAAATAGCTTGGGGAAAATCGGAGATGCGTATAGCATTTGCAACTTGCGGCTAGACTACGGCGTGAAAGATACGAAGTTTTTTATCGGGGTGAAAAATATTTTCGATAGAAAGAACTCTTTGGCAATCTATCAGGATAAGAACTGGGCGGGCTATACGAATCTCGACTGGTACTATCCTACCGACTTTCAAAGAGAATTTTACGCGGGGAGTGAGATACGGTTTTGAGAGTGTTTGAGCTAAAAAAATACCTCATTTATAAATTTTTAAACGCAGCCTTTGGAGGTCTCTCCATCGGCTCGGTTTTTATCATCTATGAATCATTACAGCCCTCGGTCTATAGCATAGGGGGTATCATACTCGCACTCGGGATGCTGCTAGTAGCGCGCTTTTATGACAAGATACTTAATGCACAAAGTTTTTTTAGAATCAATCTCGGCGTAGAAGCGGTACTGTTGGTTTTAATATTATTTTTCCTCCTATCCGACTACGGTACGACACAAGCGCTCGTCATCTACGCCCTCTATCAGCTCACATTTATTTTCGGCTCGTACCTTCCTAGAGTAGAGACGTTGGTCTTTGAGGATAAAGAATCGCTCAAAAGCATCGACACCCAAAAACAATTCGGCTACCTCGGCGGGATGATCCTCATCTCTGGATTCTACTTTCTCCTCGAATGGGGCTTTGGAATCGAAGATAAAAAAGAGCAGGTGTATTATCTGCATATTTTACTTTTGGTGTTGCAGATAGCGATAATATCGGTTTTTATAAAATCGTACGAGTTGGAGCGGCAGGAGATTTAGTCTAAGATATTTACTATTAGATTTATCACGGTCTCTTTTTGCTTCGGGTCGCTTTTGGCAGTCATCAGCGAAAGCGCGACGAGGGCGTTATCGTTTATTTTCAGCTCCCCGTTATTTTTATAGAGCATATTGTTTTTGGACAAAAAGAGGATAAACATAAACGCGCCGATACGCTTGTTACCGTCATTAAACGGATGCCCTTTGATGATGTAGTAGAGTAGATTCGCCGCTTTTTCTTCGACGCTCGGGAGCAGGTCCGTGCCGCCGAAAGTTTGATAGATATTGCGCACGATGCCGGCGAATTCCCCTGCTTTTTCTCGCCCGAAAAGCTCGGTGGCTTCCCCTTTTTTAACAAGTTCGTTTTTGAGTCGTGCGATAGATTCTTTCGCCTCATCGATGTCAAGGATAAATTTTGCCTCTTTAGGTGCTATTGCTATTTTTAGAGAATCCTCATCATATCCTTGCAGTAGCGTCCAAGTGCGGGAGTAGTTCAGAATCACGTCCAATAATCCTTTGGCTTCCGTGAGTTCTAATTCGCTTTTTGTGATGGTATCTTTGAGGAGTGTCATCGTTTCGTTTAGCTCTTGTAAACCCTTTTGCCCCAGTCTTTTTTGGTTGAGCGCATAGCCGTTTACGAGGTATTGTTTGAGGATTTTTGTCGCCCATTGTCTGAATTTTACCCCTTTAGGGGATTTTACGCGATAGCCGACGGAGATGATTACATCCAAGTTGTAGTATTCTACGTCTCTTTTTACCGCTCTGCCACCTTCGTTTTGAACTGTCGCAAAATTTGCGACAGTTGAAAATTGTTCAAGCTCACCATCTTTGAATACATTATTTATGTGCTTCCCTATAGTTTTTACATCTCTCCCAAAAAGCTCTGAAAGTTGATTTCTGCTAAGCCAGACAGTTTCGTTTTCAACGGAAACGCTAAGCTCAATTTCACCGTCATTATAGATAACAGTGCTTGAATGATCTTGATTTTTCATTTGAGTTGCCTATTTCGATAATTTTTAATTTTCAATGTCATTAAATAAGCTTCCTTGGTGTTCATCTACCCATTTTTGATATTTTCGTTTTTTCCCTGCTTCTCGAAGTTTCAGTTCTCCTAGCTCTAGCTCTTGTGTTCCAAAAACTTGCAATACTCTATAATTTCTACCTTTTTCATCTCCAAAATCATCAAACGTGATTTTTATTTCAAGATGACAATTAAGCAAAGAACCGTTAGAAAATTTATGTTTACCCGCAATTACCTCTTGTTTAAACTTGGAATCAGCCATACTAAAATCAATTTTTTCATTCTTATATCGTCCTCGCCAGTTGTATTTTCCTTCTTTTAAAACAGGTGAGATTATCTCTATCATTGCATCTTCATCTTCTGAAATAGTTGTATCATCATGTAAAATGAAGCTTTTAAAATCTTTTCGCTCTACTATATACTCATCTACATCATCTTCTAAGCTTCTATATCCAATCTTCTCTACTTTTTCATAAGCATCAATTTTTTTATAAAAATTTGAGATATATTTTTGCACGAGTTTGTCATTGAGTTTTTTCTCTATTTGTTCTTCTATTTCTAGTGTTTTTTGTTGATTGTCTAGCTCTAAATTTTGAAGCGTTGCTTCTTTGATTTTTTTATCCAAAGTTTCTGCTTGTGTATCTCTTGTAGCATAGTGGGTAATAATATCATTCAAAGCAGGTGATAAATAATGTAATGTAGGCAATACAATAGCCAATATTTCAACTAATCCACCCTCTTGATAAGCTTCCGTTTCGATTTTTAACTCACTATCTAAAAGTTCACCTATCCTTTTAACTGCTTCAAGAAAATCTTTTTCAGCCTTGTTTCTCACAAAAGCATTCATGGCATGTGAATTATCTTTGAGGTAGTAGTGTAGTTCGAATTTTTGAATTATGTTCTTCATATAATTTCCATCATAGAGGACACTGTAGTATCCTTAGGTAAAATATAACCAGAATCTCTTTGGCTAAACCAAACTCAAATCGGTAAATATTTCTCAATTGATGCACCTCTCTAGCAGGGAAAAGATGTTACATTAACTCTTTTTCTGTTGATTATACTTTATTAATAAATGATTTTCCTACTATGAATTATCAAAAAATTAATTATACATTAATATTGCAAAATTTATTTACGTAGATTCCTCCTCGCAAACCCCCTTCTGTGCGGTACAAAGCAATCACTACAATCCAAATGCTCATCTATTCCATCCGAAAAAACCTTGGCAAATCGAGAATTTATAGAGCAGTAGCTATGCACTTTTTTTCCCTCCGTTTCTACGGGTGTATCGTAAAATCGAAAATAGGGACAAGCACAAAAAAAGCAATTGAGCGATTCTAGTTTGTGGCATTTTACCCCTTTTTCAAAAAGGGGGCAGAATGATTTTTCGCTTTTACTTAGAGATTCATAGTCGAAGTATTCGAGGAGCGATTCGTTTGAGAGTTCTTTTTTTCTAGATACGATAGTATCGCGTTTTTGAAGATGTTTTTTGAGCCACGTAGCATAGTCGTTCATATCACCCTAGTGATACTTTCTAGCTCGGCTAGTTTTGTGTACATACTTTGGAGTTCCTCTCGATTCTCGATCTCTATGCGGTAATTAAAACTTATATATTTGCCACCGCTAGACATCTTTGAAAATACTATTTCATATTTTTTTTTACTGACCTCAAATATCTCCTTTTCGATCTTTTCTTTATTGATTCCTATGAGTTTAAACTCCCATATCGTCGGAAAATCTATCTGTGCTTCGCCTTGTATCTCTGTCAAATCATTTCCTTTTAGTGTATCTTCGGTATACGGATTTCAAATACCGAGCCCTCTTTGTCGTTGTAGACCCGAACATTGCCTTTGAGGTTTTGTTCTACGATTATTTTCACGAAATAGAGGCTTAGCCCTTTGCCTCTAGATTTAAATTTCGTCGTGGTGTAGGGTTCAAAGAGTTTGTCGGGGAGCAATGAAGTATCGACTCCTCCACAGTTATCGCTCACCATGATGACGATCTCTTTTTCATCTGTTCGAGCGTCGATTGCGACCTTGGCTTTTGGGATGCGGCGCTCTTTTGCTATATCGGCTACGTTAAAAAGGAGCGAGGTAAATATCTCTAGCAAGTCCGTAGGGGATGCTTCTAGAGCGATATTTTCTTCTATGTCGTAGGTGATAACGATATTTTCTTGCTCGAACGTCTTGTCCGTGAGATTCTGAATGTCTTTTATGCTGTTTATTAAAAGTATCGTATCACCGTATTCGGAATTGTAAAATTTTGAAAACTTACTAATCGTATCGGATAATAGCTCCGTTTCGTCGATGAGCATATTGAGCGTTTTGGTAGTGTATTCATCGGCTTTTCCTTCATCTTGGAGCTTGTCTATGAGGTTTTGGGTATGTATGGAGATGATGCTTAGCGGCTGTCGCCATTGGTGCGCTAGATTCATCAAAAGCTCCGACATCGCTTGCATCTTGGTCTGCTCAAAAATCACGTGGTCTTTTTCTTTGGATTTTTGTAGCTCTTCGCTGATGCGGCGTTCTAGGTCTTGATTGAGACTTTCTAGCTCTTTCTCTTTGGATTCTACTCTCGCTTTGTAGCTATTGTATATCTCGACGATTTTTTTGGAAAACAGAAGAGAGATTCCCAGTACTACGAAAATACCCACCATATACAAGACGGCAATTTTATTAAAGAGTGCTCTTTGCGCCTCTTCTAGCAGGAGATTCTGCTCTTTGAGCATAGCGGTGAGGTCATCGGTATAGTAGTTTGCACACAAGACCCATTCCCAGTCCTTAAACTCTGCGGCATAGCCCATCTTTTCACTAGTGCCCGCTTCTCCCTTTCTCCCCCAAAGATACTTAATAATCCCTCCGCCGTCTTTCGCTTTTTCGAGAGCTTCTTGAATGAAATATTTTCCGGCGGCATCTTTGAGTGATTTGATATTTTCGCCCATAGGAATCGTAGTAGTAGGATTTGTGAGCAACGTATATTCTTTGTCTATACTCCAAATATAGCCGTCATTTTTAAATCTAATATCGGCAAGAAGTTTTTTTGCCTCCTCTTTGATGGCATCTTCAAACTCATCGATATAAAATCCCGTCCCGATTATCCAGTTGAAAGGTTTAAAATACTTTACAAACACTAGTTTCGGATACTCGTTTTTCTGATCATCGGGCTTATTGAAATAAATCTTGACAAAACCCTCCTCATTCGGAGAGGCGGCGATAATCTTTTTGTACGTGTCTAAAATATTGAGCCCTTTTATATCTTTGAAGTTGGTCATATCGACATTGCGAAATTTCTCCATCGGATGGATGAGGGAGTGGTTATTGTTGAGGTCGGCGATGAGAAAATACCCTTGATTCTTCACCCCAAATCGTATCGGCTCTAGTGCGTCTAAAACCTTCTTTTTGATCTCCGAAAGGCTTTGGTCGCTCTTGTGTTTTTCGTAGATGTTATTCGCACTATAGATGGCGTTATCGACCATCAGTTTGAGTTCGTTTTGGAGGCGCGTTTCGGTTTGCGAGTTTATAGAAGAGAGGAGCTTTATGGCATCAGTCACCTTCTCTTTGAGATAGTTCTCCTCTTGCGTGTAGTAGCGCTGCACAATATCTCTTTTCATAAGCTCGGTGCGCTCTTTTTGGAGATCTACGATGATGTAGGTGAGGTATCCTATCCCAAAGAGCAGGGATGCAAGCGGGAGGATGACGATGAGTTTAGAAATATTTTTTTCGTTGAGCATCTTGTAACACTTTTTTAATATTAAGGGTTTTTAGAGGTGCCCTTAGTTCTTTGAAGATTATAATACCCATCCTTAAGCGTGTATTAATATTCTCATTCGAAAATTACACACGAAGCTATTTCGTAAAAACCGAGCATCGAATTTATGAGGGCGATTTTTTGAGAACGAAACACCATCTCTCTGGATATATCCGCCCTTTTGATGTCGAGCGTGGAGAGCATACACCCCTCCAAAAGCGGTTTTTTTGGGGTGAGCCATTCATCATTTATGAGTATCGCCACGTTGCTAAAAGTGGTATCGCTAAGCAATCCGTCTTTGAAAATCAAAACCTCTTCGTTTTCCCCTAGTCCCTTTTTGAGGTTGTTGAGCGCATCTCTATCGGTATATTTAAAAGAGTAGTGAAGATCGGAATCTACGATATAAAACCGCTCAATAGTTCTCAATCTATACGGTAAATATTCTATCGCGTAGCCCTTCGCATCATAGGAGAATCTACACCGAAATAATCCCTCACCATCAAAACGCAAAAGACTTTGCAAGTCGTGCGGCGTATCGTTTGTATAAAAATTTGCAAATGTACGCGCAATCCTTTTTTGATGGGAATCTAGATTGTAAAAAACACCGTCTCGGTATTGTATCGTCTCAAAAAATCGGTACATATATTTTTTTATACACCTCTTCGTATTCACTTTTCGCATCGCTCAAAGCCGTGATGCCGCCGCCGCTTTTGTAGTAGAGCGTATCCCACTCTTGTTCGACAAAACGGATGAGGACAAAGCTCTCTAAAGTCTCTCCGTCATACACGCCGCCTACGCCGCAAAAATAGCCGCGCCCCCCCTCTTCGATATGCGCTAGAGAATCAACGACGCTGCGCTTTGGAGTGCCGGTGATAGAGCCTGCGGGGAGGAGTGTGTCTAATATCGTGCCGATATTAGCAGACCAGTTTTTATCCAATTTCCCGCTAATTTTAGTGCTAGTCTGGAAAAAATCCCCGCGCGAACCGCGTATCCGCTCTGCATACCGAAACCGTTCCACCCGCACCTCTTTGGCGACCAAAGCGAGGTCGTTGCGCAGTAGATCGACGCTCATCAAATGCTCGGCATACTCTTTTGTATCACTCAAAAGCTCCCTCAAGTCATTGTCGTTTTTGGATGTCCCTTTCATCGGGAAAGTAGAGATTTTATCGTTTTTGATGCTCACAAAACGCTCCGGCGTAAAACAAACAAAACTCCCTTTTTTATAGAGCTTGAACAAACAAGCTGCCGCGTCATAAATCTCTTCTAATGTCGCATCGGTCGTGAGCTTGGTCTTTTGGGTGA
Organism: uncultured Campylobacterales bacterium; assembly: GCA_964500775.1. Taxonomy (GTDB): domain Bacteria; phylum Campylobacterota; class Campylobacteria; order Campylobacterales; family CAZCQG01; genus CAZCQG01. The sequence continues at coordinate 11,700 of CAZCQG010000047.1, forward strand.
GATTCGCGAGGTAGAAATCCCCTGCTTCGATATGCCTTTGTACCAAATCAAAACGTCTTTTATACAGTGCAAATTCTTCTTTTTCATACGTTAAAATAATGTTTTCATCGCTACCTTTGGAATCTAAAGCATACCGTATCCCGCTAGGAATCTCGCTAAGTTTATGAATTTCAAAGCTCTTTTTATCATAACTCGTAAAAAACAAAAACGGCGTCTTGTTTTTGCCGTAGCGGTTTGCGAGAGAGATAAAAGAATCTATTTTTGTTTCTCGCGGATTTTTATATACATATGGACGATGTCGATCGCCGCGGGGGTGATGCCGCTGATTCTGCTGGCACTATCGAGATTCCGTGGTGCGTGTTTTTTGAGCTTTTCGATCACCTCTTTGCTTAGCCCCGGAAGATCATCGTAGATAAAGTCCTCGGGGATGAGCGTCTCTATCACGTCGCTGATTTTTTTGATTTGGGATTCTTGGCGGCGGATGTAATTGTTGTATTTGGCCTCGATGAGGATTTGCTCTATCACCCTTTTGGGGAGCGTGTTAAAATCAGGAAATAAGGTAAAAAGTTTTTGCGTATCGAAACTTTTACGTCCGATAATGTGGATAAGTTCGGTCTTGGTACTTATTTTTTCTTCGCCCAACTCTTCTAACAGAGACAAGCCCTCTTTGCTCGGCGTGATATGATTTGCGCTCATAAAGCGGACTATCTCTTCGGTATGTATCCGTTCGCTCTCTATTGTTTTAAAGCGGGCTTCGTCGATCATCCCGTGTGTGTACGCATAGCGGCTCAGGCGATAAATCGCATTGTCCTCGCGTAAAAGGAGACGGTACTCCGCACGGCTCGTAAACATACGATACGGCTCTTTTGTCCCTTTGGTGACGAGATCATCGATGAGCACGCCGATGTAGGCTTCGTCTCTGCGGAGGATAAAAGGTTCTTTGTTTTGGATGCTTAAAACGGCGTTGATTCCCGCCATCAAGCCTTGCGCCGCGGCTTCTTCATATCCCGTCGTGCCGTTTACTTGTCCTGCAAAGTAGAGATTCTTTAGTTTTTTCGTCTCAAGGGTGTGGCGCAGCTCCAAAGGATTGATATAATCGTACTCTATCGCATAGCCAAACCGTACTATCTTGGCATTTTCAAACCCTTTGATACTGCGGAGCATCTTCCACTGGACGTCTATGGGGAGCGAGGTGCTAAGACCGTTTATGTAGTATTCGGTGGCATCTTTGGTTTGCGGTTCGATAAAGAGTTGGTGGCGTTCTCGCTCTCGGAATCTATTGATCTTATCTTCGATACTTGGGCAATATCTCGGACCGATACCCTCTATCTGTCCCGTAAATAGCGGTGCTCTATCAAATGAGCCTTCGATGATGGCGTGCGTATCGTCATTGGTGTAGGCGACATAGCACGGGAGCTGCGAGGGGGTAAAATCGGTGTTTGCGTATTTGAAGCTAAAGGGCTTTGGCGGTTCGTCTCCGTCGTGCTTGTCAAGGACGCTAAAATCTATCGTTTTCGCATCCACCCTCGGGCAAGTCCCTGTTTTTAGTCTCCCGATGTCAAAACCCAAAGAGCGTATAGATTCGGAGAGTTTTATAGAGGGTAGCTCCCCTACTCTCCCCGCACCTAGGATTTTTTCGCCTATGTGAATCTTACCGTTTAAAAACGTGCCGCTAGTGACGATCACTTTTTTCGCACTTATTTCATTGCCGACATTCGTCTGTACTCCGACTACGCATCCATCTTGTATCATGAGTGCGTCTGCCATCTCTTGCAATATATCGAGATTCGGAGTATTGAGGCAGAGATTGCGCATATAGATGCGGTAGCTATCCATATCTATCTGCGCCCTAGAGCCGCGTACCGCCGGACCTTTTGATTCGTTCAAGATTCTGTATTGAAGCCCGTTTAAATCGGTAGCCTCACCCATCACACCGCCGAGTGCGTCTATCTCTTTTACGAGATGTCCCTTTGCCAGTCCGCCTATAGCAGGATTGCAGCTCGCCGCCCCTATTTGCTCCGCGAGGATGGTGATAAGCAGCGTTTTTGCCCCCATTTTTGCCGAGGCTATGCTTGCCTCTATCCCTGCGTGTCCTCCGCCGATAACGATTACGTCATATTCCATCTAGTTTTTTGTCCAAAGTTTTTGCGTATTATATCAGAGGATGTGTGTTAGAATCTCAATTTTACAAATTAAGGAATCTCAACAATGTTTGAAAAAATATTCAAAGAGCACGGCGAGCGGGTTGCTACCTCTATCGTGCTTGTGGCGGCTCTTGTTATTACCCTCCTCTCTAATAGCCTTTTTGTTATTTGGGCGGTACTGGGTGCAGTTTTTATGATCGCGTTTTTTGAAGCGAATAAGCTTTACAAGCTAGAAGACGATAAAAGTTTTGTAGCTGCCGCTTTGGTGTGGTTCGCCGCCCCGTTTTTTAGCGAACCCGTCGTAGTCGGCATGGTCGCTATTGTGATTTATGCCGCCATGAGCGCATACTTTGAAGATTTTTCGCAAAAACGATTGTTGCCGTTTGTATACCCTTCTATTCCTGTTTTATTGCTCTTGGCATTATTTATGAAGCTCGGAAGCCTCTATATCGCTTGGCTCATCGTCATCGTCGCGCTTACGGACATCGGAGCGTATTTTGTGGGGAAAAGCATAGGCTGTACGCAGTTTTGTAAAACATCTCCGAAAAAAACACTCGAAGGTGTCGCAGGGGGCATCGCCGTCGGGACTATAGGCGGTTTATTTTTTGGAATGATAAGCGAAGGCTTTATGTTTGCGCTAGTCGTTTCGCTCCTCACTTCCGTTACGTCTGTTTTTGGTGATTTGTATGAAAGTAAGCTCAAAAGAGAGGCGGATGTCAAAGATAGCGGCAATATCTTCCCCGGGCATGGCGGGATACTCGATAGGCTTGATGGATACCTTTTTGCCGTGATACCTTTTTATCTATTCGTAACGATTAATTAATGATACTTCTGGGCTCTACAGGCTCTATCGGCGAGAGCACTTTAGATATTGCGAGGAGATTCTCACTTGATGTCGAGGTATTGGGTGCAGGAAGAAATATCGATTTACTCAATCGCCAAATCAAAGAATTTACCCCGAAAATAGTCGTAGTCCAAGAAGAGGCAGATAGAGCAAAAGTTGCTCATCCAAAGGTCTATGCGGGCGAGGAGGGAATCTTTCGCGCACTAGAAGAATCCCAAAGCCAGACCGTAGTCAATGCCATCGTAGGCTACGCGGGGCTTAGCTCTACCGTAAAAGCACAAAAACTCGGTAAAAAAGTAGCGCTTGCTAATAAAGAATCCCTCGTGTGTGCGGGAAAGTTTATCGATTGCGCCTCCATAGTTCCCATCGATAGCGAACATTTTGGACTGTGGTACCTTCGTAGCGACAAACACATCAAGCGCTTACTCATAACTGCGAGCGGCGGGGCGTTTCGCGATGTAGATATAGGTGCGATATACGGTGCGAGCAAAGAGGACGCCCTCAAACATCCTAACTGGAAAATGGGACAGAAAATCACGATCGATAGTGCGACGATGGCAAATAAGCTTTTTGAGCTTTTAGAGGCGCGGTGGCTTTTTGACGTGCAAGAGCTTGATGCACTCATTGAGACCCAATCCCTTTTTCATGCTTTTGTCGATTATACGGACGGAAGCACGACGGCACACATCGCAAATGCCGATATGCGACTTCCTATCGCTTTTGCCCTTTTGGGAAAAGTCGAAGAATCTATAACCAAAAGCGTCGATTTCACGCAAGTGGGAAATATAGAGTTTCGCAAAATAGATTCCGAGCGTTATCCTCTTTGGAGTGCGAAAGACGCGTTGTTACGCAATCCCGAAAGCGGCGTGGTGTTTAATGCGATAAATGAAGTGTTTGTGGGGGCGTTTTTGGAAGGCAAGATTCCCTTTGGGAAGATAGCTGAAAATACACTCAAGATATACGAAAGATACGCAGATATAAAAACATTTTCTTTAGATGATGTACTCAGGTACGATGCAGAAGGAAGAGCAAAAGCGCGCGAGCTTTTATAAAAAGGCGGAAGCGCCTTGGGCTTAGGCGGTTATATTGAGATTGTTGCCTATGCCCGTCGCTTCGGCGGCTGTTTGTACGGCTTGTTGATCAGGCTGTGAAGCTTTCGCATCCTCTTTTTTTGTCTCTGTACTCATAATTGCTTGCTTGGAAGCATCTTCCGTATTGCCGCTTTTTTGTACGTTAGAGCTCATATATTCTTGCATAACGTTGTTGCCGGCGTACTGATTCCCTATATTCATAGTGATCCCTCCGAATGATTTGGGTAGACATTCTAATATCATAATTATTTAATTTAACTTAAATTTTACCTTTAGTGGAAAATAGAATTACGATTTTTTTGGAGATAAAATATTGACAAAAAAGCCCAAACCCACTAAAATTAGGTCGCTTAAATCAGGCTCAATTCCCAAAACTCCAAGAGGCGCTGCTACCGGCAATTACTTTTTGATTGCAATCTGCCTTCTTAAAATCATCAAAAAATGAGCTACAAATTCACAGAGGAACATAATGACAGAATCGCACAACGGTAACGGAAATAGTAATCCGAATGCCAAATGTGAGAACGGCAACGCTCACAAAAACGGCTACAATAAATCCCGCACTCACATCCCCGTAGACGGCTACAAAATAGAAGAACTCCGAGCAAAACCGCTTGACAAACTTATAGAGATCGCAGAAGAGGCGGGTATCGAAAACCCCCAAGAATATAAGCGACAAGACCTCATTTTCGAGATACTTAAATCTCAAGTCAACAAGGGCGGTTTTATCCTTTTTACGGGG
>CAZCQG010000048.1:0-16453 GCA_964500775.1 uncultured Campylobacterales bacterium
TGACGTTAGTGGGAATCTGCTCTACTTGCCAAGCGAAGATGAAGAAAGGGTTATAAAAAAATATTTTGGATTTTATACAAAATTCGGAAGTAATATTTCCAAAAAATTGGAAGTAACAAATTTTTAATCTACAATAAGATTATCGTGAATTAGAGTCTTTTAGCTATAATTAGCGGAAGTAAATAAGAAATATAATGGAAGTAAATATGGAAAAGATTACGATTCCGGAGCCTTCTTGGGGAAGTCAATTGACAACCATTATCTTGGATTTGGAGAAACTAAGAACCAAACGTTTGGGCGGGGATGTTCCCCCGTATATATTTTTTCAGCTCAAAGAGATTTTCCAGATATTAGAGACCCTCGGCTCTGCACGAATCGAAGGCAATAATACCACTTTATCCGAATATGTGGAGAAGATCATCGAAAGGGAGATCGATGACGAGAAAGGCGATGAGATTGAGAATCTAGAAAAGGCGATAGATTTTATCGAACAAAATAGTGATGAAAACAGCGTGTTTGATCGTGCCTTTATCTCCGAGATACATAAAATTACTACAAAAGGTCTCAACTTGCCTCCTAAGGGGGAAGGCTCCCATAACCCAGGAGCGCTCAGGACACATAACGTCAGTATCAAAAAGTCAGGGCATACGCCGCCCGAAGCTATGGTCTTGCAAGGTTATTTTGACAGATTTGTCGAGTTTATAAACTATCCGCATAAAGAGCAGTATCAGCTATTGATGGTTGCCATAGCGCACCATAGGTTTGAATATATCCACCCTTTTGATAACGGAAACGGAAGGATGGGGCGGCTTTTGAACTACGCTTTTTTGATCAAACTTGGATTTCAAGTAAAAAACGGGAGGATTATTAATCCCTCTTCAATCTTTTACACAGATAGGGATAAATACTACGAAATGCTTTCAAAGGCCGATTCGTTAAATGACAGCGATATTTTGCAGTGGTGCGAGTATTTTTTGAATGGATTGAAAAATGAGATTGAAAAAATAGATTCTTTGCTTGATAGAAACTATGTCCAAATGGAGATTCTTTTGCCCGCTTTGAAAATAGCCCGCGAAGAGAAACATATTACCGAGCAAGAGTTTAAGGTCTTGGAGCATATGGTCAAAAAAGAAGAGATGGCGATGAAATCCGAAGAGCTAAGTTTTATGGGAGTGTATGATGCAAAGAAAAAATCTGCACTTATGGGAAGGCTGCGTGATAAAAAGATAGTCGCTTCTTTGAGCCAAGGAGGACGTATTTACACCATCCATTTCGTAAATAACTACCTTTTGCGCTCTATCATGAAGGTACTTGATGACAAAGGGTTTGTGTCCGATTTTTTGAATAAAAACTAACCGCGAATGCTTGACCTCACTATAAGCCTAGTTCCATACAAGATTCCTTCACCCGCATCGCAAAAGAGCTGTTGTGTTGCTGTGAGATAGAATTTTACGGCACTCGGTATACGATCAAAAATATCGAATTCTACTATTGCAATGAAAAAGCACATAAGGACGAAAATGCTCACCGTCATCCAAGTCAATTGGAAGGAGGGCGGTGGTATCTGCATAAGCGCTCCATTAGCAAAATCTACACCCGCAAGGGAATCGATCTCACTATTGGCGACGAGGAGAATTACGGTGGGATATTGATAAAAAAGGTAGAACGGGTCGATACTTGTGAGGGATTTTCGCGTCTAACTTCATCACTGATTTGCTCGAAATCGCCGATCCTAAAGATTTTGATGATTTTAAATCTCAAATAGTTTCCAAGCTTCTGCTCGTTAAAACAGATGACCGATCTAAAGCCTCCGCTATCCGATCCAGCCAGAGAATAGGGCTTGCAAAGCCTAGTTTGAGGGATTCTATGTACACTTTTTCTTTTTAAGTGAGATTTGCAATGACTTTGGTGCCAAAGAGCTAGCCGACAAAGCCGCAACCCCAGTCTAAAGCAACTACAATCTCAGCGTAGGAGTAAACAGCGCCATCTTAGGAGGCACTGCATTCGGAATCTTCAGCCCCACGGTGACATCGATATTCCACAACGGCTCTACGATAGGGATGCTGTTAAAGGCATTGCGGGGAGCATAAGAAGCGCGTATTTTAGCATTTTGATGATTTATTAAATAATACAACAAAAATTCAATTTTATAATTAATAGATTATTTTGTATTATTCATATTCTTAAAAATTATAAATCATAAAGGAATTGCTAATGCGGGTCAAAATTTCTAGTTTACTACTAGTTGCTTCAGTTATTATTTTTTCGGGGTGCTCAAAAAAGTCATCCGACATACCGATTACGTACATATCTCCTATGCAATATCAAAATTATAGCTGTGACCAGTTAATAGGAGAAAGTCAAAGGATTCAACAGAGAGTTGGCCAGATAGGGGGCAGGCTTGATGAGGCGGCTGCAAATGATAAAATGTTAACAGGGGTGGGGGTTGTGCTATTTTGGCCTGCTCTTTTTGCGCTTGGAGGAACAAAAGAACAAGAAGCGGAATATGGTAGATTAAAAGGTGAGTATGAGGCGGTACAACAAAGTGCTATAGCAAAGAATTGCACCAACTTTATCTATGTAAGCAATAAGGATACAAATGACACTAAAACAACCAATTAGCAACTTTTTAAAAATCGTTATATTCATCATCCCTTTCTTAATATTTTCAGGATGTGCCCAAAAGCCGAGGGTTGATAATATGGTGTATACAGGAACACCAGAACAAAGAATAGCCGCAAGTGAGCTTAGGAATAATTTATCCGTTAGAGATGTAGGGGGAGGAACTGAAACAAACCCTATGTGGAAATCAAATATCGGAACATTGGAGTTTGAGCAGGCTTTAGAGGAGTCATTGCAGAGTATTGGATTGTTTGCACAAAAAGGGCTGGGGGAATACTTTCTTACGGCGCAGATACAAGATGTGCATCAACCGCTTATGGGGTTTGATTTGACCGTCACCGCTACGGTGTTATATATAGTAACAGAGCGTAAAAGCGGTAAGGATATTTTCAATAAAACTATTTCTGTCCCATATACGGCAAATTTTAGCAGTTCTTTTTACGCAGTAGAAAGGTTAAGAATAGCAAATGAAGGCGCTGTGAAAGTCAATATTAAGCAACTTGTAGATGAGCTATTGAAATTAGAGTTAAAAAACATTTCTATGCGCTAAGAGTGTTATAGTGTAACAAAGAGGGATACTCTTTGTTACACAAATACCGAGCTCACCAAATACCCTACATACGCCAACAACCATGCAGATGCAAACGTAAAGAGCGCTAGAAATACCGTATATTTTTGGCTTCCCGCTTCTTTGGTAAAGACCGCCGTAGCCGCGAGGCACGGGAGATACACCATGACAAAGATGATAAACGCCACCGCCTGAGGCAAAGTGATATTCTTTGCCAAAATATCTTTGAGCCCTGCATCCTCCTCATCCACGTCGCCGCCTACGGAGTAGAGCACCCCAAGTGTCGAGACGATCACCTCTTTTGCCGCTAGACCGCTTAGGGTCGCGACGCTCATCTTCCAGTCAAAACCGAGTGGTGCGAATATCGGTTCTATCGTTTTGCCGAGGATTCCGAGATAGGTGTTTTCCATAAGTGATTCTTGCATCAAGTTTTCATATGCGACTTTTTCTTCTTCATCCACGCTTGCTTCGATTTTTGCGGTGAAGCTCTCTTCGATAGCGCTATTTTTCGGATAGGAGCTGATAAACCAAATAAGCATCGAGGCGAGCAAGATAAACGTCCCCGCTTTTTTGACGTACATCAGCGATTTTGAGTAGACCGTAAACCAAATGAGCTTCGCGCTCGGAAGTCTATACTTGGGCATCTCCATGACAAAGGGTTCATCTGCCCCTTTAAAAAGAGTACTTCTTAGTATACGTGCTGCGAGTAGTCCCAAAAGTGCTCCGCTGATGTAGATGATAAATAGGACATTACCCGCATCGCTTCCGCCGAAAAATGCTCCGGCAAAAAGGACGTAGACAGGGAGTTTCGCACCGCAACTCATAAATCCGATGATAAACATCGTCAGCAGCCTGTCTTTTTCATTTTTGAGCGTTCGTGCCGCCATATACGCAGGTACGGAGCATCCAAATCCCGTGATGAGCGGGATGAAACTCTTGCCGTGCAATCCGAACTTGTGGAAAAATCCATCAAGCAAAAACGCCACACGCGCCATATATCCCGTCGTCTCTAGCAGCGCGATGCCGACAAATAAAATGATGATATTTGGCAAAAAGAGCATCACCGCTCCCACTCCTGCGAGCACGCCGTCGACGAAGAGCGAACGGAGTGCGTCGCTTTGGATACTCGCCCCTACGTTGTCTCCGAGATACACGAAAAACTCTTCGATCCATCCCATAGGAATCTCACCGAGACTAAACGTGAGCTGAAACAGCCCCCACATCAAAAATAAAAATATAGGGATTCCTACGTATTTATTGATGAGGATTCCATCTATCGTATCGGTGAGGGATTTGGTTTTTTGGGTCTTTTCTTTGAGCACCGAGAGGGTGAGTCCGCGTGCGAAGTTTTGCGTCTCTTCGATGAAAATATCCTCGATCGAAGCGATGAGATATTTCGTACGGAGGCGCTCAAATGCCTCTTGCAAAAGCGGGGCTAGTTCGGTAAAAATCGGCTCGTCATGGAGTTTTTTATAGGTACTTTTATCCTCTTTGAGCAGGAGTGCCGCGACGCTTCTATTGGAAAATAGTGCATCGGAATATCCCCGCTCGTTTAAAAACGCCGTGATTCCCATCACCTCCTCTTCGAGCCCGTCGCCGAAGTGGAGCTTGGATTCTCGTGCGGGAAATTTTGTAGAGGCGATGATAAGCTCTAAGAGTTTATCTAGCCCCGTTTTTTTGACCGAAGAGACCTTTACGCAAGGAAATCCGAGCTGTTCGCCGAGATACTTTTCATCGATTTCCATCCCCTCTTTTTTTGCCTCATCATCCATATTGAGGGCGAGGAGCATATTTTTTTCCAGTAACAATAGCTCGGTCGTCAAAAAGAGATTGCGTTCTAGATTCGTGGAATCTACGACGTTTAAAATGAGGTCGTACTCTTTTTTGTACAAAAACTCCTTGGTCACCTGCTCGTCCTTGGCGAACTCATCGAGCGAGTATGTCCCCGGAAGATCGATGATCTCTATCTCGTACCCATCTTTTTGGATCGTTGCAGTTGCTTTTTCTACGGTCACTCCTGCGAAGTTTCCTACTTTGAGATTCGCGCCGCTTATGGAATTTATGAGGTGCGATTTTCCCACGTTGGGCTGTCCTACTAAGGCTACGGTGATTTTTTTCATTCTGCTTCCACCTGAATATTTTTTGCCTCCGAAGAGCGTAGCGCGATCTCTGAATGTCCGAGTGAGATTTTCATATTGCTATGCCCGAGACTCACCTCTTCTACCGACATATCGCAGTTTTTCCGTATACCCATCGATGCCAATCTTTTTTTCAACACCGAATCCCCATTAATATTGAGAACTTTTACTCTGTTCCCTTTTTCCGCATCGTTTAACGACATTGAAACGCTCCTTATAAAGTATTTCGATTATACTAACGAAAATCATTATCATTGTCAAGAAATTGCAATACGAATCTTATGTCGCAAGACGCGATTTAAAGAAATTGAGGCAAATTAGCGGCTAGAGATTATTTTTCCACACTTCGAGGGCAAAGAGATTCCAGAGCATTTTTGCCCGTTTTTCGGCGGAGATGTCTATTTTATTTTGGAGGAGTTTGTCTAAAAAATCGCTTTGTATAAAATTGCGTGCATAGCAGTTTTTATGGAGCGTCTCTTTTATCGTTGTATGGAGATCGTTTTCTACCCACTGTTTTAGCGGCACTTCAAAGCCCCTTTTAGGTTGATCGAGCAGTTCGCGCGGGAGGTGTTTTTCAGAGAGTTTGCGGAGGATGTGTTTGGTCGATTTGCCTCGTATTTTGTACTCGTCTTTGATTTGTGGAGCGAGTTCTAGCATAGCTTTGGAGAGAAAAGGACTACGTCCCTCTAGGCTATGCGCCATAGTGGCAATGTCCATTTTTACAAGGAGGTCGCCCGCTAGCAGCAGCTCAAAATCAAGAACGAGCATTTTGGATAATTGAGAGATGTTTTCATTAAATACACTTTCAATAAAAGATTCCAATACCGAAAAATCACCCCTAGTAAAACTATACGCGTCTTCAAAAATATCGTTTGTCGCACTCAAATAAAAATCCAATCCTCGTTTATCTGCCATTGCCAAAAGGCGGTACGCGTAGTTGTAGAGCGATTTTTTTTGATGCGGCTTGGGGAGGATTTTTGTCAAAAATGCAAACTTTTTTGCCGCTCCTATCCATCCGTTTGCGAGCGGTACATAGCGGCGATAGCCGCCGAATATCTCATCCGCGCCGTCTCCGTTTAAGATAACGGTGAGATGCTCTTTTGCCGCAGCACTGACGTAGTAGCTAGGAATCGCGCTACTATCGAAAAACGGCTCCCCGTAGTTGTTAAGGATCGTAAAAATATCCTCTTTGAGATTCATCGAGATGTCGATGACGTGATGATTTGTACCGTATTTTTTTGCCGTGAGCGCGGCAAGATGCGATTCGTCATACCCGCCTTGGAATCTGATAGTGAAGCTTTTGAGATTCTTGGCGTATTTGCTTGCTAGTGCGGTCACTAATGAGCTGTCTATCCCGCCGCTCAAAAACGTCCCGACCTCTAGATCGCTGCTCTCTATCCTCTCTTTGACGCTTGTCTCAAGTGCTGATTCTGCGAGGCGGAGCGATTCTTCAAAGGAATCTATCTTGGGTTTTTTATAATAGTCCAATATATGAAAATAGCGCTTTGCTTCGCTACGCAGATTCCTATCGATCTTCAAGTAACTCCCCGCTTCTAGCTCTTGGACATTTTTATACACGGTGTGGCTTTTCGCGCAGAATCCGATACGGAGATATTCGTAGATATTTTGCTCTTCGATCTCTAAGAGGAGCACTTTTTTTAGGGTGTTTAGTTCACTCGCAAAAACAAAGCTTTGTCCTTTGTTATAAAAATAGAGCGGTTTTTTTCCTGCCCGATCCCGTGCGAGAAAAAGCGACCCCTCGCTTTTGTCGTAGATACAAAAAGCAAACATCCCATCTAGCAGCTCTAGCATCCCCTCTTTTTTTATCTCATAAAGGCGTAATAAAGTCTCGGTATCGGAGTGCCCTTTAAAGGAAAATGTTTGGAGATATTGCTCCCGAAGTTTTGCGTGATTGTATATTTCGCCGTTGAAAACGATGACATATCGCTCGCTTTCCATCGGTTGCGCTCCGGCGTTTGAGAGGTCTTGGATGGCGAGTCTCGCGTGGAAGAGGGTGATATTTTTATGGGTGTAAATCTCTTGTGCGTCGGGTCCTCTGTGGCGGAGTACCTCTTTTAGTGCGGCAAAATCTAGCGCTCTATTTATCGAACCCGAAATGCCGCACATATGCTATTGTTCCCTTTTTGGCTCATAGGAGAGCACTTTCTTGACCGTCTCTATCGAACAGAAAAAGAGAGCATCAAAGAGGGGACTAAGGCGTGTGGTGTTTTCGTCTATGATCTCAAAAGGGGTGAGGGTGAATCCTTCGCCGTCTTTACTATTTTTCGGTTTGACCGTGAATGTGATGGGGGCGAGGGTGCGGATGAGGTTGAGGACGTTTTTATACGATTTGTCGCTCTTTTCGGGCAACAGATTCCCCCTTTTGCTCTCTCCTACGCGTACCTTTTGCAAGAGTGTGAGCTTATCCTCAAATATCACCTTTGTCCACTTTATACCTCCCGAAGCGAAGCGAAATTCGCAATTTTTAGACTGCAACGGGTGGGGTTTTGTTTTGCGTATAGATTCTAATATTTGGAGAAACGCATTCGCGCCGCCTACACTAGCGGCATAGCGACTAAGAGTATCGTGATGTAACGTTTTTGCCGTATCATCGAGTTCGTTGAAGTTGCACATTTTATTATTTATATCCCTTAAGTTAATTGGATATTATAGTAGAAAAAGTTTTGTATGATGTTGTAGCGTTTTGTAAAATCTATCTTAGACAAGGAATAGGAATGGGAATCAAAAAAGATAATCCGGCGTTTGACGAAGAATCAAAAAAAGTACTCGAAGACATACAAAGACACGTCACTACGACAATGGGAAACGACTATAACCCACCTAGAAAAGACACCTATTACGGCGGACTAGCCAATACGGTGCGTGATAGACTCGTGGAGCGTTGGCTCAAATCGCAGAGAAAATATTACGACCAAGAGGCAAAAAGGGTCTATTACCTCTCGATGGAGTTTTTGCCCGGTAGGTTTATGATGAACTACATCGTCAATATGGAGCTCAAAGAGCTTATCCAAAAAGCGATGGAGGGATTTGATTTTACATTAGAAGAGTTAGAAGAGCAAGAATGGGATGCGGGACTTGGCAACGGAGGTTTGGGGCGGCTAGCATCGTGTTATATGGATTCTATGGCGACACTCAAGATTCCGGGGTATGGGTACGGCATCAGATACGATTACGGGATATTTTTTCAGAGCATAAAAAACGGCTGGCAGGTAGAGCACTGCGACAACTGGATACGCCACGGCAACCCGTGGGAGTACGCAAGACGCGGATTTTTATATGACGTGCAGTTTTACGGCAACACCGAAAGCTATCGAGACATCGAAGGGAAAATGCGCTTTAAATGGGTCAACACCCAAAACGTCAAAGCGATGGCATGCGACATTTTAGTGCCGGGTTACGGTACGGACAATGTCACGAATATGCGTCTTTGGCAGGCGGTCTCTAGCGAAGACTTCGATCTAGATTCCTTCAATCAAGGGGATTACACCGGAGCGATGGAAGCCAAAGTACTCTCCGAAAATATCACCAAAGTGCTTTATCCGAGCGATGAGAAAAAAGAGGGGCGGGAATTGCGCCTTAAACAGCAGTATTTCCTAGTCGCGGCGACGTTCCAAGATATATTGCGAAGATTTAAAAAACACGATAACGATTTTAGAAAACTCCCCGAAAAAGTGGCGGTACAGCTCAACGACACCCACCCCACCATCGCTATCCCCGAGCTTATGCGTATCCTTTTGGATATAGAAGGGCTAGAGTGGGAAGCGGCGTGGGATATTTGCGTCAAGACATTTGCCTACACCAATCACACCGTACTTCCCGAAGCGCTAGAGACTTGGCCAGTAGAGCTTATCGGACGTATGCTGCCTCGGCATTTGGAGATTATTTTTGAGATAAATAGGAGATTCCTAGAAGCGGTCGAAGAGAAATTCCCGAATAATCCCGAAATACTCTCCAAACTCTCCATCATCGCCGAAGGGGAAGTGAAAAAAGTACGGATGGCGCATCTAGCTATCGTGGGAAGTCACGCGGTAAACGGTGTCGCAGCACTCCATTCGACCATCCTCAAAGAGAATCTTTTCAAAGAGTTTGACGCGATGTATCCCGGAAGACTTTTAAACGTCACCAACGGAATAACCCCTAGACGCTGGGTTTTACAGGCAAACCCCGAACTCTCCGATCTCATCACCTCAAAAATCGGGAACGGTTGGATAACCAATCTCGATGAACTTCGGAAACTCGAAGCCTATATCGAAGATGCAGATTTTAGAAAAGCGTGGATGGCGGTCAAGCAGAATAACAAGCAAAGACTTGTCAAGTACGTAAAAAGAAAAGTGGGAATCGAGATAGATCCAAACACCCTGTATGACGTGCAAGTAAAAAGAATCCACGAGTACAAAAGGCAGCTTCTAAACATACTACACGCAATCACGCTCTACCAAAGACTCGTGGAGAATCCCGATCTCGACATCGTCCCGCGTACGATAATCATCGCGGGGAAAGCAGCTCCTGCATACCACATCGCCAAACTCATCATCAAACTCGCCAATAGCGTGGCGGAGCGAATCAATAACGACCCTGTCATCTCTAAAAAGCTCAAACTCATTTTCCTCCCCAACTACTGTATCTCGCAAGCCGAGAAGGTGATTCCTGCCGCTGACTTGTCCGAACAGATAAGTACTGCGGGGATGGAGGCATCGGGGACGGGGAATATGAAATTCTCGATGAACGGAGCGCTTACTATCGGTACGCTTGATGGTGCGAATGTGGAGATAATGGAAGAGGTGGGAGAAGAGAATATCTTTATCTTCGGTCTCAAAACCGAAGAGGTAAACGCAAAACGGGCGGGCGGTTACGATCCGTTTGAATGCGTGCGAAACGATGCGGAGCTAAAAAAGGTATTGACGTTATTAGATTCTAACTACTTCAATCCCAACGAACCCGGACTGTTTAGACCGATACTCCATAGCCTCTTGGATAAAGGGGATTGGTTTATGGTATTAGCCGATTACCGAGCGTATGTAGATATGCAAGCAGAAGTGGAGAAGCTCTATAAAAACGAGGATGAATGGACACGAAAGAGCATCCTCAATACCGCGAGAATGGGGAAATTCTCCTCCGATAGATCGATACTAGAGTATGCAAAAAATATTTGGGGGACAAAACCGCTAGACGATAAATAGTCTTTGATTTAATAAAAAAAGGAATGTGATGTTGCGAGTTGCGGTATTTGTGTTCTTGATGTTGTATTCATGTGTCGCCGCAGAGGTAAAAACGGTACATATATGTAATTGGAGTGACTATGTCGCGCTTGATTTACTCAAGCGCTTTACCGCCGAGACGGAGATAAAAGTAGTCTATTCTATCTACAATAGCAACACGGAATTAGGCGAGATGCTCAAAGCGGGCGAAAAATGTGATGTGATATTCCCCTCCGCAAGCTATCTCCCTACCCTCATAGCAAATAATCTCGTACAAAAAATAGATACCGCAAAAATCCCGAATAGTAAAAATATCGATAAGTCACTTTTGAAAAACGACCTCATAAAAGAGTACGGAATCGTCTATTTTTGGGGAGGTAGCGGTATCGTAAAACTCAAAAACACTCCATTTGCAATAGAGCGCTGGAGTGATTTGTGGGATGAAAAATATAAAAATGCTCTATTTCTCTATCGCGATTTTACCGATTTGCTAGCTATCTCGTTGAGAGTGTTGGGAATCGACCCCAATACTAAGAATCCAAAAGAGATACAAAAAGGCTATGAAAAGCTACTCCGACTCACAAACAATATCAAGGGTTTTTACGAGGATGCCGAGCAACTCCGTATCAATCTCATAAACAATAATGCCAAAGCCGCCATCGTCTATAGCGGCGATGCAAAACAGATGAACGGCGAGAGGGATAATTTTGTCTACATCTATCCAAAAGAGGGGTCTATTTTTTGGACGGATGTTATGGCAATCACCGCATCGGCGGAAAACCTGCAAGAGGCGTATAGTTTTATAAACTTTCTCTCCGATAAAAAAATAATGGAACAAAACGGCGAATATCTAGGGTACGACCTCCCGAGTGTACAACCCGATAAAGATGCGATGGAAAATGCGATTTTTTTGCAAAACTCGGAAGAAGCGGAAACAATGCGTAAAAAATACGAAGAGACGTTTTTTTCTTTATTTACGAAACAAGGGGTTGATAGATGAAACAACATAGATCGCTCCGCTTTAATATCTCGTTCTCTATCGTACTGATGATGGTGCTTTTTGCCGCTTCGGTCATTTATTTCAACTATACCCGCTCCAAAAAAAGTACGTATGAGATGGTGCAAACCATTACGTTGCAAGTCACCCAAGCGATTCTCGATAAGACGGACTATTATCTCCATAAAAGCGATTCCTTATTGCGCGTCTTGGCGAGATACAACTCTACAAATTCGGTTTTAAATCTCGAAGAGACCAATGTAAAAATGTTGTGGGATTATTTAAATACCGAATCACATTTAGCAAGCATATTTTTAGCGGATGAATCGGGGAATTTTCTACAAGCGAGAAAATATCCGAAACTCGCAGTCAGAGAAATAGCGGTGATGGATGGAAAAAGAATCGATTTTTACGATTTTAAAAACAAGGATTTCGTCTCAACGGGACATACCGTATCCGTAGCGGAGTATGACCCAAGAACGCGTCCGTGGTATAAGGATGCGAAAGAGAATCATATACATATCACCAAGCCCTATTTTTTTGCTTCGACGGGTGAGCCGGGCATAACGGTGAGTTATGCGAATATCGATAGATTCGGTAATAAGATTTGTGTAGCCGCGGTTGATATTGCTTTAGCGACTTTGTTTGATTTTATCAAGGAGCAAGCAAGCATTATAAAAGGGCAAATCATCCTATTTAACACAGAGACCGATGAGTTGTTTTTATCCTCGGAGGGGGAGTTTGACACAAATATGATGAACAAAGACATCAAAACCCTCCCGCTTGGTTTTGGGATGCACAATGCGCTCGATGCCTATAAACAAGGACAAAATATCGGAGGCGTACTCGGTGCGGACGGACGGAGATATATCTACTCCGCGGCGCAAATATCGTTTGGCGAGAAAGAGAAAATTAGCCTCATCTTGAGTATTCCCGAAGAGATAGTTTTTGGTGACGTGAGAAAGAATATGTTTATCACGGTCGCTATTTCGCTCTTTATTCTCTCGCTTTTTATCATCCTCGCGATACAAATATCAAAGATGATCTCAAGACCTATCGTAAAGCTCTCCCAAGAGATAAACCAACTTGCGCAACTGAATTTGGATGTCGGAATCAAGGAAGATTCTAAAATAAAAGAGATCTATCTCGCGCAAAAATCTCTCGCTACACTTAAGAGCGGGTTGGAATCGTTTAAAAAATATATGCCCGCCGATCTTGTAAAGATACTTATACAGACAAAGCAAGAGGCAAAAATCGGGGGTGTAGAGAAACCGCTAGTTGTTATGTTTACCGATATAGAGGGGTTTACCACTATTAGCGAAAAGCTCTCGCCTATGGAGCTTACTACCCAGCTTTCCGTATATTTTGAGCATCTAGAAAAGATTATTAGTAAATATGAAGGGACGATAGATAAATATATCGGCGATGCGATAATGGCTTTTTGGGGAGCGCCGCTCTACGTAGAAAATCCCGCTCACAAAGCAGTGCAATGTGCGCTAGAGATGCAAAAAAGTCTCGATGCACTCAATAGCCGATGGGAAAAAGAGGGCAAACCCCCTTTGAGGACGCGCATAGGAATCCATTACGGCAAAACCCTCGTGGGGAATATCGGTTCAAATAATCGGATGAACTATACCATTATCGGCGATAGCGTAAATATTGCCGCAAGACTTGAAGGGATAAATAAAAACTACAAAACACAAATAATGATTTCAGAAGAGATTGAAGCGCTTGTGCGGGAGAAATTTCTCATCAGATACGTAGATGAGATCGAACTCAAAGGAAAAACGAGCGCTACGAAAATATATACTATCGAGAGTGAAATATAAACACTTAAGCTTAGTTCCATCTCCCTTGAATGCGGATGAAGATGTGGACGTTGGTAGAACCGCTAAGGGCGCGCCGTTCTTCTATGTCGATATAATCAAGTGCTTTGACCATCTTGCCAAATCTACTAAAGCCGTAGGTTCTAGAGTCGAAAGAGGGGATGTTTTTATCGATATAGGATGCGACCGCAGAAAGCGATGCCCAGCCGTCGTCATCGGCGACTACGTCTATGGCACGGGTGAGGATTCTTTTGAGCTCTTGTTTTTCAGATTTTGATTTTACGGTATCGCCGTTTTTCGCGTCATTATTGCTTCTAAGATTCTCCGTAAAGATAAACTTATCACACGCCGAAGTAAAAGCTTGCGGGGTTTTTTGCTCACCGAAGCCGTAAACAGAAAGACCGTTTTCTCGGATTCTCGTCGCTAAGCGGGTAAAGTCGCTATCGCTTGATACGATACAGAATCCATCGACGTGTCCGCCGTGCAGTATATCCATCGCATCGATAATGAGCGAGGCATCCGTCGCGTTTTTGCCGTCTGTGTAGCTGAATTGCTGGATGGGTTGGATGGCGTGGAGATGAAGATGCTCTTTCCACCCTTTGAGTCTCGTGGTCGTCCAGTCGCCGTAAGCGCGCTTGATAGAGGCGATGCCGAATTTGGCGATCTCTTCTAAAAGTTCGACTACGATGGAGGCTTGGGCATTATCCGCATCGATGAGTACGGCTAGTTTATCATTCTCTTTTTGTGGCATTGCGACTCCTTTGTTGTTTGGATTCTACCCGAAACATTTCTTTGATAGCAAATAAAGATACATAATGGAGATTTTGTGAAGCACTACTGTCGTATAAATCTAGAGGGACATCCTCACTATAACTGATACTTAAAAAAACCAAATATTCTACCTAATCGTTTAAGCCGCTATTGTCCTGTATATTGTTAATCGTGTCTACTTTAAAACCATCGTTTATATTCTTTGTTATATCACCGGCAGTATTTTTAGCACCTTTGGTCTGCTAGCATAGCAAGCACCGCAAAAAGCTTGACAAACATAGGGTCTCGTTCCCCTAAGCAACAACTGCAGTCAACAGTATTGCTTTATGGGAGGCGAGAGAATGCCAACGCAACTAGAATCTGAACTTGGCGGTTAGTCGTGCGTCGTGACCGGTGAGGTCGGAGTTTGTATTGAGACCATAATCAAAACTCATTTCCTTTGAATTATCATCGGTTATGTAAGTTAGACCGGCTCCGATGATGCCTGAGAGCTCATCTGTTTCCACGCCTTCGGTTTTAAACGAAGGTCCACCCGCAAGAAATGTTGAGTTAGCGGTTGCGTGAGTATCGCCGAAGTTGTATGCAACGCCGAGCGTTAATTCGGGCGTAAGGGTACCTTTCTCTTTTTTATAGCTTTTTGAGACAGTTACTCCCGTATCAAGTACGATTTTAGTGAGGTCATCGGTATCGACTTTTAGTCTGTACATTGATCCGGCATTTGTAATGCCTCTTTCGGTATAAGAATCAAAAGATATATTTGTATAGGTCAATGCTGCATTTGGTGTTACGGTCATATCATTATATTTTTTTGGCATTCCTGCGCCAACTTTGACCGAGAAGAGTTGAGAATCATACTCCGCACCCATGGTATCACTTAGTGCGCCGACTACAACAGTCCTTCTTGCATCATTTTTGTTCACACCGTAGGAAATAGCGCCTTCTACGTAATACTTCTCAAGAATCTTAGTTCCGTAGAGGGTAAGTTGATATGAATCGATATCGTTTGAGCTATTTCTCAATGTATCATCCCCTTTAATATCAACGGTGCCGTAGCTAAATGACAAGCCATAAAGCGATCTATCATCGACGTATTTTTCTAGACCTATTACCACACCGCCACCATCGGCATCGTATCCTTCGGCATCGGTTTGTCCGCCATGCTGTTGATTGATGTAATACCCTTGTCCCCATACCGACGAGCTACCGCCCATATTACCCGTAGGTATACCGCTTTCTAGGAGGTTTGCTCTTGCTAATTTTGTATGAGTACCGATGGTATTAAAAACACCGGTTGCAGATGCTATGGCGCCTACTCCTGCCGAAGAGACATCCGGTAAATATGTTTTCATTGCGGTATTGAGTCTTGCAAGAAGTGTAGCGGAGTTGGTACTGTTAAGTTCGCCGAGCGAAGTTCCGTCAAGACCAAGCGCATATTCTATTGCAGCATCATAGACCGCTGCAAGGTTTCCTGAAAGTCCAAGTGCCGAAGAGGTATTGAAATCCGCTCTAATTGATATATTTCCATCCGGATTATTTGTACGGTCATCTACGATGTACTGCACAAGAACATTGTATGTGGTGTATAAGGACGCATCGACGGTAGTGACATTAAGATCACCCCCTCTTGCTTCCAAAACCGTGATATTTGCATCATTTTGTGCCAAACCAAGTTGCAGACTAACAGTTGAGATATTGGCATCGCCATAAATTATCATTTTTGAGCCGCTGCCTAACATGACTTGATTTGCATAGACGTGTTCAGGTGTAGTGCTAGTCCCGACAGTCAAAGCACTACGCCACAAATCTACATTGGTTTGATTTTCGCCTATAGTACCGATGCTTCCGATGAGGGTCACGGTTTGCGATGCGCCTCCGGAGTAGTCGGCAGCTGAAAAAGTTCCGGTCCCGTTAATATCTGAATAGATAGCACCGGATGAAGTAACGGTGAGATATGAATTATCCGAGAGATTGGTCTCGGTGACATAGTAGGCATCACCTTTCACATCTAGGTAATTGGCAGCATCAATGTATAGAGCGCTAATGTTTTTATCAGCACTTCCTATAGAGAGTATTGTTGCGTGATTATCCGAGTCTGTACCTGTTACGGTTACATTGTGCTCATTGTTAGCAGCTGCCGTGATACTTGTCACGGTCATTTTGCCATTTATAGTAACATTTGATTCTTCTGACCCCGCCATAAAGTTGATCACGGCTCCGTTTGCTGCAGATACGGTGGTATTGGTATCATAATCTGTCGCGTGTGCTATTGTCCCCAAGAGCACACCGCATGCGATCGCTGACTTGGCAATTTT
>CAZCQG010000049.1:0-15862 GCA_964500775.1 uncultured Campylobacterales bacterium
GGGGAATATAACGAACAACAATGGCAAAATGAAATACTCCAAATTATAAGATTGATTTATCCAAAATACATTAGAGCTTTTGAAAATGTTAAAATAAAAGACACTTATACTCCAGCAGATAGGTTTCTTGATCTTATGCTTGTAGATTCAAACGGAAACATTGATATTGTGGAAATTAAAAAACCATTCGGTTGTAAAAGTATAGTTTCTAATACTCAGTATAGGGATAATCATATTCCATTGAAAGAATTATCTGGCTCAATTATGCAAATAGAAAAATATATATTTTACCTAAACAAGTGGGGCAAAGTTGGTGATGATACACTTACTTCAAATTATAGTTCTCATTTACCATCAGATTTTAGAATTAAGATAACAAATCCTAGTGCTATAATCATCATGGGGAGAGAGAATGGGTTGTCCTTGCAACAAAAAAACGATTTTGAAGTTATAAAAAGAAAGTATAAAAATATCATTGATATTATAACTTATGATGATTTGATTCACAGACTAGAGAATGTATTAAATTCTTATAAGGTGGAGCAATGACCCTCCTCTCTCTCTTTAGTGGTGCGGGCGGTTTAGACCTTGGTTTTGAAAAAGCAGGATTTAAAACTATTTGGGCAAATGAGTACGACAATGAGATATGGGAAACGTATGAAAAAAACTTTCCGCACACGAAACTCGATAGACGCAGTATCGTAAATATCCCTTCACACGAGATTCCAAACGCTCTGGGACTTATCGGCGGACCTCCGTGTCAGAGCTGGAGTGAAGCGGGAGCATTGAAAGGGATAGATGACCACAGAGGGCAACTGTTTTTTGAATTTATACGAGTTTTAAGAGATAAAAAACCGCTTTTCTTTCTCGCTGAAAATGTCTCTGGGATGTTAGCGAATCGTCATAAAGAGGCGCTAGAAAATATAAAAAATCATTTCGTACAGAGCGGTTATGACCTCCATTTTAAACTCGTCAACGCAAACGATTACGGCGTACCGCAAGATAGACAGAGACTTTTTTTCGTCGGGTTTAGAAAAGATTTGCACCTCTCTTTTGATTTTCCGCAACCTTTAGCAAATAAACCGTGTCTCAAAGATGCGATTTGGGACATCAAAGAAAGCGCGCTTCCTGCGGGTGATAAAAACTACACCAAGGGTGAAGCGTGCAGTGTGGAGAATCACGAATATATGACGGGCGGTTTCTCTACGATATTTATGTCTAGAAATCGTGTGCGGAGCTGGGATGAGCCCTCTTTTACGATTCAAGCCGGAGGCAGACACGCACCTCTGCATCCGCAAGCGCCGAAAATGGAGTTTGTCGAACAGGATAAAAGAGTGTTCGCAAAGGGAAGCGAACATCTCTACAGAAGGCTTAGCGTGAGAGAATGCGCGAGAATCCAAACGTTTCCCGATAACCATATCTTTTACTACTCAAAAGTAAGCGCGGGGTACAAGATGGTAGGTAACGCCGTCCCGCCAAACCTCGCCTACTTCCTCGCAAAAGAGATTATGAAAACATTGCATACAATCAAAAAATTAGATAAAAAATCCAACGATACCGCTTTTCAAAGAGCGTATATTTTGAACGATACAACACGACAATCGGAGTTACGAATATGAACACTTTTGGTGAGAGACTAAGAATCTCGACTTTCGGCGAATCACACGGCAAAGCGATAGGATGTATAGTGGACGGCGTACCTGCGGGGCTAGAGATAGACGAAGCATTTTTGCAAAGCGAGCTAGAGAGGCGTAAACCGGGGACAAATAAATACTCCACGCAGAGAAAAGAGGACGATGTATGTGAAATACTAAGCGGCGTATTTGAAGGAAAAAGTACGGGCACGCCCATAGCATTAGTGATTTATAACACCAATCAAAAAAGCGGCGATTACGAAAACGTCAAAAACCTTTTCCGCCCGGGACACGCCGATTTTACCTATTTTCATAAATACGGATTCCGAGATTATCGAGGGGGCGGCAGAAGCAGCGCTAGGGAAACGGCAGCGCGGGTAGCGAGTGGGGCGATAGCAAAGATGCTCCTCAAAAAGCTAGGGATTCACATAATAAGCGGGATATATGCTATCGGCGAAATAGAAGCCAAAGAGATTGATTTCTCCCACCCTCCAAAAAGTGAAATATACGCACTCGATAAAAACGTCGAAGAATCGCAAAAAGCACTCATTGATACAGCAAGAGAGGCACATGATTCTATCGGCGGGAGCGTGCTATTGCAGGCACAAAATGTCCCTGTAGGTCTCGGGGAGCCGCTCTACCACAAGCTAGATGCCCAAATAGCCAACGCGATGATGGGGATAAACGCGGTCAAAGGGGTAGAAATAGGCGAAGGGATACAAAGCGCGAAACTCCTCGGTTCTCAAAATAACGATGCGATTTTTAAAAGCGGATTTGCTTCAAATCATAGCGGCGGGATTCTAGGCGGGATAAGCAACGGCGATGATATTTCGGTGAAGGTCTATTTCAAACCCACCCCTTCGATTTTCAAACCTCAAAACACCCTCACCACAGAGGGCGAAGAGACGATATGTGAGCTCAAAGGACGGCACGATCCGTGCGTAGCGGTGCGAGGAAGCGTAGTGGCAGAATCTATGCTAGCCCTCGTGCTAGCAGATATGCTTCTCCTCAATACCGCAAGCAGGCTAGAGAACGTGTTACGATGCTACGGGCAGTAGTATCCTAAACACCGCCCCGTTCTCTCTGTTGTAAGCTTCTAGTCTTCCGTTTGCGTGTTTTTGTATGATAGTCCTGCTCATAGAAAGCCCTATGCCCGTGCCGTTGCTCCCTTTGGTACTTACATAAGGCTCAAACAGCTTATCGGGTAAAAGTTTCTCATCTATCCCGCCGCCGTTATCGGCTATCTCTATCACGAAAAAATCCTCTTTTTTATTTACGGTGATTCGTATAAGGGCATCATCGGAAAGCTTTCCGCCGCTCCGCGCACCTAAAATCGCATCTTTGGAATTGCTGATGATATTTAAGATAACTTGCTTAAACTCATTGAGATACCCAAACACGCTATACCCCTCATCCGCATCGATAATGAGTTCGATATGATTTGATTTGAGTTGCGGATAGACGAGCGATGCCACGCTTTGGATGGTTCTGGTCAAATCAAACAAACTCTTATTTTTGTCGGGATTAAAGAAGCTCCTAAAATCGTTTATCGTATGCCCCATAAACTCTATCAAAGAGTAGATTCTTTCGATATTGTCATGCACGTCGAGATTGATTTTTTCTTCACTACTTATCTTGTCCTCGATGATTTGCATCGTAAGGTAGATTCCGTTGAGAGGTTGTTTCCATTGATGTGCGATAGCTGCTATCATCTCCCCCATAGAAGCCATTTTTGATTGCTGTATCAATATCTGCTCTTGCATCCTTTTTTCGTCTTCGAGTTTTTTGATACTCGATATATCGCTAAAAGTAGTAACTATGAGCGTCGCCTCGTTTTTGTCTACGATTTTTGCGGTCGTGAGCAAGACATCAAGCCTCGCCCC
Source organism: uncultured Campylobacterales bacterium (assembly GCA_964500775.1). Lineage (GTDB taxonomy): Bacteria > Campylobacterota > Campylobacteria > Campylobacterales > CAZCQG01 > CAZCQG01. Next base: position 3,518 of record CAZCQG010000049.1, read on the forward strand.
TTGTTTAGAATATGCCGTCACTTCACTCAAAAGATCGGAATCAACCGTATAGATCGATTTTGTATAGAGTTCTCTAAATTCCTCTTTTTTCTCTTTTCCGAAAATATCATAAAACTCGCTCTCTGCTAAATCTTTATCATCCATCCCGAAAAGCTTTTTAAACGTCTCGTTGGCTTTTATGATTTGCCCTTCGTTGTTGGTGATCGATATACCCACCTCGACACTATCGAAAATAACGGCGAATAACTTATCGCTCATCTCTTTCTCTTTTTCGATTCTTAGTCTGAAATTGACCTCGGATTCGACTCTTTTTACAAGCTCGTGATTAAATCTTTTATAGCTCTCTTCTAGCTCTTTATAGACCCGTATATCTCGTAAATTGGCGACTCGTATAGTCTCACCGTCGATCGAGTAATTTCTCCCGCGCAATTCAACGGGGATATTCCCTTCTTTTGAGAGGATGGCAGATTCATACGGCAAGGAATCGTCTTGGGCTATTTTTTGCCGCACCTTCTCATGTTCGGATTCGGGCATAAGATCAAAAGGGCTTTTCCCGAGTATCTCATCTCGCTCAAAACCAAACATCTCTAGGGCGCTTTTATTTACGTCTACGACTCTTCCCTGTTTCATCACGATTACCGCTTCAAACGCCATATCGGAGAGCATTTTATACCGATTTTCGGCAAGCTTTCTCTTTTTTATTTGGCGCGACATCGTGAGTATCCAAAACGAAAGCACTCCGATAAGCAACAAAAAAATCCCTGTAATCTTGGCTATAAACGTATAATCGGTAACGCTTTGGAATTTAAGCTTTATCCATTTTTGATAAATCTCCTCTTTTTTTGTCTCGGGGATTGCATTGAGCGCTTTTTGGATGATGCTCGCCAAAATAGGTTCGTCGTTTCTCGTACCCATCCCGAGCGCGAAGCTATATTCGGTTTGTCCTGAAATCTTGAGGTTGGTAATACCGAGTTTTTTGATGTAGTAGCCGATGGAAGCGATATTATCAAGGAGTGCGTACGCTTTCCCTTCAGAGACAAATCTTAGTGCCTCCTCAATATCTTTTGCGGGGAGCAAATCTATCTCTTTGTGGTTTTTCTTGATAATGTCTTCGGTCATATATCCCTTGACGACCGCTACTTTTTTTCCGTTGAGCTCTTTTATATTATCGATAAACCCTTCATCGTCTTTGGTTACGATTGCCATAACGAAATTGAGATAGTTGTCGGTAAAGTTGAGGTATTTTATCCGATCATCGGTCTTCACGAGGCACGCCAGCATATCTATCTCTTTTGCTTTTGCCCTCTCGATCACCTCGCTCCACGCTAGATTCTTATCGATGATAAACTCTACGCCCAACATCTCGTGCAGTAAATTTACGTAATCGGCGGCTATCCCTTTGTACTCACCCTCTTGGACAAACTCAAAAGGTGCCCAGTTGATGTCGATTCCTAAGCGTAATTTCGAATGCTTTTCAAGCCAAATCTTCTCTTCTTGCGTCAAGTTTATATTGTGACTTACAAACGTATCGTAAAAAAAATTTCCCGGTATCTCATCTTTTTTAGCCAAACCGAGTTCTTTGTAGGTTTGCGCTATTTTTTTGTATCTGTTCTTATCGACGTTACCGAGTTTTATGACATCAGGAAGTATCATCCGCTCGGTCATCTCCGCTTCATAGAGCAAATGGTCGATACTTAGTCTTGATTTATATTTTTCTTTTATGATTCTTATTATCTCTTGTTTATTGGCTAAAGCGTATTCCCACCCTTTGAGGGTTGCGCGTATTATTTTTTCTACCCGCTTAGGATGGTGGAGTATCTCCTCTTCGGTGGTAAAAAGGTTGTCTCCGTAAAAGTCGATACCGTAGTTAGTCGGGGAGATGATGTTTATCTCGACCCCTTTTTCTTTATACGAATACGGCTCGTCGGTGACATAGGAGCTTATCGCATCGACTTCGCCCCGCGTGAGACTATCATAGTCAAACGTCTGATGCACCATTTTTATATTTGACGTATCACTCAACGTATTGAGCAGCATAGCTCTAATAGCCGCATCGCCGCTACTTTTCACATCCAAGCAAACCGTCTTACCGATAAGCTCATAAGGGCTAATAATCCCGGAATCTTTGAGTGCTATAAGGACATGGGGAGAGTGTTGGAATATCTGCAATAAAAGGACGAGCGGTTTATTATTAAGTCGCTCTAAAACTATACTCGAATCAAAAATGCCGTATTGCGCGTCTTTGTCAAGAATAGTTTGTGCTACCCCTTTCTCAAGATCGCGCTCTACTAGCTCTACATCCAATCCCTCCTCTTTGTAGTACCCTTTTTCGATAGCGGCGTAATACCCGGCAAATTGGAATTGATGTAGCCATTTGAGTTTAATTTTTACTTTCTCTAACTGCGCATCCTGTGCCCAAATAGTAGTAAATATAGTCAGAAACAAAAACAAAAATCTAACCATTTTTCTCTCTATACTTTTAATAACTTTCTTTCATTGGAATTGATTATATCTCTTTTGTTTTTAAGCTAGTCCCTAAACGGATGTTTTGCAAAAAAAGAATAAAATAAGAAAAAGGTTTAAGGGAGATTGATGATAACTCTAAAAGAGGCTCTAGCTTTGCAACAAGGGGCTATAGCCGAATTAAAAGACGACTTAAAGAAAAAAATAGAAGCAAAAAAAGAACTCAACGCATATATAGGCGATGTACTTGATGTAGGGAGCGGCGTCCCCGTCCTCATCAAAGATAACATAAACGTCAAAGGGTGGGACGTGACGTGTGCGAGCAATATACTCCAAGGCTACAAAGCCCCCTACAACGCTACCGTTATCGAGAAGATGCTAGGTGCGAATCTCTCCCCTTTCGGTAGGGCAAATATGGATGAGTTTGCGATGGGAAGCTCTACTGAAACGAGTTTTTACGGCAGGACGCTCAATCCGCACGACACTACGAAAGTCCCCGGCGGAAGCAGCGGCGGAAGTGCTAGCGCAGTGGGTGGGGGCATAGCTATTGCCGCACTGGGCAGTGATACGGGCGGCTCTATCAGACAGCCGGCGGCTTTTTGCGGATGCGTGGGTTTTAAACCCACTTACGGGAGAGTGAGCCGATACGGTCTTGTGGCGTTTTCAAGCTCGCTTGACCAAATAGGGACGTTTACCCAAAATGTCGAGGACACGGCGATTCTTTATGACATCATCAGCGGACACGATAGCAAAGATTCTACCTCTGCAAATATCGAATACGCGCCGACAAGCAAGAATCTCAACCCCGATAGAAAACTCAAAATCGCTTGTCTAGATTCTTCGGTAGAAGGGGCTAGTGAATCGATAAGAAAGTCGTATTTCGAAACAAAAGAAGCGTTAAAGAAAGCGGGGCATACCTTGGTAGAAAAAGAGATGCTAGGTTCTGATTTCGCCGTGGCGACCTACTATATCCTCGCTACTGCCGAAGCTAGCAGCAACCTCGCACGCTTTGACGGCGTACGCTACGGCAATAGGGCGAGTGCCGATTCGCTCAAAGAGCTGTACGTAAAAACACGAGGCGAAGGGTTTGGCGATGAGGTCAAAAGGAGAATTCTCCTTGGCACGTTCGTACTTTCTAGCGGCTATTACGACGCATATTACATCAAAGCCCAAAAAGTGCGCCACCTCATAAAAGACGGGTATGACGCGATATTTAAAGATTTTGACCTCATCCTTAGCCCCGTGACGCCGACTACGGCATTTGGGTTTAATTCCAAAAGCTCACCTTTGGAGATGTATTTGAGCGACATCTACACCATCGCCGTCAACCTCGCGGGACTTCCTGCTATAAGTGTACCTACCGGCAGAGATGAAGGCGGGCTTCCTATAGGGATGCAGCTCATCGGCAAGGCGTATGACGAGCAGACATTGCTAGATGGGGCAATGAGCTTGGAGAGAGAAATAGGGTATAAATAATTAAGGAGAAATGCACGATGAAGATACGACAAAGAGCGCTGACGTTTGAAGATGTTTTAATGGTTCCGAGGTATTCGGAGATCCTCCCCAAAGAGGTGCTTTTGCATTCAAAACTCACAAAAGCAATCACCCTTAATATCCCAATCATCTCAGCAGCGATGGATACCGTGACCGAATATAGAGCCGCCATCGCGATGGCACGACTAGGCGGCATAGGTATCATCCACAAAAATATGGATGTCCATACCCAAGCCGACCAAATTAAAAAAGTGAAAAAAAGTGAGAGCGGAATCATCATCGACCCTATTTTCGTAGGACCCGAAGCGACCCTCAAGGAAGCGCAAGCTATCACCGACAACTATCGAATCTCTGGAGTGCCCGTCGTAGATACCGATGGAAGACTTATCGGGATTCTCACCAATAGAGACGTACGTTTTGAGACCGACCTTAGCAGAAAAGTGGGCGATGTCATGACCAAAATGCCACTCATCACCGCCAAGCAAGGAATCTCGCTTGATGAAGCAAGAGATATTATGCACAAGCACAAGATAGAGAAACTCCCTATTATCGATGAAAATAACTTTTTAAAAGGGCTTATCACGATAAAAGACATCAAGAAAAAGATTGAATTTCCCGATGCCAATAAAGACGAGTTCGGCAGACTACGAGTGGGAGCGGCCATCGGCGTAGGACAACTAGAGCGTGCGCGGGTACTCGCAGAGGCGGGAGCGGATGTACTCGTACTTGATAGTGCGCACGGTCATAGCAAAGGAATCATCGACACCGTAAAAGCGATCAAAGCCGAGATAGATATCCAACTCATTGCCGGCAACGTAGCGACCGCCGAAGCGACCAAAGCGCTCATCGAAGCGGGAGTGGACGGCGTAAAAGTGGGAATCGGACCCGGAAGCATCTGTACCACGAGAATCGTAGCAGGTGTAGGAGTGCCGCAAATAAGCGCGATAGAAGATTGCGCAAAAGAGGCGACAAAACACGGCGTACCTATCATTGCTGATGGCGGTATCAAATACAGCGGCGACGTAGCGAAAGCACTAGCAGTGGGAGCAAGTGCCATTATGATAGGCTCACTCCTCGCAGGAACGGAAGAATCTCCGGGCGAGACGGTAATGTACCAAGGGAGACAATACAAAAACTACCGCGGTATGGGAAGTATCGGCGCAATGACCAAAGGCTCCACCGATAGGTATTTCCAAGAAGGGACAGCCGCCGACAAACTAGTACCGGAAGGAATCGAAGGGCGCGTCCCCTATAGAGGAAGAATAAGCGATGTCATCCATCAACTCATCGGCGGTCTTAGAAGCTCTATGGGATATATGGGCGCAAAAGACATCCCTACCCTTTGGGAACGAGCAGAATTCGTCGAGATCACGAGTGCAGGACTGAAAGAATCCCACGTTCATGATGTCATCATCACCCAAGAAGCGCCGAACTATCATATATAAAAGCGATGCGAAATTAATTGAAAATAACGACAAAAAAAGAACACTTTACCAATCCACTCTACCTCCAAAGCGGAAGGATTCTCGAACCCTATGAAATTGCCTACGAGGCGTACGGGGAGCTAAACGAAGCGCGGGATAACGTCATTCTCGTCTGCCACGCCCTCTCGGGAAGTCACCATGCGGCGGGGACGTATGAAGGGGAGAAAAAACCGGGTTGGTGGGATAAGATGATAGGGGACGGAAAAGCGCTAGATACTCGCAAATACTACGTCATCTGCACCAACGTCATCGGAAGCTGCTTCGGCTCTACCGGACCTATGTCTAAAATGTACCCGAGCGAGCACTACTATCGATTTAAATTCCCCGTCGTGACGATCCAAGATATGGTCAAAGCACAGCGAATCCTCCTCGACCGCCTCAAAATCGATAAAGTAAAAGCGATTATCGGCGGCAGTATGGGGGGGATGCAGGCGTTGCGCTTTGCGGTCGATTATCCAAATTTTGCCGAGACCATCATCCCCATCTCCACTACCTATGCGACCTCGCCTAATGTCATAGCGGCAAATCGGATAATGATGGAGGCTATCACTAATGATGAGCATTTCAAAAATGGTAATTACGACCCAAAAGAGTTTCACGAGAGCGAATCTAGCGGATTGGCGGTAGCGCGGATGATAGGATTCTTGCATTACCTCGCTCCTGCGGCATATGAGCAGAAATTCGGGCGCAAATACGTGAACACCGACGGGATATTCGAGCTTTTCGGGAGATTTGAGGTGGAGCGGTATCTGGAGTACAACGGCTACAACTTCACCAAGTTTTTCGATCCGCTTAGCTACTTATACATCATCAAAGCCATAAGCATTTTTGATCTAGGAGACGGGTTTGATTCTTTGGATGATGCATTGGCTAGGATAAAAACCAGGGTAGAGCTTATCGCTTTTAGCGGTGATTTGATGTTTTTACCCAAAGAGATGCGCATCATCAAAGAGCGGCTAGAACAGCAAAATAGCACCGCTATATGCAATTACCATGAGATTGCGAGCGACTATGGACATGACGGATTCTTGGTCGAAATAGAGAAATACGAGAATCTCATAAAAGAGATATTGGAGGGAAAATGAGCAAAGAAAAAGAGACGAGCTTCGAGGAGCGGATACTAAAAGCCAAAGAGATACTCGAAAAACTCTCCAAGCCGGACATCGCGCTAAGCGAAGGACTCGCGCTCTACAAAGAGGGAGTAGCCGAACTCAAAGAGGCGCAAAAGAGACTCGAAAATGCCAAGATAGAGTTTGAGAGTATCAAAAACGAGGCGAATGGAGAGATAGAATGAATATAGCGGCTCTGCAACTCACTTCACTCCCGCTAGATGACGTAAAACTCACCTATTATGTCAAAGCAGCCGCCGAATCAAACGTCGAGGTTTTGCTTTTGGGCGAATACGTCTTAAATCTCTTTTTTCATGAATTAAAAAACTTACCGCTCTCGATGATAAACGAACAAAGCACCAAGCACTTAGAATCTTTAAAAATCCTCGCGAAAAATTACGGTATGACGATCCTCGCACCCATCATCTCGGTCAGACAAAAAAAAGTCTACAAAAGCCTATACAGAATCTTACCGAGCGGCAAATCCTACTCTTACGAACAGCAAAGACTTATTGCTTTCCCTCATTGGAACGAAGCGGCATTTTTCTCAAACGAAAAACCCGAGAAGATAGAGCTGTGCTCTTTTACCCATAACGGCTTTAAATGTGCGATGGTTTTTGGATATGAGCTCCACTTTGACGAGTTTTGGCTTGAAATAAAAAAACAAGCTATCGACATAGTTTTTCTTCCGACCGCTTCGACGTTTGAATCCAACCAGCGTTGGAGAGAGATCATCAAATCACGCGCTTTTATCGCATCGACATTTATCTTGCGTGCCAACAGAGTGGGCGAGTATAGAGACGAATCACATATATGGAGATTCTACGGCGATACCCTCGCTTGCGGAGTGGACGGCAATATCATCGAATCACTCGGCGATAGAGAAGAGCTTCTCATCGCAAACATAAACAAAAAATTCATCAGGGAAACGAGAAAAAATTGGAGTATCAAATAGAAGCGTAGTTTCCTTTTAAGGGGAGGAGTATTTCAAATTCCGCCCCCTCTTCTATTCTGTTTGCTTTAAGTTGCCCCTCGAAGTGTTTCTCGATAACGGTTTTTGACATAAAAAGTCCTATGCCGCTCCCCTCGCCGACCTCTTTTGTCGTGTAGTAGGGTTCATACACTCTTTCTATCGCCTCTTCGGAAAGCCCTATTCCGTTATCTCTAAATCTAATAGAGACGAGTTTTTCATCGCTCTTTGATATTTTTACTTCGATTTTTCCTTCTAGATCCAAATCGATCTTTCTTTTTTGGGCGATAGAATCGATCGCATTTTTCAATATACTCACGACCACTTGTTTGAGCTCACTCTCATATCCGTTTATAGAGATATATTCATCGGGAGTATCGTTGATAAAGAGTATCTCTTGATTCTTTTCGGTAGCTTGTGCGGAGACTAAAAATATCGAATCTCGCACTATCTTGAGCAAATCAAAAGTTTTTGTCCCTTCGCTCGTTTTATAAAAATTTCTAAAATCATCTATCGTTTTGCTTATCTGATGGAGCTGTATCAAACTCCGCTCTACCATATCGTTTATCATATCTTTATTGAGCGAACCGTCTTCATTCATCTCTTTGATATTTTGCACCATTATCCCTATAGCGGTGAGCGGCTGTCTCCAGTGGTGGGCGATGTCTTTGAGCATATGCCCCATGGCATTGAGTTTTTTTTGCTCATAGACCTCTTTTTCTATCTCTAGATTCTTAAATACCTCTTTTTTTACACGCTCTTCCAATTCATCTTTGGCGATGAGCAATCTCCTTTCCGCCTCTTTTTTCTCGCTAATATCTTCGGCGATTCCGACATAATACTTTTTCTTTCGCAGTGTGTCGTATATGGGGTAGATGGAGGTATTGACCCAGTAGTCGCTGCCGTCTTTTCTTCTGTTTACCATCTCGCCGTGCCAACTCTTGTTTTCGGTGAGATTCCCCCACATCTCCTCATAGATGTGTATCGGATTCTTATTGGATTTCAGAATCGAAGGATTTTTCCCCAATGCCTCCTCAAAGCCGTATCCCGTAGTCGAGACAAATTTTTTATTGACGTATCGTATCCGCCCTTCGGTATCGGTGATCAAGATAACGGAGGTCGATTCCTCGACTACCTTGCTTAATATCTCTAATTCGCCTCTGTCTTCAAGTGCCTGCGTGACATCGTAAAACGTGAGGATAGCGCCGTGTTGTATCTCTTCGTCTCGGTATTTATCGATTCTGTATTTGACATATTTTTCATCCCCGATGGATAAAAGTTTTCGCTCATTAAAGAGAGATTTTTCGTTCTGTGAAAAAAACTCGTTTAGATCGCTCTTTAATTCTTCTGCCTCATTTAAAGCTTTTGCGAGCGATTGGTCATCGTCGACCTTGAAGATTCTTCGTGCCGAATCGTTGCTAAAAAGTATTTCGAGATCCTTTTTGATCCCCACCACGCCACAAGCGATAGATTTTAAAATGATTGATTTTATCTGTTCGTTTCTCTCCGCATCCTTCTGCGCTTGGAGTGCTTTGGCGATTTTTGATGCCGCCTTTAGCACCTGCTCTTTTTCGAAAGGCTTTACGATATATTCATTTACCCCCGAATGGATGGCATCTATAAAATACTTACTGTCATCATGAGAAGATATGAGTACTACCTTTTGCTCTTTGTCGATTTTTTTGACTCTTGCTATCAATTCTAGACCGTTCATCTTAGGCATCACTATATCGGTCATCAAGATGTCGTATTTCTCTTTTTCCATCATTTTAAGCGCTTCGATTCCGTTATTGGCAACATCTATTTTTTTAAAATATCTTCCGAAATGGGAGGCGAACAAATTCGCCATCACGGTATCGTCTTCTACATAGAGCGTTGTGATGTTTTGTAATTCTTCGTAATTATTTTTGTCCAAAATCTTTTAGTTCCTCTTTCGCTTTTATTACACAATCGCCCTGTAGTTCAATAGTGTCGCCTTTGATACTTCCGCCCGTAGCGAGTCTCTTTTTTAGTTGGTTGAGAATCGCTTTTAACTTCCCGTCTTCTAGATAAAACCCCTCTATTACGGTGACTATTTTACCATTTCTTTTTTCTTTTCTAAAATGGAGTTTGTGCTGTTTGGGTTCTTTTATCACCTTTTGATTGCATTTGCAATCTTTTAAAACTTCCCCGCAAAGCTCACACTCTTTTTCAAAATTCCATCCCTCCCCGAGGTTTGCATCGAGTTTAAATCGCATCTTTGTATCTCTCAAAAATTATCTCAAAAACAGCGCCGCCGTTTTTATTGTACGCGGCGATTTGCCCTTTGTGTTCTTGGACGATGCTTTTGGCGATATTGAGTCCTATGCCGATACCGCTTGATTCTTTCGTGCTGGCAAAAGGCATAAAAAGTCGCTCTTTTATAGCATCGGGAATACCTCCTGCATTATCTTGTATAGCAATCTTTACGAATTGTGTATCTTGGGTGATCACAATATCTATCCTCCGCTCCTTGAAAGGGATATTTTGCTTGGCAAGTTCATCGAGTGCGTTATTTACTATTATGACCCATATCTGCTCTATCCTTTGCTTGTCGGCAAAAATAAAATACTCACCTTCTCTTATGTCGATGTTGGGGGTAAATAATTTAGCGTTGCAGTAAATTTCAGATATTGTCTTCGCACGGCTATATAGCATCACGAGCGCCATATGCACCGTTTTTAAGATGTCGGTTTTCTCCTTTTTTCCGCTCCCTTTGCCGGCTATTTCACGCATAGATTCGACGATATTTTTGATTCTCGTAAGTGCATCGCTTACCACCGTATGACCCTCAAGGATATTTTTTTTCGCATCACCATCGGGCAATGCGTCGATACTCTCTTTCATAAGCTCCAAATTTCCTTTTGCGAAAGTAAGGGGAGTATTTATCTCATGGGTGATACCTGCTGCTAGTTTCCCTATTGAAGAGAGGACGATACTTAGCTCTTCTTGTCTTTTATACTCTTCTAATTCTCTTTTTTGAAGGAGGCGATCGCATATTTTAAAAAGGGAGTTTTGTATTTTCGTATCGGTAAAAGGTTTGAGTAAAAACGAATCGACCCCGAGCTCCGACATCTTTTCAAAACCCTTCGCATCACCCCCTCCGGTTATCACGATAATGGGAATCTCTTTTTCGCTTTTTATTTTTTCTATGAGTGTGATCCCGTCAATTTTGGGCATTGAAATATCGGTAAGTAAAATATCGAAATTTTTGCTCCGAAAGAGGGCATACGCCTCTTCGCCGTCCCGCGCATACGATATTTCGGAAAAATAATTGCAAAGTATGTTATTCAGAATCTTTTGGGAGATCAAATCATCCTCGGCGACTAGAAGGGTGAAGTCGTATTTATTGTGTCCCATTATGCCGCACTCTCGCTACTCTCTTCTTTTTGCAAATACTCTTGGAGAAACTTCTTTGAGACGCGATAATCGGTTTCAAGACGGATGTTTGCAAGTTTTGAGATAAAAGTGATATTGAGTCTCTGCTCCCCTCTGTTGCGATTTGCGAGGATATAGATTCGTTCTATCTCCCCTTTTGTCTCGTCGTTTAATGATAGCTCTATCTCGATAGGCTCGGTCTCTTGTTCTTCGATCTCCACTTTTTGTTCGATTTTAGTTTCGACTTTTTCAGCGTTAACCTCTTCGAGTTTGAGTATCTTATCGCAGCGGATTCTCGTAAAATCGCCGTCTTTGGTGATCTCACATTTAAATGCCAAAGGGCGGTTTGTATCCATCATTTCAAGTTTTTTGAGATTCTTTTCAAAAAGTGTAAGCTCGATGTTGCCGTGAAAATCCATAATACTTAATATCGCGAATTTCGACCCTTTTTTGCTGATCTTGGTCGTGACCTCTTCGATCTTACCTACAAATATCGCTTTGCTTCCGTCGGCTATGTTTTCGATGGAGCTAGAGAGGGTATATTGGAGTTTGTCTATCTCCTCTCTAAAGTCATCAAGCGGGTGACCGCTGACGTAGAATCCTAACGTCTCTTTTTCGAGTTCTAGTAATCGTTTGAGGTCGTATTCGGGGAGATTATTCAGTTCTATTTTGATGCTTGTGACTTCATCGCTATCGCCGAAAAGGGAGTTTTCGGAGTTTTTTCGCGCCCGTTCGCAATCTTTTGCCGCCTCGACTATGGTTTCGATATTTTCAAGCAATGTTTTTCTCGTATATCCGAAACTATCGAACGCTCCGCTTTTTGCAAGCGATTCCAATACTTTCTTGTTCACTTTTTGGGTCTGAATCTTTGCAATAAAATCATTCAAATCCAAAAACGGTTCAATATCCCTTTGTTCGATTATGAGGTTGAGCGCTACTTCGCCCACCCCTTTTATCGCCCCCATTCCAAAGAGGATTCCTTTGTTTCCGTTTGCATCCTCCACTGCGCTAAATTCGAGTTTGGAGCGTTTGACATCGGGTGGAAGGAGGTCGATTTTGAGCTGCTTGAGCTCATCGACGTATTTGACTATCTTATCGGTATTATCTTGCTCGCTCGTTAAGAGTGCCGCCATAAACTCTTGGGGATAATAGGTCTTTAAATATGCTGTTTGGAAGGTAACCATCGCATACGCGGCGGAGTGGGATTTATTGAATCCATACCCTGCGAATTTCACGATGAGATCAAACAGCTCTTCGCTTTTAGCCCTATGAAATCCTTTTGCTTGCGCACCGTCGGCAAACTCCCCTTTGAGCTTATCCATCTCCTCTTTGATCTTTTTCCCCATCGCACGTCGCACCAAATCAGCGCCGCCCAAACTAAAGCCGCCGATAACCTGCACTATCTGCATAACCTGCTCTTGATAGACGA
>CAZCQG010000050.1:0-15601 GCA_964500775.1 uncultured Campylobacterales bacterium
TACAGAATAAAATAGCGGAACTAGACGATGACTTTGCTTTTTTAGAACAGAGCAATCTCGGGGGCGAATTTATGAGCGACGACAAGATAGAGCGGATAAAGAATATCGCGCAAAAGCTCCTTTTTATAGACGGACACGCGCATAACCTATTGACGGATGAGGAGGTGTATAACCTCTCTATTCGCCGCGGCACGCTTGCTGACTGGGAACGCGAAAAGATAAACGACCACGCTACGATGACGCTCAAAATGCTAAATGCTCTCCCGTTCCCCCAAAAGCTCTCCCGTGTCCCAGAAATAGCCGGAGGTCACCACGAAAAGCTCAACGGCAAAGGGTATCCGTTAGGTTTAAAAGAGGAGCAGCTCTCTTTGGAATCTAGAATCTTAGCTTTAGCGGATGTCTTTGAGGCACTCACGGCGGCGGATAGACCGTATAAACCCGCCAAGAAATTAAGCGAAGCTATGAAGATAATCAGCTTTATGGTTAAAGATATGGAGCTTGATCCCGATTTGGTGCAGTTTTTCTATGAGAAGAATCTCCACGTCGAATATGCGAATAAAGAGCTCAAAAAAGAGCAATTGGATATATGAAAAAAGTATTACTTGGGATGAAATAAGGTGAAATATCTTCTTCCGATTCTTCTATTCTTTTCGCTCTACCTTCATGCCGCTCCTTTAGAATCGGGCTGGCAGTATCGATGGGGCGATTCCCTTTTTGATGCGAACGGGATTCCCTTATGGAGTATCGAAGAAGATTCCGATGAATGGAAAAATATCGATTTTCCGAGTAACCCTGAAGGACGCGACGGAAATACGAACGTATGGTATCGCTATAAACTCCCCGACACGCTTCCGGCAGAACCTTCGATTTTTGTATTTAGCATAGATCTTATCACGCAGGTGTATGTTTCGGGGAAGATGATTTATCATTACGGAGATTTCGACAAAGAGGGGAAGGGTAAATTTGTCGGTTGGCCGTGGCATCTTATCGATTTGCCGCAAGATGCCGCGGGAAAGACGATCTATTTTAGGGTCTATTCCGACTATCCTGATATAGGGCTCTGGGGTGAAGTTTTACTAGATTCTAAAAGTAATCATATGCAAAAAATCTACACTACCGATATGCCCCGTTTTATCGTAGGGGTAGCGGCGATTATGGGCGGAATCTTGTTTTTCCTCGTTTTTATTGCCAATCTCCAAAGCAAAGAAAACTTGTATTTGAGTTTTTTGCTTTTTACGCAAGGGATAGATTCGCTCCTAAGTGCGCAAATTACCCAGTTTTATTTCTATTATCCTCTTTTGGTGCAGTACCTCATAGTCTTTAGTTATTGCTTTTTCCCTATAGGGGTAGCGCTATTTATGAGCGCGATTTTGGAGAATCGTTACCGCAAGATTCTAACAATAATTTGGAGCGTACACCTCGTGTATATCGCTTTTGGTATGATGTTGCCGCTTTGGGGGGTGATACAGCTATCAGATGTATACAAACCGTTTGATACGCTCTACTATTTCCTTACGATGCCCATCCTTTTATATATAGCATTTAGGACGGCGTACAAAGGCGATGCAAATGCGAAACTCCTCTTTTTCGGCTATTTTTTGATGGTGCTCGCATATTTGGATAGTACGATTATTGCGATGAACTTAGTGACGTGGGAGCGGACGTTTACCCACTTTACATTGCTCGCGTTTATCGTCACTCTCTCTATCATCGCCTACAGAAAAACGTCGGCAAAACACGTCGAATACGGGCGAATTAAACATATGCTATTTCAACAGTCAAAAAAAGCCTCAATGGGGGATATGATCCAAGTCATCACCCATCAATGGAAACAGCCGCTTACCATTATCAATCTAGGTGCGATGAATATTCAAGGTATCTGCGAGAGTAAAAAAGTGGATACCAAAGAGATTTCTACCATTTGTGACAAAATAATCTCTAATGTGATGTTTATGAGTGATACGGTGAGCGACTTTAGAGATTTTTTTGCCCCCAATAAAAAAGTTGACGAAGTGAGCTTGGCAAAAATTGCTAGTTCGGTGAGTGAGATTCTCAAAGGGACATTACGACAAAAAGATATTAAACTCCATCTACCGCAAGAAGACCTTAGAGTCACCACCGTCGCCAATGAGCTTAGTCAAGTATTTCTCAATCTCATAGACAATGCCAAAGATGCCCTTGTCGCAAACAGTATCGAGCACCCCGAGATATATATCGCATGGAATAAAGAAGGGGAAAATATCAAAATCCTCATCAGCGATAACGGCGGCGGGATCGATGAACACAGTATGAAAAATCTTTTTCAGGCGTATTTTACGACTAAAGGTGAGAAGGGGACGGGTATTGGACTGTATCTTTGTAAATTGATAATAGAGGAGAGTCTCGGAGGAAAAATCCGCGCGTATAATAAAAACGGCGGAGCGGTATTTGAAATAGTACTTCCGCTACAAAAGCCGCATACCGCCATCTTGTAATTCTTCTAGCGATTTTATCTTATAGCTTTTGCGATGGATGTCGCTTAGTCCGTGTTTTTTTATCTCTTCGATGTGGAGCGCGGTGCCGTAACCTTTGTGTTTTTTAAAGGAGTAGGCGAGGTATTGCGGGGCTAGCGATTCCATGATTCTATCTCTTGTGACTTTGGCGAGGATGCTTGCGCACGCTACCGCTTCAATTTTTGCGTCGGCTTTGATGAGTGTAGATATTTTTTCTACGCCGAAGCTGCAATTGCCGTCATATATATAGCGCTCGGCTTGCAAGGAGGTTACGATCTCAAGGAGCGAATTTTTGAGAGCATAGGAGATTCCTTTTGCGTCTATCTCGGATGCTTCGGTTATCACTATGCGGTATTTTGCGTGTTTGATTATCTCTTCATAAAGCGCTTCGCGTCTCTTGGCGGTGAGTTTTTTAGAATCATCCGCTCCGATGATATGTGATTCTAGCACCACGCCCGCTACTACCAACGGTCCGGCAATCGGACCGCGTCCGGCTTCGTCTATGCCGCAGAGATTTTCACTCGCGCAAAGCCCATTCCCAAAAAGGGATTCCTTCACAATGTACTCCTTTATAATCAAATGCAAAACTATTCCCCAACGTGACAAAATCGACTTCGTTCGTGTTTACGAAGTCTTTGAGGATTCCTATCATCTTCTTCTCCGCCGCCTCTTCGTTCAAAAACGGCGCGGCGATGACGCAAGTGCTCGAATCGGGGAAAAGGAAATCAATATTAGCGGTGAATTCTATTCTCTCTCCCTTCTTTTTTCGCATCTCGGTAAAGAGCATATTTGCAAACGTCGCGGTAAAATCGCGGCTCGCCAGTAGCCCGTCGCGCAGCGCGTGGTCAAAGAGGTAAAAGCGCTTCTGCGGTCTGCTCACACCGTGTTCGTCGATAGCGAAAACGATTTTTTGCGTGAGGAGATGTTCTATATCTTTATAAAGCGAATCCTTGGAAACTTTCCCGTTTTTTTTGATGAGAGTATAGATGCGGTGTATCGAGGTGCTGCGCGACACCTGTGCTGCTATGTGTTTGAGTAGGCTTAGATTCACCCCGCGGTATCCTAGCAGCGCGAGGAGATCTTGCTCTTTTTGGATAAAGTCGAAATCGACACAATTGATGAGGTGCGGGATACTTCCCCCTTTGAAAAAAGCGCTGAAACTATTTTTAACGTCGGAGCTTTTTTTATACAGCATCAAAAACTCTTCAAAATCGGGCGGCAAGAGCTCTAGCGTCGAGAAGCCTTCTAGATTTAGGGGGAGTGTCGCACTAATAATGTATTCGTTCTCTTCGCTCAAGAAATCGAAATTATCCAATTTTTGGGCGTTTTCTATAATGGTTATGGAGGGTTTTTTCTCATTTATGAATCTCTTAAATGCCGTAGCATCAAGAGCGTCTGCACGTTGATCCGCCATATCGATATAGAGCGGATGTTTATATCCGCCTACGAGCAAATGATTCATTATAAGCGATGTTTTGCCGCTAAAAGGGGAACCGAGAAGCATAGTCTTCTTGGATTCTATACTTTTTTTACGCGGGAAAAAGTTGCCGATACCGAGTTTGTTTTCATAAAATAATTCTATCGCTTCCATTACGGAGGAGTATATAGTTTTCCTTTTAAAAAGGAAATAAAAAAATCCAAAAATCCCTATTTTTCGGTAAAACCTATTGACTATCCGATGATTTTTATCTATAATCACGCTTCCAAAAATCCATCAATGCCCATTGATGAGTTCTTTTTAAGGATACTAATGGAAAAGATTAGACTTAAGCTTAAGGCTTATGACCACAGAGTATTAGATAGGTCAGTTAATGCTATAGTTGAGGCTGTTAAGAGAACAGGCTCTGAGATTAGAGGACCCATCCCCGTCCCTACACGGATCAAGAGATACACGGTTTTAAAATCACCACACGTCAACAAAGATTCACGAGAACAATTTGAAATAAGAATTCATTCACGAGTTCTTGACATCGTATCGGCTACTTCAGAAACGGTTGATTCGCTTATGAAGTTGGATTTGGCACCAGAAGTGGATGTCGAAGTAAGATCTATGGGTAAATAATTTAACTAAGGGTTTAGAAAATGGAATTTTTAGTAGAAAAAATAGGTATGAGCAGAACGCTTGGCGTCCCTAGCGTACCCGTCACGCTTCTGAAAGTCAAAGAGGCTAAAGTGTGCGAGGTATCCGAAGGAAAAGCGCTTGTCGCGTATGCCGAAGGAAAAAATATCAACAAGACTATCGAAGGTCAGCAAAAAAAATACAATCTTTCAAAAGAGTTTAATAAATTTGCTACTATCGAGAGTGAAGCAACCGAAGCAGGTGACCTAAGTACGGGCGCACTAGCGGAAGTAAAAAAAGTAAAAGTGACGTTAAAGACTAAAGGTAGAGGTTTCACCGGTGTTATGAAACGATGGAACTTTAGCGGTGGTCCTGCTGCGCACGGACATAGATTCCATAGAACAACCGGTTCTATCGGTAACAGAGAATGGCCGGGTCGTGTACAAAGAGGGAAAAAAATGGCGGGTCAATACGGAAACGAGACCGTCACGGTACAAAATGAAGTCGTGTCATTCGATGCAGAACACAACGTTTTAGTCCTCAAAGGCTCTGTGCCGGGTTTTAACGGCGCGAGCGGCAAAATAAAGGTAATGAAATGAGTAAAGCAGTAGTACTAGACAAAGAATACAACAAAGCAAGCGAAGTTGCTCTTCCTGAAGGCTTCAGCGACATCAACCCGCACAACCTATATCTTTATGTAAAGTCGTATCAAGCAGCTCTAAGAGCAAACGGTGCGAGTGCAAAGACTAGAGGCGAAGTAAGCGGTGGCGGTAAAAAGCCGTGGAGCCAAAAAGGGGGCGGTAGAGCTAGAGCGGGAAGCATCACTTCACCCGTATTCGTAGGCGGCGGTAAAGCGCACGGTCCAAGCAACAACAGAAATTATGACCTTAAAGTCAACAAAAAACAAAAGAGACTTGCATTCAAAGCAGCTCTAGCAGAAAAGGCTGCGAATGGCAAACTCTTCTTGGTTGATTCCATTAGAGTAGAGAGCGGCAAAACAAAAGAAGCGAACGCACTCTTTGCAAAACTTTCACAAAGAAGTGCACTTTTTGTTACAGAGAGCTTTGAAGAGAAAACGTTTTTAGCATTCAGAAATCTTAAAAAATGCTACCTTGCCGAAGCAAACGAGCTTAACGGATATGTAGTATCGCTTTTTGATTGCGTCGTATGCGAAAAATCTCTTTTTGAAAAAATAGTAAACGAGGGTTAATCATGGCAGATATTACCGATATCAAATCTATTGTTTACACTGAAAAATCAATAGAACTACAAGAAAGCGGCGTGATAGTCGTACAAACATCGACAAGCGTGAGCAAAAACCAACTTAAAGCGGTGTTCAAAGACTATTTCGGTTTTACTCCGCTAAAAGTCAATTCACTAAGACAACAAGGTAAAGTGAAAAGATTTAGAGGTATGGCCGGCAAAAGAGCAGATTTCAAGAAATTCTATGTAACACTCCCTGAGGGTGCGAAAATAGAATCGCTTGCGAGCTAAGGTTAAGGAGAAGTTATGGGAATAAAAACATATAAACCGTATACGCCTAGCAGAAGATTTATGTCTAATGTGGACAGCGGAGACATTACGCAAAAAGCAGGCGTAAGAAAACTTCTAGTGAAACTTTCCGTTCATGCGGGAAGAAACAGCTACGGAAGAATCACAAGCAGACATAAAGAGGGCGGTGCGAAAAAACTCTATAGAATCATAGATTTTAAAAGAAATAAATACGGCGTAGTAGGAACGGTAGCGGGAATCGAATACGATCCGTACAGAAACTGCCGTATAGCACTTATCAATTATGTAGACGGCGATAAAAGATATATCATCCAACCTTCGGGTCTTAGCGTGGGCGATAGCGTAGCGGCGGCAGAGAGCGGTTTGGATATTAAACCGGGAAATGCGATGAAGCTTAAAAACATCCCTATCGGTACCGTGATTCACAATATCGAGATGCACCCGGGTAACGGCGCAAAACTTGCAAGAAGCGCAGGCGCGGCGGTACAGCTTATGGGCAGAGAAGACAAATACGTCATTCTTAAAATGCCTAGCGGCGAGATGAGAAAAATCCTCGGTGAGTGTATGGCAACTATAGGAAACGTAGGAAACGAAGAGTTTGCAAACATCAATATCGGTAAAGCAGGTAGAAACAGACACCTAGGCGTGCGACCGCAAACAAGGGGTGCAGCGATGAACCCGGTAGATCACCCGCACGGCGGTGGTGAAGGTAAGACCGGTTCTTCGGGACATCCTGTTTCACCTTGGGGTATACCTGCAAAAGGTTTCAAAACGAGAAAGAAAAAAGCGAGCGATAAGCTCATTATCTCAAGAAAGAATAAAAAGAGGTAAGGTATGGCAAGAAGTATTAAAAAAGGTCCATTTATTGATGCGCACCTGGCAAAAAAAGTTATGGCTGCTAAGGATAAAAAGGATAACAAACCTATTAAAACTTGGTCAAGAAGAAGCACAATTCTTCCCGATATGATCGGTCTTACGTTCAATGTTCATGATGGTAGAAAATTTGTGCCGGTATACGTAACCGAAAACCACATAGGATACAAACTCGGTGAGTTTGCTCCTACTAGAACTTTCAAAGGGCACAAAGGTAGTGTCCAAAAGAAAATCGGTAAGTAGGGGTAGAAAATGAGTAAAGCAATATTACGACACATAAGACTCTCTCCTACGAAAGCTAGACTTGTAGCGAAAGAGGTGCAAGGGATGAATGCCGAGCTTGCTATGGCATCTCTAGAGTTCACTCCGAATAAAGCGGCTAAGATCATCTCTAAAGTGATCAATAGCGCAGTAGCGAACGGCGGTTATGAGCCAAATGAAGTAACGGTGGTATCTTGCAGGGTGGATCAAGGTCCTGTTCTAAGAAGACATACACCTAGAGCAAGAGGCAGAGCGACACCAATTAGAAAACCTACTTCTCATGTCTATGTTGAAGTTGCAGAACAAAAAAAGGATAAGTAGTTATGGGTCAAAAAGTTAATCCTATCGGTCTTAGACTTGGAATAAACAGAAACTGGGAATCAAGATGGTTCCCCGGAAACAACGTTCCGACGGCAATCTATGAAGATTATAAAATAAGAAAATATCTTAAAAAAGAACTCTATTACGCAGGTGTTTCGGATATTCTTATCGAAAGAACAGCGAAAAAAGTACGAGTTACCGTTGTTGCGGCACGCCCGGGCATCATCATCGGAAAAAAAGGTGCAGATATTGAAAAATTGAAAGTAGCACTTTCAAAATTGGTGGATAAAGAGCTTGCTATCAATATCAAAGAGGTGAAAAAACCGCAAGTTTCTTCACAACTAGCGGCTGAAAACGTAGCGATGCAACTTGAAAGAAGGGTAGCATTCAGACGTGCCATGAAAAAGGTAATGCAAGCTGCTATGAAATCCGGCGCAAAAGGTATCAAGGTCAAGGTTTCAGGAAGACTTGGCGGCGCAGAAATGGCAAGAGAAGAGTGGTATATGGAAGGAAGAGTTCCTTTGCATACCCTTAGAGCGAAAATCGATTACGGTTTCGCCGAAGCGCTTACTACCTACGGAATCATCGGTATCAAAGTTTGGATATTTAAAGGTGAGGTACTCCAAAAGGGAATCCAACCCGAAGCTAAAGAGACAAAAGAAGAAAAAGCCGATAGACCAAACAATAGAGATAGAGGCAATAGAAGAAGAGGGAGGGCACAATAATGTTAATGCCTAAAAGAACCAAATACAGAAAGCAGATGAAAGGGAGAAATCGAGGCAAATCTACAAGAGGTGCTAAGATAGCTTTCGGAGACATCGCGGTAAAAGCGGCAGAACACGGCAGAATAGATTCTAGACAGATAGAAGCTGCTAGGGTCGCAATGAACAGACATATAAAAAGAGCGGGAAAGATTTGGATTAGAGTATTTCCCGATAAACCTTTGACTGCAAAACCACTCGAAACAAGGATGGGTAAAGGTAAAGGAAGCGTAGAGAAGTGGGTAATGAATATCAAGCCGGGCAGAATCATTTATGAAATGGCAGGTATTGAAGAATCTCTTGCTAGAGAAGCATTGGCACTCGGCATGAGTAAACTCCCTTTCAAAACGAAAATAGTTACAAGCGAGAGTGAAAATGAAATATTCTGAGTTAGTACAAAAAAGCAAAAGCGAACTATTAGGGATGCTCAAAGAGAAGAAAATGCAACTATTTGAGCTTAGATTAAAACTAAAGACTATGCAGTTGACAAATCCGAATGAGATAAGAGCGACAAAAAAAGAGATCGCTAGGATTTCTACTGCCCTTAGTCAGAGTAAATAAGGACTAAGTTATGAGCGAAAATACATCCGTAAAAAGAACGATACAAGGTAAAGTGGTAAAAAAAGCGGGCGACAAAAGCATCACTGTTTTGGTTGAGCGAAGAGTCGTGCATGCGAAATACCACAAGTTCGTAAGAAAATTTAAAAAATATATCGTCCATGACGAGGCTAACAGTGTTCACGTGGGTGACCTAGTCGAAGCAGAAGAGTGCAAGCCTATCTCAAAAAGAAAAGCGTTTGTATTAAAAAGAGTTGTGCAAGCAGGAGTTGAGTAATGGTACAAAGTTTTACAAGACTAACGGTTGCCGATAATAGCGGTGCTAAAGAGATAATGTGTATCAAGGTTCTTGGCGGAAGTCATAGAAGATACGCAAGAGTAGGCGACGTAATCGTCGCTTCGGTAAAAAAAGCGCTTCCAAGCGGAAAAATCAAAAAAGGGCAAGTCGTCAAGGCTGTTATAGTAAGAACTAAAAAAGAGATCCAAAGAGAAAACGGTTCGCTTATTAGATTCGACGACAATGCCGCAGTAATTCTCGATAATAAAAGAGAGCCGATCGGTACAAGGATTTTCGGACCTGTGAGCAGAGAAGTAAGATATGCGAACTTTATGAAAATCGTTTCATTGGCTCCGGAGGTATTGTAATGAAAAAAATCAAGATCAAAAAAGGTGATTTGGTAGAGATCATCGCCGGAGATGACAAAGGCAAAAAAGCTAAAGTTAAAAGCGTACTACCGAAAAAAGATTCCGTAATCGTAGAGGGTTGCAAAGTCGTGAAAAAAGCGACTAAGCCAAACGATGCGAATCCGAAGGGTGGTTTTAGCGATAAAGAGATGCCGATACATATCTCTAACGTAAAACTTGCGGAGGCTGAATAATGCTAAGCGTAAAAGAAAATTATAAAAAGAATATAAAAACTAAACTCGCAGAAGAGCTTGGTATAAAAAATCCTATGCTTATCCCTGCGATAGAAAAAGTTGTTATTAGTGCAGGATGCGGTAAAAACGCTAGAGATACAAAACTTTTACAAAACGTACAAGATATTATCTCTCTCATTGCAGGACAAAAAGCGGTTGTAACAAAAGCTAAAAAATCGGTCGCGGGTTTTAAAGTAAGAGAAGGTATGCCTATCGGTGTAAAAGTGACTCTAAGAGGCGATAAAATGTACAACTTCCTCGAGAAGCTTATCTCTATCGCACTTCCAAGAGTGAAAGACTTTAGAGGTGTAGCAAAAAACGGTTTTGACGGCAGAGGTAATTATAGCTTCGGTCTGAATGAGCAGTTGATGTTTCCGGAAGTCGTATATGATGATATATTGATCACGCACGGTATGAATATCACGATAGTAACGACTACAAATAACGATAAAGAGGCGCACAAGTTACTTGAATTACTTGGTATGCCTTTTAGCAGAGGGAGAAACTAATGGCTAAGAAATCTATGATAGCTAAAACAAAAAGAAAGCCGAAGTTTAGCACTAGAGCATACACAAGATGCCAAGTATGCGGAAGACCGAAGTCTGTTTATAGAGATTTCGGACTATGCAGAGTATGCCTTAGAAAAATGGCAAATGAAGGTCTCATTCCGGGACTTAAAAAAGCAAGCTGGTAAGGGGTTGTAGATATGATGAACGATATTATTGCCGATTCTATAACAAGAATTAGAAATGCGGCTATGAGAAGACAAGACACTACGACGCTTCTTTATTCAAAAATAGTTGAAAGAATCCTAGAGGTTTTCCAAAAGCACAACTATATAGACGGATTCAAAGTCGTAGAAAAAGATAATAAAAAAAGTATTAACGTAGTTTTGAAGTATGATGAAAAAGGGAAATCCGTCATCAACGAAATTAAAAGAATCTCAAAACCGGGTAGAAGAATCTACAAAGGGTATCAAGAGCTTAAATCATTTAAAAACGGTTACGGTTCATTGGTTGTGAGCACATCAAAAGGCGTACTTGATAATAAAGACGCTTATAACGGCAAAGTCGGCGGCGAAGCCCTTTGCAGTATTTGGTAGGAGTGAAGTATGTCAAGAATCGGTAAAAGACCAATCGACCTCCCAAAAGGAATCGCCGTTTCAGTTGATGGATCGGTAATATCCTTTAAAAAAGGGAACATAGAAAAGAAACTCGACACGATGGATAGAGTGGGTATCGACGTAGCAAACGAGCAACTTACGCTAACACTCAAAGAAGGTATCGAGAATGCAAGAGCATTTTGGGGAACTTATAGAGCTTTATCAAGCAACATCGTAGTTGGACTTGATAAAGGTTTTGAAAAGAAACTCGACATCGTAGGTGTCGGTTATAGAGCTGCGGTAAAAGGGAAAGATCTTGAGTTGCTTCTAGGTTTTTCGCATCCGGTAATCTATCCTATTCCCGAGGGGATTAGTATCGCCGTAGAAGGGAACTCGATATTAATCAAAGGTGCGGATAAGCAACAAGTTGGACAAGTTGCATCCGAGATTAGAGGTTTTAGACCGCCTGAGCCGTACAAAGGCAAAGGTGTTAAATATTCCGGCGAAAGAATTATTAGAAAAGCCGGTAAAGCTTCTAAGAAGTAGGGGTAAAAAATGAAACTAAACGATTTATACAGAAAAATCTCTCTTCACAAAAAGAGAAAAGCTAGAGTTAGAGGAAAAATATCAGGGTGTGCTACAAAGCCTAGAATAACTATTTTCAGATCAAACAAATTTTTCTATGCACAGGCAATCGATGATCTAAGCGGCTCAACGCTTGTTTCAATCGACGGTGCAAAAGAGAAGGTTGTAGCGAATAAAGACGGAGTGAAAAAGTTGGCCGCCGAGTTTGCCAAAAGACTAAAAGATGCAAAAATCGAAGAAATTACTTTTGATAGAAACGGATACCTTTATCACGGTGTAGTTGCAGCATTTGCAGACGGTCTTAGAGAAAACGGTATAAAGTTCTAAAGGGTAGATATGGAAATCAATAGAGAAGAATTCGAAGAAGTCGTAGTAAACATAGGTAGAGTTACCAAGGTTGTCAAAGGCGGTAGAAGATTTAGATTTAATGCCCTTGTAGTCGTAGGCGATAAAAACGGAACTGTAGGTTTTGGTCTAGGTAAGGCTAAAGAAGTTCCCGATGCTATCAAAAAAGCGATCGATGATGCATTTAAGAATCTTATTAAAGTAAACATCAAAGGTACGACCATCGCGCATGACGTACAAGCAAAATATAATGCGAGTAAAATTCTCCTTAAGCCTGCAAGCGCGGGTACGGGAGTAATCGCAGGTGGAGCTGCTAGACCGGTAGTCGAACTTGCGGGTATCAAAGATATTTTGACAAAGTCACTCGGTTCGAACAACCCGTACAACGTCGTACGAGCAACCGTAGACGCTTTACAAACTATAAAAGGTTAAGGATAGCTAATGGCACTAGATAATTTAACTCCGGCAGCCGGAAGCACGAAAGAGAGAAAGAGAGTAGGTAGAGGACAAGGAAGCGGTATGGGTAAAACTGCCACGAGAGGCGGAAAAGGTCAAACTGCAAGAACCGGTTCTAAACAAAAAAGAGGTTTCGAAGGTGGACAAACACCACTCCAAAGAAGACTACCTAAAGTCGGCTTTACTACAAAAATAGAGAAGCCTGTTGCAATAAATGTAGACAACAAACCTGCAATCAAAGAACTTGCCGAAATCACCGTTGAGACCATCAAAGGTGTAATGAAGCTTGCGAATAGTTGCACAAGAATCAAACTAATAGGTTCAGATGCAAAAGAACTTGCTAGCAAGATAAAAGACGAAAACGTAACTTGCAGCGGAAGCAGCAAATGAACAAAAATCTAGTAAACAAGATACTTCTTACACTCGGATTCTTGTTTGTATATAGATTATTGGCGTATGTCCCCGTTCCCGGGGTCAATGCCGACATAATAAAGTCGTTCTTTGATTCTCAAAGCGGCAATGCTCTTGGACTATTTAATATGTTCAGCGGTAGTGCCGTCGAGCGGCTAAGTATTATCTCACTAGGCATTATGCCCTACATCACCGCTTCCATCATTATGGAACTTTTGGCAGCTACGTTCCCAAATCTCGGCAAACTGAAAAAAGAGCGCGACGGAATGATCAAGTATATGCAGATTGTTCGATATGCAACCGTAGTTATTACCTTGATTCAAGCAGTCGGTGTTTCGATAGGTTTGCAAAGCATCAACCAAGGCGGTGAAAGTGCGATTATGATTGATATGAATCTATTTATCGGAATCGCGGCTATTTCTATGCTCACGGGAACAATGATGCTTATGTGGATAGGGGAGCAAATCACTCAAAGAGGTATCGGTAACGGTATATCGCTTATCATCTTCGCGGGTATCGTATCGGGGATTCCGAGAGCGATTAGCGGGACATTTGAGCTAGTCAATAATGACAATATAAACGTACTCACGCTTATAGCTATTTTTGTGATTATTATTGCTACCGTGGGGGCTATTATTTATGTGGAGTTAGGAGAGCGGAGAATTCCCGTTTCGTACTCTAGAAAGATTCTTATGCAGAATCAAAACAAAAGGATTATGAACTACATCCCTATAAAGATGAACCTAAGCGGCGTTATTCCCCCGATATTCGCTTCTGCAATTCTTATGTTTCCTACGACGATTTTGCAGGCATCAACCAATCCTGTAGTAATGGCGATAGCAGACATTATCCATCCAAACGGATACGTGTTTAATGCGATGATGTTCGTATTTGTAATATTTTTTGCATTTTTCTATTCATCCATCGTGTTTAACGCAAAAGATATTGCCGACAACCTCAAAAGACAGGGAGGGTTTATCCCCGGACTTAGACCCGGCGAAAATACGAGCGAGTTTCTCAATGACGTAGCTAGCAAGCTTACCGTTTGGGGTTCCTTGTATTTGGCGTTGATCTCTACGCTTCCTTGGGTGTTGGTAAAAAGCATGGGAGTGCCGTTTTATTTCGGCGGTACCGCTGTACTTATCGTAGTGCAAGTTGCTATCGATACTATGAGGAAAATAGAAGCGCAAGTATATATGAATAGATACCAAACACTTAGTGCGGTCGGTCTCTAAATATAAATGGCGATTAACCTTAGAAAACCTCAAGAGATTGAGCGTCTCAGGGATTCGAACGTCATTGTCGCCAAGGCACTCAAACATGCCGAGGCGCTTGCACGACCCGGTGTCTCTCTTTTGGAGATGGCAAACAGTACGGAATCCTATATAAAAAGCCTCGGCGGTCGCCCTTCATTTAAAGGACTCTACGGCTTTCCCGGAGCAATATGTATTTCCGTAAATGAAGTAATAATACACGGAATCCCAACGGAGTACAAACTGCAAGAGGGAGACATCGTAGGGATAGACATCGGTGTGGAATATAAAGGGTGGTTTGGGGATGCTGCGATTACTGTGCCCGTTGGCAAGGTGAAAGCAGAGGACACAAGACTGATGGATTGTTCTCGCATGACGTTAGAGGAATCTATCGCAGAGATTCGAGAGGGTATGCGTTTTAAAGAACTAAGTGCTTTATTACAAGAACTCATAATAAAAAAAGGGTTTGTCCCGCTACGTAATTTCTGCGGTCACGGGATAGGAAAGAGACCGCACGAAGAGCCGGAGATTCCAAACTATTTGGATAACGACGGTGCTAAACAAGGTCCGAAAATAAAAAACGGTATGGTTTTTTGTATCGAACCTATGGTGTGTGTAGAAAACGGCGAATCAAAGATTCTAGAAGACAAATGGTCGGTAGTCTCGACGGATAACAAGCGAGGCAGTCATCATGAGCATACGGTGGCGATTATAGACAAAAAAGCGGTTATATTATCAAAGGAGTGAGTCTATGGCAAAAGATGATGTTATAGAGATAGACGGAAAAGTTGAAGAGGCACTACCGAATGCGACGTTTAGAGTCGTATTGGACAATGGACACAAAATATTGTGCCACATAGCCGGCAAGATGCGGATGCACTATATAAAAATACTTCCCGGAGACAAGGTGAAAGTAGAACTTACCCCTTATAGTCTTGACAAGGGGAGAATAACCTTTAGATATAAGTAGTTTTTAAAACTTTTTTATATATAATCGCCAACTTTGTTTGTCCGATAGAAATATTAAACAATTATTAAATTTAGGAGATTTTTATGAAAGTCAGACCATCCGTTAAAAAGATGTGCGAAAAATGCAAGGTCATTAAGAGAAAAGGTATCATAAGAGTGATTTGCGAAAATCCAAAACATAAGCAAAGACAAGGATAGAAAATGGCAAGGATAGCAGGGGTTGATTTACCGGGCAAAAAAAGAATGGAATATGCGCTTACATATATTTACGGCGTAGGATTGAAAACTTCAAGAGATATTTTAAATGCAGTAGGTGTTTCTTTAGATCTAAGAGCAAACGAACTTAGTGAAAACGATGCAGCTGAAATCGCTAAATATATCAGAGAGCATTATGCGGTCGAGGGTGATCTAAGAAAGAAAGTGACGCTTGATATTAAAGCATTGATGGACTTAGGTAGCTATAGAGGATTGAGACACAGAAAAGGACTTCCTGTTCGCGGTCAAACGACAAAAAACAACGCAAGAACAAGAAAAGGGAAGAAAAAAACAGTAGGTAGTAAATAATAGGAGATTTTAATGGCGAAAAGAAAAGTAGTTAGAAAAAAAGTTGCCAAGAAAAATATTGCCAGAGGTGTCATATATATAACAGCTTCTTTTAACAACACCACGGTAACGGTAACTGATGAAATGGGAAATGTTTTGGCTTGGAGTACTGCAGGCGCGCTA
>CAZCQG010000051.1:0-15509 GCA_964500775.1 uncultured Campylobacterales bacterium
GGCTGTTTTGTTTTTTGCGTTAGGGGGATACGGTTGGTTTGCGAGCGTGCTTCACAGTGCCTATTTTGTACGGGCTTTGGTGGCTGATGAAATCAATAACTCTTTTAAATACTATGAAGTCGTAAATACGGTCAGAGAAGCAGGGCAGATTCCTTTTGAGACGTTTGCCGCAAGAATCAGCGGGAATGAAATCGCGCTTTTCTTTTCAACCATAGGATACGTTTTGTTGTCGATGCGCTACAGGGTATTTTTGCTTGCTTTGCCGATGGTAGCATTAGGATTTTTTGCCGTACAAGGGGGGTTACGGTTTACTGTTTTTGCAGTTCCTTTCGTGTCGCTCGGAGCCGGTTATTTACTGTATTTGCTTGGAGATAAGGCAGGAGGTCTACTAAAACCGATAGTCTTACTTGTGGGTTCTGCGGCATTGCTATTTCCAAATGTTAAACATATCAAAGAGTATAGGGTGCCGATAGTTTTTGAAAAAAATGAAGTCACCGTGCTAGATAGATTAAAAAGTATCGCCGATAGGGAAGATTACGTGATAGCTTGGTGGGATTATGGGTATCCTATCAGATACTATAGCGATGTTAAAACAATAATCGATGGTGCAAAGCACAGCGGCAGTCAAAACTATACCGTTAGCTTTGCCCTTGCTTTCCCTAATGAAGAGGCTGCGGCAAATATGATGAGACTTGATGCGGAATTTACCGAAAAATCGTTCACAAAAAATTATCTTAGTTTTGAAGGAATGCTTCAAGAGTATAAGTATTCAGTCCCTGATGATTTTATCGCCGCAATTTCAAACCCCGATTTTAAACTCCCCGAAAAAACAAGAGATGTTTATCTCTATCTCCCTTATAGAATGATGGAGATATATCCTACGGTTCAGATATTTTCGGCGGTCGATCCTTTGAGCGGTCAAGTGCGCAAGCAACCGTTTTTTTATTACGCCGATAAATACCAAGATGCGGGGAATGTCATTGACCTCGGAGGAGGGATACGGCTTTTGAAAGATAAAAACGCCGTTCAAATAGGGCAAAATATCGTTCCGTTAAACAGTTTTTTCCTCACTCGATACGATAATCAAGGACAGCTGCACGTGCAGAAGCAGACGATAAATCCAAACTCTCCCGTTAGCGTGATTTTTTTGCAAAGCTATAGAGCATTTCTAGTCGTGGATAATGAAACACTCAATTCGCCGTATATAAGAATGTTTGTTTTAGAACAATACAATCACGACTATTTCGAACCCGTGATTCTTACACCGCTAGCCAAAGTATTCAAGCTCAAAAAATAGCGAGCAAGTTTTCTGCACTTTTTTTGCCGATGAGGGGTGAAAGCTCCTCTATCTCGGCATTGCGTATCGCCTCGAAGCTACCGAAATAATCGAGCAGCTTTTTGAGCTTAGCTTCGCTCACCCCTTTTGCCTTCAACACTTCTAGTTCTTTATCCTGTTTGGCCTTTTGTTTTCTATGGAATTCGATAGCAAATCTATGCGCCTCATCCCGCAATTTTTGGAGAAACTGCAACCGTTTGTCGTTTGTTTTGAGCTCCAGCTTTCCCTCTCGCGTGTAGAGTATGTCTTGCGCCGCACCCTTGGCTCTATGGGCTTTGGCGTCTATTTTCTCCTTGGCGATTGCGATGACATCTACATTCGCGCCGCAGCTTTGGATGATAGCTTGCGCGATGTTGAGTTGCCCTTTGCCGCCATCTAGCACCCAAAGGTCGGGCGGAGGATTTTTCTCAAAGGAATCGACCCGTTTTTTGAGCATTTCATCCATCATAGAATAATCGTCGTGCGATTCCAAGTTATAGTGTCTATAAGATTCTTTGATAAATCCATCTTCGTATACGACCATAGAACCTACGCGAGCCGTACCGAAAAGCATCGAAGTGTCGAATATCTCTATTCTATAAGGGGTGTTTTGTAGGTTGAGCAGCGTTTGGAGAGAATCTTTTATCTCTTTTTCGCCGTCGTCTCTTTTGATTCTAAGCAACTCTTCACCGTTTTTTTCCGCTATTGCGAGGAGACTTTTTTTATGACCGATTTTCGGAGTGACGATCTTTACCCGTTTTTCGAGGTTTTTTGAAATAAGATTTTCTATTTCCGCCTGCTCGGCAAGCCCTATTGAAATAAGAATCTCATCGGGCGGTAACGGAGTAGATTCCGTATAAAAATTGAGTATCGCTCGCTCATAAACCTCTTCTAAATCAATCTCTTCATCGCTTTTGAAATAGCTATCGGTGCTTGAGATGATTTTCCCCTCCCGCATAAACATCCGCACGATGACCGAAGTGTCACCTTTTGTCGTTACCGAGATGATGTCAAGATTCTCGATTTTTGCACTATCAAAGGCGCTGAAATCTTTGATCGAAGCGATTTTAGCGATGGTGTCTCGTAGCTTTGCCGCCTCTTCGTAGCGCTCAAACTCTGCGAGACGTACCATTTTTTGTTCAAGTTTTTTGCATAGACTTTTGAGATTCTTTATCTCCCCCATCGCTTCTTGGAGTATCTCTCGGTAACTGTTTTTATCGACAAGCCCTTCGCACGGAGCGAGGCATTTTTTTATCTGGTAAAACAAGCACGCTTTCCTCCCTTTGAGGCAGCTAGATTTTTGTACCAACGGAAACGTGTCGTAGATTCCCTCTAAAATCTCCCTCGCGCCGCTCGTAAACGGACCGAAATAAAGCACTCCTTTCTCTTTCACGATTTTACGGGTGATCTCAAATCTCGGAAAGTCGTTTGAAGTATTTACGTAGATATAAGGAAACGTCTTGTCGTCACGGAGTAAAATATTATATTTGGGTTTGAGCTGTTTGATGAGGGAGTTTTCTAATATAAGTGCACCCTCTTCGCCGTCGGTTAGGATATATTTCAGAAAGTGCGCTTGAGAGAGCATCTTTTTTATTCTAGGGCTAAGATTGTATGCGGGTTGCAATTGCGGCGTAAAGCGAAAATAACTTTTGACCCGTTTTTTGAGAGATTTGGCTTTTCCTATATACAGCAATCTTTGCTGCGCGTCGAAGTACTGATAGATTCCGCTAGAATCCGGAATATCTCGTATGGAATCTAAAAGGCTATCCACCGAGGATGACCTTCCGTATCGCCTCGATTGCTTTATCGATTTTTTCGTTTTGTGCTCCGTTTTCGAAACTTCCCTGCGACCTTTCGTGATAGCGGGGTTCGGTGCTTACGGTAGGCTCTAGGGATTTTTGGTATTTGACATACCCTTTTATATTGGAGATGCCCGATAGCTGGGGGTATACCTCGCTCGCTTTCTTTAATAGCTCCTTTATTAAAGTGAGATTATAATTGAGCTCCATTAGCATCCCCGGATGGCTCAAAGCGATAAAAAGAGTATCCTCTTTTCGGTGCAAAAAAAGTATCGATTCGCCGAATCTTTTCGGGAGCATTTTTTTTAATGCGCTAAAAATCGTTTGGTTGTTTAATTTTGAATAATGCGGAGAAGATTTTAGATGTTCAATAATAAATTGCGAATTTTTCATATCGTTATTTTAGCACTCATCCCCTTTTTTATAGCGGGATGCGGTTTTAAAGGCGACCCCGTTTATTCCCCGAGCAGCGCTACATTTATCCAAAAATGATTTATGACGTTATCATTATAGGCTCGGGCATCTCGGGTCTTAGTTTGAGTTTTTATCTCCCCAAAGAGACAAACGCCCTGCTGCTTTGCAAAGAAGAACCTTGGGAGTGTAATACGTTCTACGCCCAAGGAGGGGTAGCGTTCTCAAAAGATGCAGCAGACATCCCGCTCCATATCAAAGATACGATAGAAGCGGGCTGCGGGGCAGGGAATCTCGAAGCGATACGATTTCTCTGCGAAAACTCCAAAGCCGCCGTCGATGACTTGATGGATGCAGGAATGGAGTTTGATCGCAATGCTAAAGGAGAGTTGGCTTTTACCAAAGAGGGGGCGCACTCTATCAGTAGGATCGTTCATTGTAACGGTGATGCGACGGGCAGAGTGATGCATAGCTTTCTGATAGAAAAACTCAAACACCCGCTCCAAAAAAACAGTACCGTCGTGGATTTGTTGGTAGAGGATGGAATCTGCTACGGCGTTACGGTGTTTGACGGAAATGATTTTGTAAATCTTTACGCCTCAAATGTCGTCATTGCGAGTGGCGGTATAGGTTCTTTGTACCGATACAATACCAACTCGCATACGATAAGCGGCGATTTGCAGGGACTTGTCGTAGAAAAAGGGGGGAGTTTGCAGGATGCGGAGATGTTGCAGTTTCATCCGAGCGTATACGTCAAAAATCCTTGGGCGCGAAAATTTTTACTAAGCGAAGCGCTTCGGGGTGAGGGGGCACATATTGTAGATTCCGAAAATAAGCGCTTTTTATTCGAGTATGATTCTAGAGGTGAGCTTGCCCCTAGAGACGTGATAAGCAGAGCGATATTTGAGCACAAAAATAAGACGGGACTGGAAGTATTTCTATCTTTTGAGGCGTTCAGCAAAGAGTTTTTCGAGCGCCGTTTTCCCAATATCTACAAAAATCTCTTACAACAAGGCTATAACTTACCCGAGGACAAAGTCCCCATTTCTCCTGCATTTCACTACTCGATGGGCGGAATCAAAACCGATCTAAGCGGCAGGGTCGAAGGGATAGAGAATCTCTATGCAGTCGGCGAAGCGGCTTGCAACGGTCTGCACGGTGCGAATAGACTCGCGAGCAATTCGCTTTTAGAATCACTAGTGTTTGCAAAATGTTGCGCAAGAGAACTTATAAGTACAAATAAAGTTAAAGTCAAAAAAACATTTCCTAAATCAAATTTTGTTTTGGTAAAATCTCAAGACCAAAAGTTCAAAGAGCGTTTGCGAGAGCTTATGTGGAACGATGTGGGGATTATTAGGACAAGAGAGGGTTTGGAGGAGGCATTAGGGGAGATTTCCGCTATGCTCAAAGCCGACATAGGTAGAATGCTCTACTTAAGACTTTTGTGTGCCAAAGAGATTGCAAAATCGGCTTTAGCGCATAAAGAATCTATCGGTGCCCATTTTCTAAAGTAGTTAAATAAAATCAGGAGTCAAGAATGCATGAAGCGGTCAACCTAACGGGTACGTTTGTAGGGATACTTATTTTTGTGATATTCGTCGTCGGATATTACTTTATCGCGGCGGAGGAAAAATATCATATCAATAAAGCAAAACCGGCACTTATCACCGGAACGCTTATATTTATGATTCTCGGGCTTTACGGTGCTATCACGGGTAATATCGACCAACACGGTTTAGAGACGCACGTAGAGCATCTCATTCTTGAAATAACCGAGATATTCTTCTTCTTGTTTGTTGCGATGACCTATATCGAATCGCTCATCGAACGGGGCGTGTT
Organism: uncultured Campylobacterales bacterium; assembly: GCA_964500775.1. Classification (GTDB taxonomy): domain Bacteria; phylum Campylobacterota; class Campylobacteria; order Campylobacterales; family CAZCQG01; genus CAZCQG01. Next base: position 5,365 of record CAZCQG010000051.1, read on the forward strand.
TGAGACCCTCAAATATAAACTCGTCTCAAACGGCTATCCATATAAAAAACTTTTTTGGGTGACGGGTTCTTTGGCATTTTTCCTTAGCCCCGTAGCGGATAACCTCACTACCGCACTTATCCTCTCGACCGTTCTTGTTACGCTCGATAAAGACAATAAGGCATTCCTGGTCCCCGGCGCAGTCAATATCGTCGTTGCCGCAAACGCAGGCGGTGCATGGAGTCCGTTTGGAGATATTACGACCTTGATGGCGTGGACGGCGGGCAAAGCGGGATTTGTAGATTTCTTATACCTCTTCCCTGCATCATTTTTCGGATGGCTTGTGACTGCATATCTACTTTCCCTCTCCGTCCCTGACGGTAAGCCGCACTTCGATCCGCACACTACCGAAAAATCAGAGATCAAACCGGGCGGAAAAGTGATTATCGGTTTAGGCGTATTTACGATTTTTTGTGCCGTTATGTCGCATCAAGTATTACATCTTCCTGCTATGTGGGGTATGATGTTCGGTTTGGCACTTTTAAAAGGGTATTCGTTTGCGATGAAACGAAGAAACCTCGCGAGCTTTGACGTATTTCACAATATCCGCCATATCGAGATGGATACGCTCCTCTTCTTCTTCGGAATCTTGGCTGCCGTGGGCGGCTTGCATTATGTCGGATTCCTTGACATCGCCGTCAAGCTCTATGACATCATAGGACCTAGCATCACAAACATCGGCGTGGGCTTCCTCTCTGCTATCGTAGACAACGTCCCTGTTATGTCGGCGGTACTAAAATCCAATCCGGAGATGGGTATGGATCAGTGGCTCTTGGTGACCCTTACGGCCGGTATCGGCGGTAGCTTGATTAGCTTCGGGAGTGCCGCGGGTGTCGGTGTTATGGGGAAAATGAAAGGGGTGTATACGTTCAATTCCCATCTTGCGCAAGCATGGAAAATACTCGTAGGCTATTTTCTTTCACTCGCTATTTGGTACGTACAATTTGAAATGTTAGGATTATATTAATGGAGATAGTCTCACACGGCGAGGTCAGCATACTTATTTTAGATTTCGGCAGTCAGTATACGCAACTCATTGCTAGAAGATTGCGTGAAAAAGGGGTCTATTGCGAGATAGTCCCTTTTAGCACAAAATTAGAAGATATAAAAGCAAAAAATCCAAAAGGAATCATCCTCTCGGGCGGTCCTGCGAGCGTGTATGCCGAAGATGCGTATAGGATTAGCGATGATGTTTTCAAACTCGGATTGCCTATCCTTGGAATCTGCTACGGGATGCAGCTCATCGTAGATATGCACGGCGGCAAGGTAGAGAGTGCGGAGAGCCATGAGTACGGCAAAGCGGAGATTTTTATAGATGTAGACCACGGGAGAGTTTCCCCCCTGTTTGAGGGAATCGAAGACGGCAATGTCGTGTGGATGAGTCACGGTGATAGGGTGACGCTTTTACCGCAAGGGTTTAAAAATATCGCACACTCTAGAAACTCCCCCTATGCCGCTATCGGCAATGATGCAGGGACGATATTTGCGGTGCAGTTCCACCCCGAGGTGTATCATAGTAAAAACGGCGCGGTGATGCTTAGCAACTTTGCTATCAATATTTGCGGAGCGAGCAGCGACTGGAATATGCACAACTTTGCCGAAGAGCAGATTCGACTTATTCGCGAAAAAGTGCAAGAGGGTAAGGTGCTTTGTGCCGTGAGCGGCGGCGTGGATAGCTCGGTCGTGGCGGCACTTTTATACCGTGCCATCGGTGAGAGACTTGTTCCTGTTTTCGTCGATACGGGTCTGTTGCGAGCCAACGAACGTGAGAAGGTCGAGGATATGTTCCGCCGCGAACTCAAAGTCCCCCTCATCACTGCCGATGCGAGCGAGATATTTTTGAGCAAGCTGCAAGGCGTGATTGATCCCGAGAAAAAGCGGAAGATAATCGGGGAGACTTTTATCGAAGTCTTTGACGTAGAGGCGAAAAAACATAGCGGTATCAAATATTTGGCGCAGGGTACATTGTATCCCGATGTCATCGAGTCGGTCTCGGTAAAAGGACCTTCGAAGACAATCAAGTCGCACCATAACGTCGGCGGATTGCCCGATTGGATGCAGTTTGAGCTGATAGAACCTTTGCGCGAACTCTTTAAAGACGAAGTGCGCGCCCTTGGACGTGAGCTGGGGATGCCCAATGATATGTTAGAGCGCCATCCGTTCCCCGGTCCGGGGCTTGCTATCCGCATCATGGGCGAGGTCAAGAAAGAGGATTTAGAGCTCCTCCGTAAAGCCGATGTTATTATGCTTGATGAGCTAAAAACTAGCGGCTACTACACTAAGACGTGGCAGGCTTTTACCGTATTGCTCAATGTCCGTAGCGTAGGGGTTATGGGTGATAATAGAACATATGATAACACCGTTTGCGTGCGTGTAGTTGAGAGTGTAGATGGGATGACTGCGACATTTGCGCATCTGCCGCATGAGTTATTAGAAAAAATAAGCACGAGAATCATCAATGAAGTCGAAGGTATCAATCGGGTGGTCTATGACATCAGCTCCAAGCCGCCCGCGACGATAGAGTGGGAGTAAGTGTCTAAAAAGATTTATAACTTTTCGCTAAATGTCTTAGAAGGGGTGGAGAATCTCCCCCTTCTAGAGTACGCCTTTCTCACTCCGCACATAGATTTTTCACAATACGACTTACTGCTATTCACATCGAAAATCGCTATCAAATCACTAGATTCCTACACGACCGAATGGAAAAAAATCCCTTGTATCTCCATCGGAAAAAAAACAACCGACCTTCTCCAAAAGTTTGGGGCGAAAATATTTTACGAGTCGAAAAGCGGCTACGCAAAAGATTTGGAATCCGAGCTAATAGAATCATGCAAAGGCAAAAAGATACTCTATTTGCGCGGCGAAGAGGTGCATTTTGATATTGCGGCAGATAGCGCATTGGATATTGCCGAATCACTCGTATATAAAACCGAATGTAAAGAATCAAGAGTTGAAATAGGGGAGGATTCGATACTCCTTTTTAGCTCTCCGAAGATTGTGCAATGTTTTCTCAAATGGCGTGGATTCCAAAAAGGAGACATCGCGGTCTGTATCGGAGAAAGCACGGCTGCTATCGTACCGCGCGGTGTAGAAACCTACGTCAGTCAAGAAAAAACCCTCCAGGGCATGCTAGACCTAGCACATTCACTCTATTCCCAATAGCACGCAATCATAACCCCTTCGCAGTTTGCAAAACGCATACATCGGGAGATTTCTATCATAGTTTTTGAGGTTTTCGTAGTACTTCCACGGGAATCGCATACTGATTCCCTCCTCGCTTTTGACGCTCACTCCGCCGCTCTCATCGAGTCTCACCTCCAAAATAGTCGCCTTGACAAACAAAAGCGCGTCTTTGAGACCCTGTTTTTGTTTTAGCGTGAGTTTGTCATACCCTTTGTAAGGAATCACTAATGTATTGTCATAAACGACATAGCCGTTTGGAAATGCCTCAACGGAGTGTAAATAGAGCTGCTCTATTTTTGGGTTGAGCGCATAGAGATTCAGGGTGACACAAAGAAAAAACCCGAAATATCTACTCATTCCTCAAAACTTCAAGCACATTTATATCGGAAGCTTTTTTCGCAGGATAGAACGAAGAGGCGAGCACTATAATCGAAGCTCCGAATATGATAAGCGCGATGTCTTTAGCGCTCATCTCTAGCGGCAGTTTAGAAGAGCCGTAGACATCCGCGGGGAGGGTGATAATGTCAAAATTCCCCAAGACCCACACCCCAAAAAGTCCTAATGCCACCCCAAGGATGATGCCGCCAAATCCAATGACGTTGCCGAGCAGAAAGAAACTCTCTTTGATCTCTTTTTTACTCGCTCCCATACTTAGTAATAGTGCGATCTCTTTGCGGCGATTCATAATAGTCATCAAAAGCGAGCTTATGATATTGAGCGAACCGATAAGGATGATGAGCATAAGTACGATAAAAAGGGCGCGCTTCTCCATCTCCAATGCGGCGAAAAAGTTACCGTTTTGTTGCCACCAACCCACGACCCCGTAAATGGGCGGCAGATAGCTTTTGAGCTTTTGTATGTCGGTTTTAGGATCTACGGAAAATATATGAATCCCATCGATCGCATCTTCTCTCATCCCGCCGATAACCCGCAAGGAATCTAACGAAACATACGCATAGCTTTTGTCATACGCGTGGAGTCCCGAATGAAATTTTCCGATAACGTTAAACCGTTTTATCTTGGGCATCGCACCTAGACCGCTTGGCTCTACCTCGGTAAAAACAACCGTCGCTCTTTGTCCGATTTGCAACAAAAGTTCATTTACGAGAGCTGATCCTACGAGAATATCAAATTTACCGACCTCCGTATTTTCGAGGCTTTCTGCGATTATAGAATTTACTTGCGATTCCCTTCGCGCATCTACGCCAAAGAGTGAGATTCCAAACATCGAATTGCCGTTTTTGATGATTCCTTGGGTGTTGATAAAAGGGCTAAAAAGCATATCGGGAAATTTCGATTCCAGCTCTTTTATGAGCGTCTCGCTCATCGGCTCAAACCCTTTTTTATATACCGTCAGCGGGTAGTTCATCACGAAGAGTTTTTTTTCGAAATCCCTATCAAAACCCTGCATTATCGCCATCGCGACGATAAGCACCATCACCCCTATCGCCACCCCCAAAAAAGCTAGAATGGCGGTGATGGAGATAAAAGGCTGGGTTTTGTCAAATCGCAGATATTTTTTTACTAAAAATAGCTGAATAGCGCTAGCTCGCATCCTTTATTCTGCTACCAATCCCCGTTTCGGACCGCTTTTTCCGCAGCAATATTTGTATTTTTTCCCGCTCCCGCAAGGGCACAGTTCGTTTCGCGCTATTTTCTTTTCAGATTCATTGCTTTCGTTCCCGAGTGATTGGGTGAATTTTACGTTTGAGGTCATTTCGCGCTCCAACGCCTCTAATGCTCTTCTAGTGGCTTCCCGTTCGGCTTCTTCCTCTTTGGAGCGGAGTCTTAGAGCATGGAGTGTTTTTACCGCTTCGTTTTTGATTCGAGAGATGAGCTCCATAAACATATTGTAGCTCTCTTTTTTGTACTCCACGAGCGGATCTTTTTGGTTGTAGCCGCGAAGTCCGATACCGGTTTTGAGGTTATCCATCGAGTAGAGATGGTCTCTCCAGTCGTTATCGAGTACTTGCAAATAGACTATCCGCTCTATCTCTTTTTTCTGATTCTCTTCAAGTATCGACATTTTTTCGGTATAGGCATTTTTGAGCAGGTGGGTACATTTATCGAGCAAATCGGCGTATTCGAGGTTTTCTAGCTCCCCTTTGTCTACCGAAAACGCAAATTGTTCTTTGAACATCTGTATGAGTTTTTCGGTGTCGAAATCCTCTTTTTTGAGTCCGTCAAAGATTCCCGCTTCTTCAAAGAGAAGGTTGAGCGCTTCTACTCGATTCTCCTCTATCCTTTTTGCGTGATCGCGTTCTTCATCGAGAAGTTCGTCTCTTAGGCGGTAGATCACTTTTCTTTGCTCATTGGCTACGTCGTCGTATTCGAGGAGGTGTTTTCTTGATTCAAAGTGGAGATTCTCCACTTTTTTCTGCGCGTTTTCGACGGCTCGTGTGACCATCCCGGATTCGATATGCTCCCCTTCGTCGATTCCTAGTCTATCCATTATATTTTTTATGCGATCACTACCGAAGATTCTTAATAAGTTATCTTCAAGGCTCAAATAAAACTGGCTTACCCCCGGATCTCCTTGCCGTCCGCTTCTTCCTCGTAGTTGGTTATCTATCCTGCGGCTCTCGTGTCGTTCAGTACCGATGATATAGAGACCGCCGAGATTCTTCACCTCTTCGTCTATCTTGATGTCCACGCCTCGTCCCGCCATATTCGTAGCAATCGTCACCGCCCCTTTTTTCCCTGCATCCATAATTATCTGCGCCTCTTTTTCGTGCTGCTTGGCATTGAGAACCGTGTGCGGGATTTTCTCTTTTTTGAGTATCGAGTGGAGAAGTTCGCTCTTTTCGATAGAGGCTGTCCCTACGAGGACGGGTTGCCCTTTTGCGTGGAGCTCTTTGATCTTTTTGGTTACCGCATCAAACTTCTCTTTTTCGGTTTTATAGATGAGGTCGTTGAGGTCGGCTCTAGTTACGGGGACGTTTGTGGGGATGGAGACGACATCAAGCGAGTAGATTTGCGAAAATTCGGTCGCTTCGGTTTGTGCCGTACCCGTCATACCGGCGAGTTTTTTATAGAGTCTGAAATAGTTTTGGAACGTAATATCCGCTAATGTCTGTGATTCCTCTTTGATGGAGACACCCTCTTTTGCTTCGAGTGCTTGGTGGAGACCTTCGCTAAATCTTCTCCCCTCGCTAAGCCTCCCCGTAAATTCATCTACGATCACCACTTCGCCCTCTTTGACCACATAGTCCACATCGATTTCAAAAAGATGATTCGCTTTGAGTGCTTGATCGAGGTGATGGGCGAGGATAGCGTTTTCTATGCTGTAGAGATTATCTACGTTGAAAGCTTTCTCCGCCTTTTCGATTCCGCTGTCGTTGAGGAGTATAACTCTACTTTTTTCATCGACGCTAAAGTCTTCGTCTTTGATGAGTTTGAGTGCGACTTCGTTGGCGACTTTGTAGTTTTCGAGCCTTCTGTTTGCGGGACCCGAGATGATGAGCGGCGTTCTAGCTTCATCGATAAGGATAGAATCGACTTCATCCACGATAGCGAAAAAGTGCTCCCTTTGTACCTTCTCTTTGAGGCTGTATTTCATATTGTCTCTAAGGTAGTCAAATCCAAATTCGTTATTTGTCCCGTATACGACGTTTCTCGCATAATGTTCTATGCGTTCCGTATCACTCGTAGCGCCCGTGATTACCCCTACGCTATATCCTAAAAACTCATACAGCGGAGCCATCATCGAAGCATCCCGTTTGGCGAGGTAGTCGTTGACGGTAATGATATGTACGCTTTTGCCGCTCATAGCATTCAAGCACACGGGGAGGGTGGCGACGAGTGTTTTCCCTTCGCCCGTTTTCATCTCGGATATTTTCCCCTCGTGCAAAACGATACCGCCGACTAATTGCACGTCAAAATGGCGCATCCCAAGCGTCCTAATGCTCGCTTCTCTCGTAATGGCAAAGCTATCGAATAAAACGTCATCCAAGCTTTTTTCGCCCGCTTGTACTGAAGTCTTGAGTGCGGCGAATGCGCTTTTGAGTTCTTCATCGCTTAGATTCTTATAGTGCTCTTCGAGGGCGTTGATGCTTTGGATTCTTTGTCGATATTTTTTGATTTCTCTGTCGTTTTTAGTACCGAATAACAATTTGCCGAGTTTGCTAAACATTAATATCTACCTTGTATAATTTTCTTTAGATTTTATCGAAAGATAGATGTGAAAAAGATAATGGAGGCAAGGGGCTTTGTTGCGAATAACGGTATTTATTTTTTTAGCGCTCTCATTTTGTTTCGGAGGGGAGTTGCGACTGCAAAACGAGTTTAAAGCCGACTTTGTCCAAGAGATAATCTCACCCGAAAATACGACGATTCGGTATGAAGGAAAAGTCTATTTTAAAGCACCCGATTATTTACGTTGGGATTATTTCAAACCGATAAAAAAAAGTGTCTATATCGCCCATAAAAACGTCGTCGTTTATGAGCCCGAACTCGAACAAGCCATCATCAAAGGACTTTCTGAAGAGCTAAGTCTCTCCCGTATCCTCAAAAACTCCACTCCTCTTAGTGAAGGGAAATTTGTCAGTAAATTTGAAGAGAAAGAGTACGTCTTGGAGATGGAAGGGGAGGTTTTAAAAAGTATCACATTTGAAGATATTTTGCAAAACAAAGTGGTGATTCGTTTTGAAAACACCGATATAAAAAGCGAGTTGGATAAATCACTTTTTCTTTTTGTCCCCGAAAACGGTGTAGACGTTATATATCAGTAGGGCGGTAACGCGGGAGCGTGAGGGTAAAGAGCGCCCCGCCTTCGTGATTGCGCACTTCGATTCTTCCTTTGAGATTGTGTTCTACGATAATTTTGGAGATGTAAAGCCCTATACCGGTTCCGCTTTTTCCTTTCGTCGTGAAACTATTTTCGAAAATTTTATCGGGGAGATATTCTTGCGGGATTCCTCCGCCGTTATCTTGCACGCTTACTATTATCGCGTCGTCTTTCGCGAGCGTTTTGATTTCTATGCTCCCCCTTTCTACACTTTTTTCCACCAAAACGTCTTGAGCGTTTTTGATGATGTTGAGCATCACTTGGGCAAATTCATTTTGTACCCCTAGGAGCGTGTAGTCACTACCGCGGTCGTATATAAACGTAATATCGACCCCGACTTTTTTCAAAGTGCTGTTGAGTATCGCGATAATGCCCGTAATGGCATCTATTGCACTAAAGGGGTGCATTATCTTATCGGGGCGGAGAAAATTTCTAAAATCCTCTATGGTTTGATTCATAAAGCTCGTTTGATTGAGAATATCTTTAGTCGCTTTTGTGATTGATTCGGGTGTAGCTTCTCCGTATTCGGCGAGGTCGTCTAGATTTTGTATGATAATGTTTATCGCGTTGATGGGTTGTCTCCATTGGTGTGCGATGGTCGCTAGCATTTCGCCCATAGAGGCGAGTTTTGATTGTTCTATCAATAACTCTTTTTGCGCTTTATTTTTTTCCTCCAACATTTTTTCGTAGCGTAGATTTTCCGTCATATCCTTAAAAGTGACCACAAAACCGTTTTCAATCAGAGGAAAATAATCGTATCGAACTAAAAAAAATCGCTCTTCTTCTTTCTGTCTGTCATACATACATACATAGCTTTCATTCTTGTTTTTTTTATTTCGAATAAGTGCTTTTAGAAATGCCGTATCCTCTTCAAAGTCGTACAACATCTCCTCGCGGTTTAAAAATAGGGATGTGAGATTCTTATGTTTTTCATAGAAAAGATTTATCGTAGCCACGCCGAAAAACTCGAAGAATCTTCTGTTGCATTCAGAGATAGATTCGTCATTAATGACGATAATAATCTCATTTTGAATATCTAGTATCGTTTGGAGGAGATTCTTTTGTTCGTAAAGGAGAGTATTTAGTTTGTCATCGACGGGCATTTTTATCCGTTGTTTCATTTAAAATTAGGCTATAGTGTAACATATTCTTTCCTAATTACTATCTTCGTAAGTTATTTCATTATCAGCTAGGAGTTTTTGACTCCCGGGTTTTTTGGTGATGATTCCCATATAGTTGCTCATCCTTTTGATAAACAGATTCAAAGTCTCGTTTTTTCTGTGCTCCGCACCGACGAGTTTATAGCAACAATTGTAATCTTTGAGAATCTCGTTTTTATTGAGTTCATCAAGGAGTCTTTCTATGAGGTGATTGCACCCCTCTATCCCCGTATGACTTAGGAGTATGAGAAATTTGTATTTCGAAATTTTCTCATACGAATCGGTCGGGCGAATCTTTGCTTTTATCAGTTTTTCGATGATATTAGGTACGGACGGAGCTTTTATCGGACTGCCGTCAGGCTGCATATAGGAGAGCATCACGCTAGAAAAGTTTACGCCGTAGCGATTGGAGCGGTGAATCTCGACCGAGAGAATCTTTAAAAGCTTATTGAGGGTTTTTTCGTCGTCTTCGGCACTCGGTTTATCGGGTTGTTGTGCGCTCGGCGCTTCTTGCTGAGGCGTGACTTGGGTGAGTTTGCTTTTGTACTCTTTTTCCAGCATCGAAATATCGGTGAGATTGATGATAAAATAGCCGTTAGCGGCTTGATATTTCGAGACATTCAATAAAAAATAATGAAGTTTTGATGCGTAGTTTCTTAATGCGATTTTTCTATTGTGGGGTTGGAGCTCGATGAGTTTGCCCAGCCAGTTTTTTTTGTCTTCGATCTTTGGGATGTCGCTCGTATTTACGAGTGTATCGCCGAAATGACCGAAGCGTTGCTTAAATGTCGCTATGTCAAGACAGTCGAAAAATTCTAAAAACTTTGCATTTGCTTCGACTATCTCGTTTCCTCTGCACAAAAATGAGATATTGGGATAAGAATCGGAGATGTTTTTTAATCGATTGAGGGTGTTTTCTACCGATTTTTTTTCGATATTTTTTTGATGGCATTTATAGATTGCCTCTTTCATTTCGG
>CAZCQG010000052.1:0-13923 GCA_964500775.1 uncultured Campylobacterales bacterium
ACGTTGAGTGCGCTCTGAAAAGGGAATCTCCCGTAGGTATAGCCTGCCGCCAGCGCCGCATTTTGCTTGCCTATGCCGTTTATACTTAAAATATATGTGTCGTTTTTATAAAGTGGAAACGGGGCATCGATTTTTTTAAGCGCTAATTTTTCAATAAAATATTTCGCTTCACACATTAAAGCTATCGAGAAATATTTCACTTTAATCCTTATTCAATCTGAATTTTTGTAAAATTATATTTAAACAATTTTTGCTAGGACAATAAATGGAATATAGAGACGTCACTTTTTCGGGCATTCAGCCCTCCGGCAATATGCACATCGGAAATTACCTCGGCGCGGTAAAAAACTGGGTAAGCGCACAACAAGAATCCGAGAACATCTATTGTATCGTAAATTCGCACGCCATCACGGTCAAACAAGACCCTAAAGAACTACACAACAAAACCTTTGAGATGGCGGCACTCCTTATCGCTTGCGGTATCGACCCGAACAAATCTATCTTGTTTATCCAAAGTCAAGTCAAAGAACACTATGAACTTGCGTGGATTTTAAACTGCAATATCCCGATGGGCGATATGAAACGGATGACGCAATTTAAAGATAAAAGTAAAAAGAACCCCGACAATATAAATGTCGGACTTTTTGACTACCCCGCGTTGATGGCGGCAGACATCTTGCTCTATCAAGCAAAACATGTCCCCGTAGGTAATGACCAAAAGCAACATATAGAGCTCGCGAGAGACGTGGCAGAGCGCTTTAATAGGGACTACGGCAAGACATTTACAATTCCCGAGCCCGTAATTCCAAAACTCGGTGCACGCGTGATGGGACTAGATGATGCGACCAAAAAGATGAGTAAAAGCGACGATAAAGTAAATCACGCGATTTATATGCTCGATACCGCAGATACGATTCTCTCCAAGTTTAAAAAAGCAAAAACCGATTCATTGGGGACGGTGGAGTTTGATAAGAATCGACCCGAGATGTATAATCTCCTCGGAATCTACCAATCTTTTACGGGCAAAAAACCAAAAGAGATCGAAAAAGAGTTTGAAGGAAAAGGGTACGGATACCTCAAAACGACTATCGCCGAAGCGGTCATCGAATCGCTCAAACCTATCCAAGCCGAGTACGATCGCCTTATGAAAGATAAGAAAAATATCCAAAGAATAATGAATAACGGCGCAGAAAAAGCGAGGGATGCAGCGCAGAAAACTATCAACCTCGCGAAAGAGCGAGTGGGTCTCGTATAATAAAATTCACAAGGGAAATCCTTGTGAATTAGCTTTTTCTTTTTTTTACAAATCTCGCGATTCTCGCACAACCCTCTTTTATCGAATCTTCATCGGTAGCAAATGAGAATCTAAAGTATCCTTCAAGCCCAAATCCGGCACCCGGCACGACTGCAACGCCCTCTTCTTCCAAAAGCTCTTTACAAAATTTCATAGAATCTTGCTCTACTGCTTTGGTATTGACGAAAAGATAAAACGCTCCATCGGGCTTCAAAACCGAAAGCCCGTCAATCTCGTTAAACAGTTTTGCGCCCAAATCTCTTCTTTTTTCAAATGCTACGCGCATCGCCTCTATATCGGCATCGGCTCTTCCGTCAAGTCCTGCGATAGAGGCTTTTTGAGTGATGGAGCAAATGTTTGATGTGCATTGGCTTTGTAGGTTGTCCATTAGTTTTATGAGCTCTTTATCTTTTGCGGCGAGATACCCGATTCTCCATCCGGTCATTGAGACCGATTTACTAAGACCGTTTACCGTGATCGTACGCTTATACATATCTTCGCTCACGCTCGCTGCGGAGGTGAATTTTACGCCGTACACGAGTTTTTCGTACATCTCGTCGCTCACGACGATGACCTTTGTCCCTTTGAGCACTTCGGCGATTCCCTCCAGCTCTTCCTTGCTATACACCGCACCCGTAGGATTTGACGGGGTTGTCAGTATCAACATTTTCGTTTTTGGAGTGAGGGCAGCTTTGAGCTGCGCGGGGGTAATTTTAAACCCGCTGCTTTCATCCGTATCGACGATGACCGATTCTCCGCCGCTGTATTTGACAAGCTCGGGATAGGTCACCCAATATGGAGCAGGGATGATCACTTCATCGCCTTCGTCTACGAGAGCCTGAAAGATATTAAAAAGCGAGTGTTTCGCGCCGTTGCTTACAATTATCTCATTTGTTTCGTAATGCAATCCGTTTTCACGTTGGAGTTTTTCTTGGATTGCTTTGAGTAGCTCCGGTATCCCCGCTACCGCCGTGTATTTCGTAAAGCCCGCATCAAGTGCTTTTTTTGCCTCTTCTTTGATAACGCTAGGCGTGTCGAAATCCGGCTCTCCCGCCGAAAACGACACCACGTCTTTTCCCTCTTTTTTGAGATTCCTCGCCAGTGTCGAAATAGCGATAGTGAGCGATTCCGATAGGGATAAAATCTTTTTTGAATACATTGTTCCTTCCTTCATTAGTTGTTGTTTTTTAATTTGTCGGGTGTTTTACCGCGCCCTCATAATATGTTTTGCACTGCTCTTGAGCATTAGAAGCGGCATTTTTCATCGGAGCGAACAATGAGCCGACGAGATTCAAAGCCACATTCATAAGCGCTTTGGTTGATTCAATTTTTGGCTCGCTCAATGTCCCTTTGACTTCTTGTTTAAACGTAGCGCACCCTTTGCTATTGAGCACCGCGACCGAAAAATCTTCAAAAGAGTCTTTTTTGAAGTCGATTCCGCCCACGGCGGCGATTCTATTTTTATTCGTGCTAAATGCTACGTCGGTAAGTTTTGCAAACCCTTTGGTGATGTCTACTTGGGCATTAAGCTCTTTTATGAGCGTGCTCCCTTTTGTCATAGCATCCGCACCGAGCGAACCGAAGTCGCCCCCTTTGGTGAGTGCCGTGCCTAAAGGTCCTGCTACCACAAACGCGCCGACATCGACGAGGTCAATTTTATTCGATTTTTCGAAACTTTGTACGACTTTATCCACATCTATCGTCGTCAATTCCATTTTTGTTGCTTTTAGTAGCACGTGTCCGTCGAGATTCTTTTTGATTTCATTCGCGTCTTTTCCTTGTACCGCTACATCGCCGTCCATATTGATCACGCCGCCGCGTACCGCTTTAGCGTAACTCAATAAATTTGCAATCTTTGTAGCTTCAAGATTTTGCCCTTTGATTTTTGCTCTTTCGTCTTTTAGCATCGCGGTAAAATCTCCCCCCAAAGAAGCCGTATCGGCTCGGAAGTCGATCTTTTCACCGCTTTTGGCGAAACTCCCCTCGACTTTGAGCGGACCGTTAAGTGAAGGATTTTTAAGAGGGCTTACCCTGCTTAACTCTTTAGCATCCAAGAGAAACGGAATTTTTACGCTTCCGTCTTTGATATTGATGAGCGCATCGGTGCTCCGCACTAAAAAGTCGTTATTTTTTAGCACCGCGTCAAGTTTTCCTACCCCGTTCTCAAAATCGCATTTAGAATCTATCGAGAGCGCCAAATCATTTTTGAGTGCCATATCGAGTTTTTTATTGAAATCGTTTTTGAGGATCTTGATATTAGAAGAGACGAGCGTCGCGTTTCCGTTTATGTTTCCTTCTTTAATGCCTCGGAGTTTGACATCGGTATTGAGATTCCCTTTTGCTATCCCCTTGTATCCCGATAAAGCCGCCAAATGGGCAATATCAAGTCCTTTTGAATCCACTTCGATACTATCGAGGTTGAGATTTTTTATCGCGGCATTTATGATGGTCTTAGAATCAAAGAGATCGGTGTTGATCTTTGCTTCGATTTCTTTCTCATCGCCTTGTATGTTCCCTTGCAGTTTTACGTTTGAAGCGATTCTTTTTCCGTCAACCACTATTTTGCTAAAGAGAGCATCAAGGGCGGTATTGATTGAAAACGCTTTATTCTTGAGATCGATTCCCTCTATTTTAGCCTTCAAATCTACGCTCCCTTGCGCATCATAATCCATATTTAAAAACGATATGACCTCTCCGAGCTGAATCTTTTTGATCGTACAATCCACCGTTTTCGGGTCGTATGCTACGAGATTTAAAAGTGCTTCGGTATCGCTGCCGAAAATATCGGATTTCAAGAATGCTTTTTGTTCACCTATTTTGCCGCTGATTCCAAGCGTCACTTTTTGTCGCTCTTTAAAGACAAATCGCTCATACCCTACATTTTGAAACAGAATATCCACGATACCTTCCAAACTATTGTCATCAAGATTTGTCGTAAAATCTTTGGATGCGACATTTAAAAACTCGGAATCTATATTGATGTCGCTTTGGAGTTTTTTCCCTTCGCTTTTTCCGATGATTTTTATTTTCAATGGCTTATCCGCAGGGATGGTTACGCCATACGATTCCGCTAATACTTTGCTATTTATATCCACGCCGTTTGAGAGTATCTTGTATCCGCCCTTGGCTTGCGCAGGATTACTGATGTCCATATCGACATCGAGCATCGCAATCCCTTTTGCTAGCTTGGGCATATCGGCAAAATGGAGCAAAGAGGCGATGTTAATATTATCCGAGACGATTTTGAGATTTTCCGGTTTGAAATCTTCCAAGTCTATCTTAGCGGCGATACGACTATCAAAGGCGCTGATTAAGGCATTTACACCCATTACCTCACCTCTTTTTTCTATGTCTCCGCTAGCACTTAGTTTGCCGTTTAGTTTTTTTCCTATGAGATTCTCATACGCGCCGACCTCTTTCACGTCTGCGTTAAATTCCGCTTTTACAAGCTTCGGAATAAAGGAGTATGTCCCCGTGACGGTGATTTTACTGCCGAGTTTATCGACAAGGACAAACTCAAAATCTCCGAACGAAAATCTAAAGGTTTCAAACTTTGCACCAATATCTTTTTGTTCGTTTATCGTATTTTCAGCGATTCCTTGCACCATTTTGTTACCGCTACTTGAAAACAAAAATCCCAAGGTTCCGCCGAGTAGGACGAAAAAAATCGCCAAAGAAAGGATAAAGTATTTTGCTAGTCTCATATCGTTCACTCCGTGTTGTATTTGGTCTTTCTTAGATACATTATTATATACAAGCAAGAGTTAAACGTGGATGAAAGCATTTGTGGGAGTGTCGTTAGTTGAGTTACGCCATCATTATAATGTTTAGTCGATAAGACTAAAGTATTGAAATTTTTATTATCAATCTCTTGACACGGTTGCTATTTTTTGTTAGAATTTCAGCACTTTTCAAAAGTAACTGCTAATTTTATACATCTTAATTCAGGAGGTTTTATTATGAACTTCAAGCCACTAGGTCAGAGGGTTCTCGTAGAAAGAGTAGAAGAGGAAAACAAAACGTCTTCGGGGATAATTATACCCGATAATGCTAAAGAGAAGCCGCTAAGCGGGAAAGTCATCGCGGTAAGCGACGAGGTAGCCGAAGAGAAAAAAATCGCCGACGGTGATACCGTAGTATTTGCAAAATACTCAGGCACGGAAATCAAGCTCGACGGTAAAGAGTATCTCGTAATGAACACCGACGATATTCTCGGCATCCTCAAATAATTCCAAAAATCAAATAGAATAAGGAGAAGTCAACAATGGCAGCTAAAGAGATAAAATTTTCAGACGAAGCAAGAAATAAACTGTTCGAGGGGGTGAAAAAACTCGCCGATGCAGTAAAAGTAACAATGGGACCGAGAGGGAGAAACGTACTTATCCAAAAATCTTTCGGTGCTCCGAGCATCACAAAAGACGGTGTTTCAGTCGCTAAAGAGATCGAGCTCAAAGACAATCTCCAAAATATGGGAGCACAGCTCGTAAAAGAGGTCGCAAGCAAAACTGCCGATGCGGCGGGGGATGGTACGACGACTGCGACAGTCCTTGCATATAGCATCTTCAAAGAGGGTTTGAGAAACATTACTGCGGGTGCGAATCCTATCGAAGTAAAAAGAGGTATGGATAAAGCAACTGATGCAATCATCGCAGAACTCAAAGAGATAAGCAAAGTCGTAGCGGGCAAAAAAGAGATCGCGCAAGTAGCAAGTATCTCTGCAAACTCCGACACGAAAATCGGTGATCTCATCGCAGAAGCGATGGATAAAGTAGGCAAAGACGGCGTCATCACCGTAGAAGAGGCAAAAGGAATCAGCGATGAGCTTGACGTAGTCGAAGGTATGCAATTTGACAGAGGGTATCTCTCGCCGTATTTCGTGACCGATAGCGAAAAGATGGAAGCGGTACTTGAAAGTCCGTTCGTATTGCTCTACGACAAAAAAATCACGTCTATGAAAGATATGCTTCCTTTACTCGAATCTTGTATGAAAAGCGGTAGACCGCTCCTTATCATCGCTGAAGACATCGAAGGCGAAGCACTTGCGACACTAGTCGTAAACAAACTAAGAGGTATCCTCAATATCGCAGCGGTAAAAGCACCGGGCTTTGGCGACAGAAGAAAAGCGATGCTAGAAGACATAGCGATTCTCACTGGCGGTACGGTCATCAGCGAAGAGGTAGGCAGAACGCTTGACGGCGCTACGGTAGCTGATCTCGGACAATGCGCAAGAGTAGTTATCGATAAAGACAACACGACTATCGTGGATGGCAAAGGGGATAAAAAAGCCGTAGTAGGCAGAGTGAGCCAAATAAAAGCACAAATCGCCGAAACTACGAGTGACTACGACAAAGAAAAACTCCAAGAGAGACTAGCCAAACTAAGCGGCGGCGTAGCGGTAATCAAAGTAGGTGCTGCATCTGAAGTCGAGATGAAAGAGAAAAAAGATAGAGTCGAAGATGCGCTATCAGCTACGAAAGCAGCTGTCGAAGAAGGTATCGTCATTGGCGGCGGCGCGGCGCTTATAAGAGCGGCGGCAAAAGTAAATCTTACGCTAAGCGGCGATGAAGCGATAGGGTATGACATCATCAAAAGAGCCATCAAAGCTCCACTCAAACAAATCGCCGAAAACGCAGGCTTTGACGTAGGCGTAGTATGCAACGCGGTAGAAGCCAATAATAATCAAAACTTCGGCTTTAACGCTGCAAACGGCGAATATGTAGATATGTTTGAAGCGGGCATCATCGACCCTGTAAAAGTCGAAAGAATCGCGCTCCAAAACGCGGTATCGGTTGCAAGCCTCCTCCTTACGACGGAAGCTACGGTTTGCGAAATAAAAGAAGACAAACCTGCAATGCCGGCAATGCCGGATATGGGCGGAATGGGAGGCATGGGCGGGATGATGTAATCCCCCCCCTCCCCTTCCCCTTTCTTCTCTCTATTTTCTCTTCATTTATTTACTTTCTTTACGATACGTTTAATATTTTTTTACTATATTTCTCCTGTCACTCCTCTAAGCACACAAAGCTATAATTAGCAAAAACAACGGAGCGGCGTATGGCAAACGACTATAAAGAGCTACAAAAAAATATACAATCACTCTTAGATTCCAAACAATCGATCATAAAAAAATGGGTAAATGACGGCGACGTATTAGCAATCTTTAAAAATCACGGCATTGATATAAATCTTTTTTCCAATCACTTCGCTACTAGGATATACGACTATTTTTTGGGCGTGGTCGAGGAGTGCAATGAGGCGGGCAACTGCCCTGCGGTAAATGTTATGCTCCGTTTTTTTGAAACAAAAAATATCACCATGGAAGAGGTGTATGTCATTTGCGATAACTTTAAAAAAGCGTTACTTGCAAGCCTTTTAGAATCTAACATACTAAACCGCAAAATCTTAGAGGAGACGTTTCACCTTTTTGGGCAAAATTTTACGGGAGTGATTCGAGAATACCTCGAACACAACTACACAAAAACGCCGAAAAAACCCGCGCCGAAAAAAGTGGTGCAAGCAAGCGAGGCAGAAGCAAAACCCAAACCGATTATCGCGCAAAGCACGCTTGAGGAGATAGAAGAGTACTTTGATAAATACTCCGACCTCTATTACAAAACTTCCGTATCCGACGAGGAGAGTATAGAGTTCGTGGAGAATTTTAAAAAACTAGGGGATACGTTGATTCTCTTCGGCGCAAAAGGGCTAGGGGAGCGATTTGTTGATTTGGCAAACACTCTTTCCAAAGAGCTAGAATCGCTAAAGATGCATTGGAAAAAATTTGCCGCGCTATTTGAGGCGCTCGATAACGACATCAGGGTATGGAACGCCGGAATCGCCACGGAAACAAACGTAGATTTTATCGAAGAGACTATTCAAGCGAACATCGAGCAGATCAAAGCTAGCCTCCGCAAAGAGGATGATACTTCGGATATAGAGTTATTTTAGGCAATATTTTGCATATTTTATATTTTAAAAGGTGATTATTTTTTAAACATTTAAGCTATTTCACCCTATAATGCCTTGAATATGGTTATAGGAGGTGGTTTAATGGTGCTTGATTCCTTGGTAGAGTATATGCCGGTCGTAAATTCGTACCGCTCTGAATTAGAATCACTCAACAAACAACTCTCCAAAATAACCCTTACGGGAAAAATATCGTGCCTCGACGTAGCCGAAACCCTTTTTGATTTTATGGAGGAGACACAAGGGAGATTCGCCTCACTGCAACATAGACTCATAGAAAAACTTACCGAAGAAAACGTCTCTAAAACCTCTCTCTTGTGTAGCTCAAGGGCACAAGTAATCATCGATATTCTTATACGAAATCTCTTCGAAAGAACGGCGGATGTAGGATTCTTGGCGACGGATGACGACATTAGGGAGTTTCTAAAAAACGGGGATGCCGATAAAGAAGCGCTGCTAGCAATAGAAGAGCGCTTGCACGAATACGTCAAAAAATACTCCGTGTACGACGAGGTAATCATCCTCAAACCAAACGGTGTCGTGGCGGCGCATTTAAACAAAAGCAATAAAATAACCTCTTCAAACGATCCGATAATCCAAAAAACAATACATTCAAATGCCGATTTTTGCGAGTTGTTTCGGCATTCCGACCTACAGCCTAAAAACCAATACAGCCTCATTTATACGGCAAAAATAACGGCACTCCCCGCAGGTAAAGGAGAGGTTATCGGCGTATTGTGTCTTTGTTTTAAAATACAAGACGAGATGAAAGGGATATTCAAAACACTCGAAGCAAAAAATATGAACTTTGCTCTTTTGGAGGAAGGGGGTAGATTGCTCATAGCCAATAACGATCAAACCTCGAACCAAAAACTCTCAAAAGACAAGCTCGATTCTTACCGTATCGTAAAAGAAAAAAGCGGCGAGGTGCTCTCAAGTGCAGCGATCAGCAAAGGGTATCAAGGATACAAAGGGATGGGATGGATCGGCTACTGCTCCCTTCCTCTGCGCTATGCGTTTACATCGGAGGCAAATAAGATAGCATTGAATGAAGATGATTTTGAACAGGCAAAACTCATCTCCAAAGCACTTCAAGAGATTCGACTGCAGGCAGACGACATCACCGAAGGGCTAGTGGATGTGGTGATAAACGGCGAGATCATCGCCTCAAAAAGAAGAGCATACGCGCTCAATCCGATACTCGATAGTATACGAGAGATTAGCGAGCGCATCCACGGAATCATCACAAAATCTATCGAAGATATTTACTCCACCGTGATCGCCTCGCATCTTAGCGATCTCTCGTTTCGAGCCGCACTCGCGGTAGAGATCATGGATAGGAATCTTTACGAGCGCGCGAACGACTGTAGATGGTGGGCGCTCACGACCTCATTTTCGGAAATAATGTCCGATCCGAACCGCAAGGACGGAAAAAAAGAGATGGAGGGGATACTCGCTTATATAAACGGTCTTTATACCGTCTATACGAATCTTTTCTTATACGATAGAGACGGAATCATTATCGCTGTCTCCAATCCTTCGGAATCTAATATCGTAGGAAGCGCGCTCACAAGTGAAGTCTACAAAAAATCTCTCGCCAACAGCGATACGCAAAAATACTTTGTTACAAAATTTGAACCGAGCGATTTTTACGGAGGAGATTTTACATACATTTACTGCGCGTCTATAAAAAACTCCGAAGATGCCTCAAAGACAATCGGAGGAATCGGGATAGTTTTTGATAGCGCTCCGCAATTTCAAGCTATGCTAGAAGATGTTTTGCCATCGAACGATTCGACGGCGCTTTTTTGCGACACCCAAGGACGCATACTCTCAAAAATAGGTGCGATAGATAAAAAAATCGGTGAGATTTTTGAGCCGGCAGAGAAACTCGGAACACTCCACAACGGACAATCTACAAGTATGCTCATAGAGTACGAACAAAGCAAATATCTCCTCGGTGCGGCGATGAGCAACGGGTACAGGGAGTATAAAAAAAGCGACGGGTACAAAAATAATATTCTGTGCATTATCCTCACTCCGCTCTAAAAATCTGCCAATTTTTACGTCATTTAGCTTCTATTAATCATTTTTTCTAGTATAATAAAAAGTTATTACTTAGAACGAAGGAGACGGAATGAAAAAAGTGTGTCTTACGCTACTAACGGGCGTACTGCTAAGTGTCGGTGCAAACGCCGAAGAGTTCAACCTAAAGCAAAATATGTACGCGATGCAAAATAATCTCGTAATGCTTGAACAGGGTTTTATCACGGGCGACAAAGATTTGATCAAAAAATCTACGGAAGCTTTGAAAGAAAATAACCACAATATTTTCAAAGATAGAGAGTTTGTCCACTCGATTCTTCCTGAGGGCAAAAAGCATATGGCGAGCGCCGCTATCACGGCATCTAGCCAGATAGACAAACACATCCAAACGATTCTCGATAATATGGGCAATATAAAACCCTATACGGCGCAAGAGGCATTTTTAGGCATACAACACGCATGTATGCAATGTCACAATATCGTAAGAGATTGGTAGCGTAAATGGGGCGAAAGTCCCGTTTACCGCTTCTTTGCGACACTTCAAAGACTTCTAACTCTACAAGCCTACTGATGGTATGATTCTGTAAAATTTCGACATTAGAGGCGTATTTGATTCTTATCGGCGATGTACACGGATGCTATGAAACCTTGATGCGTCTTTTTGAAAAACTTCCCAATGACGAAGAGATAGTTTTTTTGGGCGACCTTGTCGATAAGGGGAGCGATACCAAAAAAGTACTCGATTTTATCATCCAAGGCGGCTATAGATCAGTGATGGGAAATCACGACTATCTTATGGGAAAGCTCGCCTTGGATTGCTATCATGGAAAACTTCGGGACGACCATTATTGGCTCACGTATACTTACGGGGGCAGAGCTACTATGGAGAGCTACGGGGGAGATGTGGAGACCCTTGAAAAACACACTGAATGGCTCAACTCTCTGCCGATCTTTTTAGAATCCGACGCTCTTGATTCAAAAGGGCGGAGTCTTTTTATCACACACGGATTCGGACTGCCCTACTACGCGAGAAGAACTATGGCAAATAAAAACGAAGATATAAAAACAGCGATACTCGGAAATAGGCTGGAGAGTCCGTACAAAGAAGATTGGGAAGATATTAGTGCGATAAAAAATGTCGTCAATGTCTTTGGGCACGTCGCTTTGCCGGAAGTGCGCTTCGGGGAAAACTATATCGGCGTGGATACGGGCTGCGTGTACGGATATACGGAAGGGATATACAAAGGCGGACTAAGCGCGGTATCGTTTGAAAATCGCAAAGTATACTTCCAAGAAAACGTAGAATCCCAAAGATAGCCGCCGTGTCCTCAAATCTACTCCTTTCCGTCGTCTCTATCTACTCGTTTATCTTTGCGGGATTCGTACTTAAAAAATCGTTCAAAGAGAAAATACACGAACAAACCCTCACCCTTTTAGTCGTCTATCTCCTCTCTCCGATACTTGTTTTTTGGGGGTTTATGCTCCGCCCTATAGACAAAGAGCTTTTGCTCGCTCCGACGGTTTTTTTTATCGTCTCTATGCTTGCCTTTGCGATTATTTACCTTTTTTCCAAAAGAATATTTGCAGACAAAAAAGAGCGCTCGATAGCAAATGCCGCGCCGCTCATAGGCAATACCGGCAACATCGGAATCCCGCTTTGCATTATGCTTTTAGGAGAGGAAAGCATCCCGTATACAAACGCGATAAACTTGGTCAATATATTTTTCGTCTACGTTTTGGGGGTGTTTTTTTATTCGCTCGGGAGCTTTTCGGTAAGACAATCGTTTTTCAATATCGCCAAAATGCCCGTGATCTGGTCGGCTATATTGGCATTGTCTCTAAATCTATTCGGCATAACGCTTGATAAAAATATCTTCAAAGCACTTGAAATGGGGGCGTATTCGAGTATGGCGATACAGCTTATTTTGTTTGGGACATTCCTGTATAGCGCTACGTTTACTACCTTTTCAAAAAAACTATTTTTTTACGTCTTCGGTGTGAAATTTTTCTTTATCCCCGCACTCGCGTTAGTCTTTCTCCTCTCCTTTTCTATCGACAAATACATCGCGGCGATCATCTTTTTAGAGCTTTCCGTACCGCTGGCTATCACGAATGCTACATTGGCGACACTCTATGATTGCAAACCCAAGGAGCTTACCGCCCATATTTTCTACAGCACCCTCTTCTTTCTGCCCTACTCGTTTTTTGTTTTTTGGATAGTCGAAAAGGTTTTTAAAATCTAGCGATCGTAGACGTATTCTTTGATTCCTTGTTGTATGAGGTTGCCTCGTTTATCGTAGGTGAGAGTTGTATTAGCTATTTTGGTGTATTCGTTATCGGTGTTGGTTTGTCTGTATTCATCGGTGTTGTTCTGATTGGTAAATATCCAGTTACCGTTTAGGTCGTATTTCCAGAGTTGTTTTAGGTAGGTGTCTTCTTGGATTCTGTTGTGGTTATCGTAGGTGTAGGTTTTTATGATTGCTTTGTTGTTCTCCGTGATATGTTCTTTTATGACGTTATCGTTATCGTCATAGGTAGTGGTTTGGGAGTAGAGGGTGGTTGTATCTTTGGTGTAGGTTCTTTGTGATTCTCTCCCTTTTTGGTCATAGGTGATTGTGTTGGTGATGGATGCAGGGAGGTGTGTGTCGGTGATGCGTCCTAGGAGGTCATAGGTATAGGTGGCATAGGTGTAGCCGTTTGTATCTTGTATCTTTGCTATTTGGTTATCGGGGGTGTAGGTGTATGTGGATGTACTCCCCGAGGGTGTTGTTAGAGAGAGGGTGTTGCCGTTTTTATCGTAGGTGTAGATAGTGGTTTCATTAGCGGCGTTTATTGTCCTTCATTTCCCCTTGCATTGTTTATCGCTTATTTATGATTTCTTTTATCAAAGGACTAATAAAAATAAATGCAGCAATAATGCAGCCCAAACCAACCATCCATCCATAACCATCAAGATTTAAATCTGCATAATACCTATAACGCCATTTATCTTCTGCTATTGTTTTAAAGCCACCGATGATAAAAAGCACAAAAGCTAAAATATTTATCAAATACTTTTTAATCACTTTATTCTCCTATCATCGGGTCTAGAACCCATGCTTTTATTCTGTTTCCAATAATCTGAAGAACATTTTGTGGTGGACTTGGATCTAGAATTCCAATTAACACTTCTGTGCCAATAGCAACTGTCTCGGGTTGGGTGATAGCAATATGCACCACAGCCTCACTAGCCATCGAAATAGTCGGCACAGCCACCGCAGTTGCCGCTCCTACCGTAGCAACGGTAAATACGGCTTGTGCCGCGGGATGAGCATTTGTCACCGCTTCAACTACATCCCCGCCTATCTCCTCTTTCTTATCCCATAATGTCGATAAACTCTTACCTAAGCCATCAGATATTTTACTAAATGTGTCCGATACCTTATCAAAGAACGACGAACTTCCCGCATCACTTACAGTATTTACCGTAGCATTCAAATTTGCCAAACTCATCGTCCCCATCGGGTCAAGCAGTTTATGTGGATTATTCTTCACATACGCATAGAGGTTTATCCCATCCACATACCCTTTCGGGTCTCTTTGTAAGAATCTCCCTAGCTCTGCGGAGTACATCCTGTTTC
>CAZCQG010000053.1:0-13656 GCA_964500775.1 uncultured Campylobacterales bacterium
TCTTCTTTAGTAGAGATTAACAAAGCGCAAACCGAAAGAATTATAGATAATAGCAGAATGCTTGAGACGTTGTTTACAAGACAACTTGCATTAGAAAAAGCAATTTTGCATACGCTCAATCAAAGTGATGCGCAAACATTTCAAAACGCGTTTTCTAGTGCCTTAAGAGAAAACGGCTAGCCCCTCGACACAAAGGCAACTATTATCTTTAAGTTGCTAGAATACTCCACAAAATTTACTTTATAAAGGACTACAATGAATCAAGGCGGAGCCGGCGATATAATAGCGTCGATTTTACCATTGGTAATACTTTTTGGGATATTTTATTTTCTCATCATTCGACCGCAGCAACAGCAACAAAAAAAGCATCAAGCAATGGTAGCCGCACTCGCTAAAGGCGACAAAGTTATCACTAACGGCGGCTTGCATGCAGAGGTCATAAAAGTAGAAGAGGAGTTTTTATCCGTAAAACTCAACGACGATACAATCGTGAAGCTCGCAAAAGATTATGTAGCTAAAAAGCTAGACTAATATTCATGGGTTCGGCGTTAAATTATCGGCTCGTAATTTTTATCGTTGCCACGATTCTCGGCATAACTCTTTCTATACCTTCGATGCTTCAGACAGGATCGGGACCGAAGATAAACCTCGGTCTTGACTTGCAGGGAGGATTGCATATGCTTCTAGGGGTAAAAACCGATGAAGCGATACAATCCAAACTCAAATCCACCGCCGCTTCAATAGGCTATTACACCAAAGAGCATCGTATAATAATAGATTCCTTAAAAGCTAAAGAGGGCGTTATAACGTTTGAGTTGATAGACGGTGACGAAACTCAAAAGCTCGAAGAGTTTTTGGGAGGTATTGACGGCTTGCTGATGCAAAAAGAGGGGCTTGTGTATTCCCTGCGTATGAGTGAAGAAGAGCTACAAAGAATACGGGAGTTTGCCATAGAGCAAGCGGTCGGGACAATACGGAGCAGGCTCGATCAATTCGGTCTTGCCGAGCCGACGGTGTTGCGTCAAGGGGAAGATAAGATTCTCGTAGAGCTACCCGGTATTAAAAGCGAGGAAGAGGAGAAGAGAGCGCGAGAGCTTATAGCAAAAAGTGCCCATTTGCAGATGATGGCGGTCGATGAAGAGCGAGCCGATAGGGTTTATACGCTTAGCGATGTAGAGGCAGAAAGCTACGGCGACGTAATATTAGAGGACGCTAATGAACCAAACAAGAAATACCTTTTAAAAGAGATACCCATACTTGACGGTTCTATGCTTACCGATGCAAGAGTGGCGTTCGATCAAAACAATCAACCGGTTATCAATTTCTCTTTAAACTCACAAGGCGCAAAGATTTTCGGTGACTTTTCGGGGCAAAACGTCGGGAATAGAATGGCGATAGTTTTGGATAAAAAAATCTACTCCGCACCCGTGATTCGCGAGCGTATCGGCGGAGGGAGCGGACAGATAAGCGGTGCATTTACCGTCCAAGAGGCGGGTGACATCGCTATCGCACTTCGTTCCGGTGCATTGCTTGCGCCTGTGGAGATGTTGGAGAAAAGGAGCGTAGGACCTTCGCTAGGGCAAGATAGCATCAACGCTTCTTTGTTGGCGCTTGCTAGCGGATTCTTATTGGTTGTTTTTTTTATGTGGGTATATTACGGTTTTGCGGGAATTATCGCAAATATCGCCGTGGTCTCAAACCTCTTTTTGATTATCGCCGTTATGGCATTGTTCGGCGCAACGCTGACCCTACCCGGTATGGCAGGTATCGTTTTGGTCGTCGGTATGGCAGTGGATGCCAACGTCATTATCAACGAGCGTATCAGGGAGTTTTTGCGTAAAGGCGAAAGCCTAAGAAAAGCTTTGCAAGAGGGGTATTCAAACGCAATAAGAGCCATCGTGGATGCAAACATCACCACTTTGATTGCCGCAGTCTTGTTGTACGCATACGGGACGGGAGCAATAAAAGGGTTTGCGATCACTATGAGCATCGGAATCATCGCCTCGATGTTAACGGCGATACTCGGTACGCACGGCATATATCAGGCTATTTTCAGCAAAATTGAAAAATCAAAAAATTATTCATTTTGGTTTGGAATAAAGGGCTAAAATGGAGATTTTGAAAAATAACGCAACATACGGTTTTTCGAAAAACGGGAAGATATTTTTTGCGCTTTCACTAGCGGCGATTTTATTTTCGATATTTTTGATTATTGCCAAAGGGCTCCCTTTGGGTATCGACTTTGCGGGCGGTACGGTCGTGCAGGTAAAATACGATAAAGCGCCCGATTTGGAAAGTATTAGATCGCTGTTAAGCAAAAATACTTTGTTTGAAAAGTCGATCGTGACAAAATTCGGCTCCGATGAAGAGATACTTATCCGCATCCCCACGGCGATAGATAGCGTACAAAACGATATCGGAGATATTGCTAGTTCATTATTAAAAGAGAGCGGAAATTTTGAGGTGCGTAGAGTCGATATGGTAGGTCCGAAAGTAGGAGACAAACTGAAGACGGACGGTATTTTGTCTCTAGTGCTTGCAAGTATCGCAATAATGATTTATGTCTCGATTCGATACGAGTGGCGTTTTGCGCTTGCGTCGATTTTTGCCCTTTTTCACGACGTAGTATTTTCGGTCGGTGCGATTATTTTATTTCAAATCGATCTTAACCTCGACGTGGTGGCGGCATTACTTACGATTATCGGATATTCAATCAACGATACGATTATCGTATTTGACAGAATACGTGAAGTGATACGAAACACAAAACTTGAGAATCTAGAAGAGATTATTGATGAGTCTGTATCGCGTACGTTATCTCGGACATTACTTACTTCATTAACCGTCTTTTTCGTGGTATTAACCCTCTATTTATTCGGCGGAGAGATAATCCACGGATTTAGCTTTACGCTCCTTATCGGTGTTGTCGTAGGTACGTATAGCTCGATATACATCGCTTCGTATAGCGTATCTTTGATGCGTTTTAGCGTTGCGGCATTTAGACAAAAAGAGGCTGAGGCACTCAAAAGAAAAGCCGAAAAAGATCGTATGCGCGCGATGTATGAAAAAGGTATCGTCTAATCAACTTTTAAAGGATTGTTATGGATTGGGGCAAGGTTATATTTATTTTTTTCGTTCTTATGAGTTTGACCTCAACGGCAGGATTCTTGTATGACCAGAATGCGATTATTCTCTTTATCGCGGGGAGTGTCAACGTCATCTCCACGATTCTAAAAATCGGAGTAAAAAATATTTTGGCTGCGGAGATGATGGCAAGCTCTATCGTTGCGGATTTGCACCTTATACCGGCATTTTTCTATATGCAGTTTTTGGGCGAAGTGGATACTGCCATCGCGCTTGCGATCGGGGCTTTGTTGGCAAATATCTTTTCGGCCGCACTTGTGATAGTAGAAAGCTCCAAGACGCGAGAAGTAGAGTTTTAACATTATAGAAATTAAAGAGTAAGGAATCTGTTGTATGAACGAGTATTCGCATCAGGCGATTGAAGAGAAATGGCAGAAATATTGGAACGATAATAAACTATTTGAGCCTAAAGAGGACTTCTCTCTTCCGAAAAAATATATCTTAAGTATGTTCCCATACCCTAGCGGCAGAATCCATATGGGTCACGTGCGCAACTACTGCATCGGTGATGCTATCGCTAGAGATGCGAGGAAAAAAGGGTATAACGTCCTCCATCCCATCGGCTGGGATGCATTCGGGATGCCTGCCGAAAATGCCGCGATAAAAAATAAAACCCATCCAAAAGGGTGGACATACTCCAATATAGACAATATGCGCAGCGAACTAAGTTCTTTAGGGCTTTCGTTTTCTAAAGAGCGTGAATTTGCCACCTGTGATCCCCTCTACTCCAAATGGGAGCAGAAATTCTTTATCGAGATGTGGGAAAAGGGACTTGTCTATCGCAAAAAGGGATTCTTGAATTGGTGTCCGCATGATCAAACAGTTTTGGCAAACGAGCAAGTCATAGATGGGAAATGCTGGAGATGCGATACCGAAATCGTTCAAAAAGAGATGTACCAGTACTACCTTAAAATCACCGACTATGCCAAAGAGCTTTTAGACGACCTCAATACACTCCAAGCAGGATGGCCGCATCAAGTCATCACGATGCAGAAAAACTGGATAGGGGAATCCGAGGGGTTAAATTTTGGCTTTACACTCACCGAAGAATCTAAAGCAAAATGCAACGGTGCATTTGAGCGGTTTGAGGTTTTCACCACGAGGGCTGATACGATATACGGGGTGACCTACTGCGCTCTAGCGCCTGAGCATGAGATCATCAGGTATATGATAGACAACGCCTTGCTTGATTCCGAAAAAATCGACAAGATTAAGGATATGCAAAAAGTTTCCGCTAAAGAGCGTGCTTTGCAAGAGAAAGAGGGGCTACATCTCGGAATCGACGTTATCCATCCTCTTACGGGTGACAGAGTACCGGTTTGGGTAGCCAATTTTGTCATCGTCGAATACGGTAGCGGTGCGGTTATGGCTGTCCCTGCACATGATGAGCGTGATTTTGAATTTGCTTCAAAATACGGCTTGGAGATCAAACACGTTATCTATCCAGAGGGAGAACTCCCGCAAGGCAAAGCCTACACGGGTGTCGGAAAGCTGAGAAATTCAGGTGCGTTTGACGGACAAGATTCGACGGAAGCAAAAGCAAATATCATCGAGTACTTCGCCAAAGAGGGGCTAGGGAAGCGGGTCATTAACTACAAGCTTCGTGACTGGGGCGTAAGCCGCCAACGCTATTGGGGGACTCCGATCCCGCTTATCGAGTGTGAAGATTGCGGCATTATCCCCGAGAAATTTGAAAATCTCCCCGTAAAACTCCCGGATGACGTGGAGATAACAGGCGAAGGGAATCCACTCGACAAACACCCGACATGGCGTGATGCAATCTGCCCGAAATGCGGCAAAAAAGCCAAAAGGGAGAGTGATACGCTTGATACGTTTATGGAATCAAGTTGGTATTTTATGCGCTACACTGCCCCTAGAAGCGAATGGGGGAGTAAGCCCTTCTGCGAAGAATCGCTCAAATATTGGATGTGCGTAGATGAATACATCGGCGGTATCGAGCACGCGATTCTCCATCTCCTCTATGCGAGATTCTTCACAAAAGTCCTAAGAGACCTTGGCTACACCGATGCAAACGAGCCTTTTACTAATCTTTTGACCCAAGGTATGGTGCTCAAAGACGGCGCGAAGATGTCCAAATCAAAAGGGAACGTCGTCGATCCCGATGCCATCATCTCCAAATACGGCGCAGATACTGCGCGCCTTTTCATCCTCTTTGCCGCTCCGCCGACAAAGGAGCTAGAGTGGAACGACAGCGCCGTAGAAGGAGCGTTTAAATTTATAAAAAGGCTTTATGACCGTGCAGGCAATGTCAATAAGACTACCGTACTACCAAAGATCGATACGACTACTTTAAGCAAAGAAGAAAAAGAGGCGCGAAAAAAAGTATACGAAGCACTTGTACGCGCAAACGAAACCTTTAAAAACTCAAACTATGCCTTTAATACGATGATTGCAGGGTGTATGGAAGCGCTCAATGCTCTCGGTGCGCAAGAAAATAGCGACGTGTGGAGCGAAGGGTACTTTATACTTTTAAGTATACTTGAGCCGGTGATTCCGCATGTTTGTTGGGAGTTGAGCGAGGTGCTCTTCTCGCTAGAAAATCTCAAGCAAGCAATCGAGGTGGACGCAGAAGCGCTAAAAAGTGACGCCGTGACTATCGCCGTGACGATAAACGGTAAGAAGCGGGCGGATTTTGAGATAGCCCCAAATAGCGATGATGCGAACGTCTTGGAAAAAGCAAGAGAAATTGTGTCAAAATGGTTGGAAGAAAAAACGATTCTAAAAGAGATCGTCGTCAAAAATAAATTGGTGAACTTTGTAATAAAATGAGAAATATAACTTTACTTGCCGTACTTTTATTGTTCCTTGGCGGATGCGGCTATAAGCCTGCGTCGGTAGAAGCTCGGAAAGTGTTAAAAAACGATGTTTACGTTGATTCTCGGGTAAATCTTAAGGATTTGGAAAATAGCGTAATAATTAAAGACTCGCTGAATGAAGCGATTATCTCCCGTTTCGGAGGCAGGATAGCGAGTGAAGCTGATGCGGAGACTAGGATTAATATCCATCTTAATGACGTGACATTTAAAACTTTGCTTACCGACAATAGAGGATATAGCGTAGTATATAGAGCAATCGTCAAACTTGACTTTGAGGTGGCGGATAAGACGGGTACCATACAAGATAGATTTGCAACCTACGGCAATTACGACTTCTCATCCGAGGCAAACTCGGTAATATCCGACAAAAAACGCTTCGAAGCCATCAAGCAAGCTTCGCAACACGCGATAGACGAGTTTATATCTAAAATAGCAGTGAAGGGGTATCTTTAACGATGTCACTCAAAGAGGTTATTAAAAATGCCCTTGCCAATATTCAAAAAGAGGGGAAAGCGCTAACTCCCAGCGAATTTAAACAACAATTCTGTTTTGAGGCAAAAAAAGCGAATCTGAAAACCGATGAATGTAACGAGCTGCAGTCGATTCTCTCCAAGGTGGATGCCGATGTACTCAAAAGGCTCAATCTCTATAATGCCAAGACTCTAGAAGATCTCGTGAACATATTGCTAGCGGCATACAAAAGGAGCGAAGGGAGCGAATCTAAAGAGATTACAAAATCATATGAAACCCTCATAGTTTCATTGCTCAACGCTTTAAAAGCGTCTCACGATAAAAACATGCAGCTTCTTGCTCGTGAGACGCAAACAAAGATTGATTCGGCATTGCAAAGCTCACAAATCAATGCACTAAATGAGCGGTGGCAAAGAGCGCTCAAAGAGAAGAGCGACGGCAGTTTCGGGGTATTGAGGGAGTTGCTGGGCGTTGCCAATGACGACATCGAAAACGTAGCAAAAAAAGCTTTAGAGCTATTAAAACATAAAAGTGTGGAGATGAGTGAAAGCGATTTAGAATCGCTATTGACTCTCATACTTGTCCCCTCCCTTTCCAAACACTATGATATAGCCGACGTGCTCAATAGCCTCAAAAAAAGTGAAGGAAGAGGGCTTAGCGAAGAGACGCGAAGCGTCATCAAAACAAGTGTTGCGACGCGAATAGAATTAGATGTACGTGAAGCGCAAAAAAGTGCAAGAGAATTCAATGAGCTTGTGGGAATCGTCTCAAGCAAACTCCTTGGAATCGTAGAAAAGAACAAAGTACGAAGCGAAAAGATCCGCCAAATAAAATCGAGAATCCAATCAATGGTGAGCGAGACCAATAAGGCTGAAGAGATAAAAATCAAGCTTCTTGAAGTGACCGATTCGATAGAGGGCGAGATAAAGGTACTCAATACCGAGATAGAAGAGAAAGAGAGCGAGATAAATAGCCTTAAAAGAAAAGTGGATGAACTAGAAGTCAATCTCATTGAGGCAAAAAAAGAAGCATCTATAGACTTTTTGACAAAGGTGATGAGTAAAAAATCCTTGCTCGATGAATTGGAGCGGATAGAAGCGGTTTATGCGCGACATCAAAAAGATTACGCAGTTGTCTTTTTTGATCTAGACTTTTTCAAAAAAATCAACGACGACTATGGACACGAGGCGGGTGACAAAGTACTCTCTTCGTTTGGAACATTAATTAAAAAATACACAAGAACGGAAGATATTATTGCTCGGTACGGCGGTGAAGAATTCGTGGCGATTCTCACCGAAGCCTCGAAGAAAAACGCCATCGAATTTGCCGAGCATATAAGAAGCGTAGTGGAGAGCAGTAAGTTTCTTTACAAAGGGATACGTCTCTCGGTGACTCTAAGCTGCGGCGTGGCGATGCGAAGCGAGTGCGGCAATAAAGACGAGACGCTAAGAAGAGCGGATGAAAATCTATACCAAGCGAAAAATAGCGGCAGAAACAGGGTAGTCCCTAGCGCTTGAAAATAGACCTACAGTCTTACTTGGCCAAAAAGCCCCTTTATTCGGAAGTCATAGACTTCTCATTTTTCCCGAATTTTTTTCGTCGCTACAAAGATTTTTTCCCTCTAAAAAAAAGCGTGCATATTGTCGGCACAAACGGAAAAGGCTCTAGCGGTCGTTTTTTGTCGCAGATATTGCTTGCCCACGGCTTATCGGTAGGGCACTATACGTCACCCCATATAAGCTCTTTTAATGAGCGCATTTGGATAAACGGAAATAACATACGGGACAATGTGCTTGAGGATTTGCATGCGGAGCTTCAAGGTATTCTCAAAAACGATGCGGAGCGTTTGAGCTATTTCGAATACACCACCTTGTTGGCATTTACGGCATTTAAGAATCTTGATATTGCGGTAATAGAGGCAGGATTAGGCGGTGAGTTTGACGCTACGAACGTTATCGATAAAGAACTGCTCGTCTGTACAAAAATAGGGCTAGATCACAAAGAATTTTTGGGTGAAGATATAGAGTCCGTAGCACGTACAAAATTAAATGCCGCACAAGATGCGATACTGCTCGCATCACAAGATTCGCCACTAGTTTATGATACCGCTCGAGAAATTGCACAAACAAAAGGGGCTAAGCTCCATCTCTCCGAAAATATGCTCAAACAAGAAGATATGAATATTATCGAAGAGATAATCTCGAAAAATACTCTACCGAAGTACCAAAGAGAGAATTTACAAACCGCTTTTAGCGCCGCAAAAATACTCGGATATAGTGATTTTAAAAAGTGTGAAAAACTCTTTCCGCAGGAAGCGAGATGTCAGAAAGTTAATGGTAACATAACGCTAGACGTAGGGCACAATCCCCTTGCCGCCAAGGCGCTCTTGGGGGAGTTTTCCCAAAAGAAGCTTGTTCTCGTCTACAATAGTATGAAAGACAAGGATTATGCATCCGTTATTAAGATTCTCAAGCCCGTTATTCAGCGTGTAGAGATTTTGCCGCTCGAAACGGATAGGGCTTTAAAAAAAGAGATACTTGAAGATTTTTTACGGGATGAAAATATCCCCTTTAGCGATTTCTCTACTCTTCATAGGGATGAAGAGTATCTAGTTTTCGGTTCATTTTATGTCGTAGAGCGTTTTTTAGAAATTATGCAAGGGAAGGGCGTTTTTGAAAAATAGATTCGGGATTATCTTTACCGATGTGAGCGGCTCAAGATACTATAGTTTTCATCAAGTGATGAAAAAGATAGTGGTGTACGCCCTCATAACCGTAGCCCTTGTTATAGTCGTGGGTGCTATGTCTATTAATTTTCTCTTGAAGCAAGTCGAAACCATAGAAGAAAAAAGAGATATGGTGCAACGTGATTACGAGGATATGCTTAGTAAAAACGACAAACTTCAAGAAGAGATAGCTACAAAAACCGACGAACTTGTGACGATTGCCGACAAAATTGAGGACTTGGAAGGAATCGTAGGGCTAACAAAACCTGAAGATGCGAATCTCACTTTGATAGAGCGAATCGATATGGCAAAAGTCACCGGTGCGCATAAAAAAGTGATGCACCAGCTTATCCCAAGCGGCTCGCCTCTAGATGTGACAGTAGTGACTTCGCCTTTTGGTACGAGGAATCATCCGATTCTTAATCGCAACGAATTTCACTCGGGTATTGATCTGCGCGCTTCGATGGGTACGCCTATTTACGCACCTGCTGACGGAGTGGTCGATTATGTGCGCTCGGGGTATAATTCGGGATACGGCAATATCTTAAAAATTACGCACGCCTTCGGTTTTAAAACGATATACGGACACCTCAAAGGCTCTCCCGTTAAACCGGGTGATTTCGTAAAAAAAGGAGACGTAGTTGCCTACTCCGGCGATAGCGGATTGAGTAACGGACCGCATTTGCATTACGAAGTGCGATACATCGGTCAAGCTTTGAATCCGTATAATTTTATCTATTGGGATATGAAGAATTTCGGCAATATATTTGAAAAGGAGAATAAAGTACAATGGGATTCATTACTAGCGGCAGTAAACAGGATAATGGAAGTACAGGCGCCACTATTATCGCAGCCGGGACCAAAATTAACGGCGAGATAAATATAAGTTGCACGCTACATATTGACGGTGAATTTGAAGGGGTGACACGCTCTACGAACGTCATCACTATCGGCAAAAGCGGAGTGGTGAGCGGCGAAGTGTATGCTAAAAAACTCATCGTAAGCGGGAAATTTACGGGGATGTGTGATTGCGATACGGTAGAAATATTGCCGCAAGGTAGAATCGACGGTAAGATCATTAGCAGAGAGCTTGTGATAGAGCGCAAAGGATACTTCATAGGCGAGAGCAAGATAAAGAATGAAAACTCCGGAAATAAAGAGAGCGTAGCTACAAAAGTTGATTCAAAGCCAAGTATATAGCCATTTAATAAAATCTCCGGAAACGGAGATTTTAGCATTTGCCGATTCTAAAGAGTCTAAAAGAAGTGCGTATGTCGCGAGATTCCTAGGATATGACACCTTTGTATTGCCCGATTTTCGCGCAAATATCGGGGATGACCTTAGGAGCTATCAGGATGAACTCTTTGAGTTAACCCTCTGCTTTCAAGAATACCTCCTCTCAAAATCAAAAAAGAAATTACTTATCGCTCCCGTGCGTACATTGCAGCACGGGATTCCTAAAAGAGAATTTTTCGACACTTTTACCATAGCTTTTGCCGACAAGATAGATTTAAATACACTAAAAGAGAAACTCTATAACTGGGGATATACCTTTGTCGATGTCGTAGAGGTGCGGGGTGAAGTCTCAATCCGAGGCGATATTATTGACATCTATTCAAAAAACTACGAACTCCCCGTACGTATTTCATTTTTTGACGAGGATGTCGAGAGTATTAGATTCTTCGACCCTATCACACAAAAATCAGACCCAAAAGAGATTGAAAGCGTAGAGATTTACTCTTCTTTGTTTTCACTCGATTCTAAAGGGCGCATCGATTTAGAAGACGGGGTAAAAAACGCTAATTTTGATTTGCTCGAAAAAGACGTACAGTCCGTCGGTTATTGGTTGCTGCGACAATATTTTGAAAAAATCACGGGAAAACTTTTTTACTCCAAGAGGGCGAAAGAGGAGTATTTAGAGATTTCCGATTTTTTGCAGACCGACCTTTTTAATCTAGATGATTTTATCCAAATTGAAGAATCGCAAAGCTATTTTGACATCACCCCAAAAGACATAAAATCCCTCGTCGAATTACACAGAGATAAAAAGATTCGTATACTCTCGATAAACGAAGCACTCCTCAAGCAACACGAAATCTACGGTCTTGGAGGGTATACCCATATCACTTCGCCCGAGATTGTCAATATCATCGGCAAAGAGGAGATTATCCTTTCGCTCAACAAAGAGGTAGCGGCAAAAAAACAAAAGCGCGCTTCGATAATACTTGATGAGCTAAAACCAAGTGATTATGTCGTGCACCAAGACTACGGTATCGGAATCTTTGAAGGAATCGTGCAAGCAAGCGTGCTAGGCTCTATGCGGGATTTCGTTTCGCTCAAATACCAAGGGGAAGATAAGCTACTTTTGCCCGTTGAAAATCTCGATGTCATAGATCGATATATTGCCGATAGCGGGACTTTACCCGTTCTTGATAGACTAGGCAAAGGTAGTTTTGCGAGACTCAAAGAGAAGGTGCGCGAAAAACTTCTAGAGATCGCAAGCGACATCATCAAACTCGCTGCAAAAAGGGAACTTAGCAAAGGGAAAGTGATAGATACCTCGCTACCGATAATCGCGAGATTCCAACAAGAGAGCGGGTTTGAATATACCGATGATCAGCAAAAAGCGATCGAAGAGCTGTTTAGCGACATCAAATCAGGATGCGTGATGGATAGACTCATCAGCGGAGATGTGGGATTTGGAAAAACCGAAGTGGCACTCAATGCAATTTTCGTAAGTGTTTTAAACGGTTTTCAAGCCCTATTTATCTCTCCGACGACACTCTTGTCCTATCAGCACTATAGGACGCTTAAAAGTAGACTCGATAGTTATGACATCAAAGTCGCAAGAATTGATCGCTTCGTAAGTGCGAAGGATAAAAAAGCGATTTTACAAGGATTTGAAGAGGGAAAAATAGACGTGATCGTCGGTACACATTCGCTCCTTGGGGTAAAATCCGACAAACTCGCCCTTGCTATCGTGGATGAGGAGCATAAATTCGGCGTAAAACAAAAAGAGAAGATCAAAGAACTGCGCGAAGACATCCATCTCCTCTCTATGTCCGCCACGCCGATTCCCCGTACGCTCAATATGGCGCTCTCCAAGATAAAAGGATTAAGTGCGATTATGACCCCGCCAAAAGAGCGCGAACCGGTGCGGACATTTGTAAAAGAGTATAGTGAATCGCTAGTAAAAGAGGCAGTAAATAGAGAGCTTCGTCGCGGTGGGCAAATTTTTTATATCCATAATAACATCGCTACGATCGAGCAGAAGAAAAAAGAGCTACTCCGAATGTTGCCGACACTAAATATTGCGGTACTACACTCTCAAGTCGATAGCGAGGAGAGTGAGGAGATTATGCTCCATTTCGGTGAGGGAAAATATAATCTTATGCTCTCAACATCCATCGTAGAATCGGGTATTCACCTCCCCAATGCCAATACGATTCTTATCGATTCTAGCGATAGATTCGGTATCGCCGATTTGCATCAATTGCGAGGGAGAGTAGGGCGCGGGAGCAAGGAGGGATTTTGCTACTTTCTCGTAAAAGAGAAAGAGAGTATCACCGAGGATGCCAAACGAAGACTTATCGCTCTAGAAAACAATTCGGCTCTCGGTAGCGGGTCGGTATTGGCGTTTCACGATCTTGAGATTCGCGGCGGGGGGAATCTCCTCGGTGAGGCGCAAAGCGGTCATATAAAAAATATCGGTTATTCTCTGTATCTTAAAATGCTCGAAGATGCGCTTAGTTTGCTTAGCGGACAGGTGATTCAAAAAGGGAAAGAGGTAGACATAAAACTCTCGATAACCGCCTATCTCTCACCGGAACTTATCACTAGCGAGCGGGTGCGACTAGAGCTGTATAGGCGGCTAAGCAAGTGCGAAAGCGCAAGCGAAGTGTACGGTATCGAGGATGAGATCACGCAGCGTTTCGGCAAACCCGATGCAACAAGTTTGAAATTTCTCTCGCTTATCATCATAAAAATACTCGCTTCGGCGAAGGGGATAAAAAATATCTCGAACTACAAAGAGAACGTTACCGTCTTTTTCGAAGACGGAAAAAAAGAGACGCTCAAATCAAAATCCAAAGACGATGACGACATTCTTGAGTGCGTCCTCTCTTTTTTAAGGAAGTAGGGTGAAAATAGGTTTCATAGGGGATATTATCGGCAAACCGGGGCGGGAGATCGTCAGAAGCGAGTTGCTTTCGATCCGAGAATCTTACGGTTTAGATTTTGTCATTGCAAACGGAGAAAATGCGAGTCACGGATTTGGATTGATTCCTAAAAACGCTAGCGAGCTTTTTAGTAGTGGAATAGATGTGTTGACGGGTGGGAATCACACGTGGGACAAGAAAGAGATTCTACCGCTTTTGGAAGAAAAATCGAGAATCTTGCGTCCCTATAACTATCCCGAAGGAATCCCGGGAATCGGAGTGAACACCTACGAAATAGCCGGAGAGCGGCTAGGTGTAGTAA
>CAZCQG010000054.1:0-13435 GCA_964500775.1 uncultured Campylobacterales bacterium
CAGTTGGCTTTTTGTATACGCTTTTCACCCTTGCAACCCCCTAAAGCTACCCGCTAGCGGGAGATTCAAGCAGTTTCGCACTTAACCCCTGAAGTCAAGTCAAACGATGCCCTTTATCCCGATGGGTCAAAACTTTAGTTTTGGGGTTCCCATCGTGGATAACCGGGACTAGAGTTTGACTTGACTTAGTGGTGCTAGTGCGCGTAACATCGGTTAATAATTTAACGCGTTCAACAAAATATTACAAATGATTCCTATAGCTTCTTGTTTATATACATCGCTTTGCATATCTTTTATCTCGATGATGTATTGCGCTATCCCGTATTTATAGAGGATGTAGAGCGTTTTTTCTTTTTCCGATTCGATACTTATGCGACTTTCGATATTTTTAAAATCCTCTTTCCTATCTTTTGCTTGCGGCTTTTGCGGCATCTCCCCTTCATGCTTGTACTGCACCATAAAATAGGAGCTTTTATTGTTAAAAACAAAATACGAGATTTTAGGGTCGATAGCCTGCAAGGCTTTTTGCCACAATCCTAGCGTGTGGTACACATGGCGACGCTCCGCTTCGTAGGTATCGATAAAGTAGATGTCGCTCTCTTTGCTCTCTTCGATCATCTTTTGTATGGAAGGCTTGATGCGGAGGTTTGATGTAAGTTCGGCGATGATTTTTAGATACACTCTTGATTCTTCACCCCCGTCTTTATTTTGCGGGAGCGTTTTTTTCGGATCGATAAGAATCTCCAAAACCTCTAAAGCATCTTTGCCAAAAATCACCGATATAGCCGAATCTTCGACAAAGCGCAGATAGTAAAAAGCATCGCTTGATTCTTCTTTGATGACAAAAGAGATACTCTCCTTCTCAAGCTTGTAAAATTCGAGTAATTCTAACAGCGCCCTTTCATTCTCCATCGCTTGCAAGGCGTTGGCAATATAGTCTTCGTGCTCCAAGTATCCTTGCCGCTTGTCTCCGCGACGGAGATTTTTTTGCTCAAGGAAATTTGAAAAACCCCCTTTGGGGAATATAACGACCATCTCCCCTACCCCAATATGTCGAATATAAATTTTTCAATGTCGCTTTTGCTCCCCGAACAAAAAATAAGGGTCTCTTCTTTGATGGTCTTAGATTCGGTATCTATCGTCCATTTGTTGTCGATTTTGAGTGCGGAGGGTTTGATGTTGTACTTCTCGAAATTCAACTCTTTGAGGGTCTTATTCCACATACTTTTCGGGGCGAGAAACTTCACCCCTTTGAAAGTGTTGCTGATGTCAATTACGTCCAAGATGACACTTCGTGAGATGTCTTTGACCACTTTTTTTGCCATCTCGCGCTCAGGATAGACTATCTTGTTTGCTCCGATTTTCGCGAGCACTTCGCCATGGATAGCGTTTTTGGCTTTGGCGACGATGGTCTTATTACCCAAGTCCCGCAATGCCATCACCGTTAAGATACTTGATTCTATGTCGTTTCCCAAAGAGACGATCACCACGTCAAACTCCACGATTCCCGCCTCTTTGAGGGCATGCACATCGGTAGAGTTTAAGATATAGGCGTTTTCTATGTAAGCGCTTATCTCTTTTATCCGCTCTTCGCTCGCGTCGCACGCCACTACGCTATTGCCCTGCTCCACTAGTCCCTTTGCGATATGGAATCCAAAGTGTCCCAATCCGATAACGGCATAATTCATAATAGTATCTTCCCTTCAGGATATTTTATTTTTCTATGGCTACTTTTCCCTAGTGCCACCAAAGTAAACGCCAACACCCCCACCCTCCCGACAAACATAAGCAATATAATGACTATCTTGCTCGCGCTACTAAAGAGCGCAGATGCGCTAAGCAATCCGCCGTCCCCCGTGGATAGCCCCACGGTAGCAAACGCCGAAACCACCTCAAAGAGTATCTTTAAAAACGGTACATTCTCTATCTCGGAGATAATCACGAGTGAGATCCAAACATAAAAGGTCGAGAAAACTAAAATACTAAGTGCCTTTAGAATCGTATCGTTAGGAATCCGACGCCCGAAAATAATCGGCTCTCCGCTATTTTTTACCGAATAGTATGCCGCAAAGAGCAAAACAAACACGGTAGTGACCTTCAAGCCACCCGCCGTACTTCCGGGTGCGCCCCCGACTATCATAAAAAGTGTAGAGAAAAAGAGGGTGGTGTCTTTCATCCCTCCGATGTCGATGGTGTTAAATCCTGATGTGCGGTAGTTCACCGAAGCAAAAAACGACGCAAGTGCTTTTTCGTAAATACCGAGTTCACCGAGGGTTTTGGGATTGCTCCACTCAAACGAAAGGACGGTCAACATCCCAAAGAACAAGAGAAACAAGGTTCCGACGAGAACTATTTTGGTATGCGTCGAAAGCCTTTTTACGAGCATCTTTTTATAGTTTTTCAACTCTATTAGGACAAAGAATCCCAAACCGCCCAAAATAACGAGAGTGCATATCGTCAAATTAACGACCAAATCGCCCCGATACCCGCTTAGTCCCTCTTGGAATATCGAGAATCCCGCATTGTTAAACGCAGAAACGGAGTGAAAGATTCCCGCCCAAAAGGCGTCAAAAAGGGGCATATCCATCGCGAACCGTACGCTTAAAACCCCCGCGCCGAATAACTCAATAACGAAGACGAATAAAAATACTCTTTTTAAAAACCTAAAAACCCCCGCAACCGTCGGATAATCGAAATTCTCTTTTATGAGCAGTCGACTCTCAAAATGGAGCTTTTTCCCGATCACTACCGCTAGCAAGGTGACTAGCGACATATATCCAAACCCCCCTATTTGGATAAGAAGAGCGATAACTACCTGACCGTAAAGGGTGAAATCGTATTCCGTATTTTTTACGATAAGTCCCGTAACGCAAGTGGCGGACGTGGAGGTAAAGAGAGCATCGATGAAATCGATATTACCCACGGTAAAAGCCTTGCCCATAAGCAAAAACGAGCCGACGAGTATCACGGCTATGTAGCTTAGGAAGATGATTTTGACGCTTTTATAATTCATCTAGCAATGCTAGTACTCGCCACCTTAAAAAGACGGCTCTATTTTTTGTATCCCTCGCGTCACAATAAAGATTTACAATCAACGACTTAAAAATAATAAATATTAGGAGTACCTATGGCTTTCAAAAAAATATTGACGTTATCTAGCATCGCGGCGGCGATTCTCGGCGGCTGCGCGACGACAAATCCCGCACCGCAAAATAAATCGAATCACACAATGTATTTTGAGCCGGTGAATGCCCCCATAAGCGAAGAGGGAAGGAGAAGCATCCTCGCATCTCAAAGCGTAACGATTGACGGAAAGGGGTATCCGATCGCATTTCATCCTATCATAAGGACGGGAGAGAAGCTTCCTAGCTTGGATGGAAAGCTCACCGAGATCTTCGGTGCGCTCAAAGATGAGGAGGGAAATGTCATCGTCGCTGAAGACGGCGGCGCTTTTATTTGCAAAACCTCTATCGGCGGCTCGGGTCCCGATCATACGACCTTGCATGAAAAAGAGGGGAATCTCTTTGCTATCACCCAATTTGAGTGCGCACCCGGAGCGATGTATATCACAAAACTAGACAAAGAGCCAAACGGCGCGCTCAAAGCAGTAGCGACCTCCCACATCTCTCAAGCTGCGGATTTTGGAGGATTTATCCATTGCGCAGGTATGAAAACGCCGTGGGGGAGCCATTTGGGAAGCGAAGAGTACGAGCCCGATGCCGCACTTATCGATGCAAATAACAAAATAGACGACGAAGACGGCTACTATAACAACACCGCCTTATTCTTCAAAAACGGTATCAAAGATTCCAACCCCTATTTTTACGGGTGGACACCCGAAGTAAAAATACTCGACAAAGAGGGAAATACCGAATATAAAAAACACTTTTCAATGGGGAGATTTGCCCACGAGCTAGCATACGTAATGCCGGATGAAAAAACCGTATATTTGAGTGACGACGGCACCAACGGCGGGTTTTATATGTTTATAGCCAAAGAGGCGGGGAATCTAAGCGAAGGGACGCTCTATGCCGCAAAACTCACTCAAAAAGACGAGAACAACGGCGGCGTGTTCTCAATCTCATGGATAAACCTCGGAAATGCTAAAGATAGCGATATTAAAAATATCGTAAGCAAAAAAGTGCGATTTGAAGATATTTTCACAAGCGCAAAACCCAAAGAGGGATCGTGCCCAAGCGGCTTTGGCTCTATAAACACCTCGTGGGGGCATGAGTGTTTGCGCGTAAACACGGGTATGGCAATGGTGGCAAGCAGGCTAGAAACGAGAAGATTCGCCGCACTCAAGGGAGCAACAACGGAGTTTAGAAAAGAAGAGGGAATCACGTTCAACCCGAAAAAAGGGGAGCTGTATATGGCGATGAGCAGAATCCAATACGGCATGGAAGATGCTATGAAAAGCGGCAAAGCAAACAATAAATACGACGTCGGCGGAGCAAACGACATAAGAATCCCGCACAATCCTTGCGGCGGCGTGTACAAACTCACATTGGGCAGAGCAATGCAAGACGACAAAGGGGCGGCGATACCGAGCGAATATGCGGTGGATGCGATGGCGGGTGAGATAATGGGTACCCCTAGAAGCTATCCGAAGGGGAGCGATTTTGAAGCGAACAAATGCGACATCAACACTATCGCCGAGCCCGATAACCTCACATTTATAGAAAATAGCGACATTCTTATCATAGGCGAAGATACGGGACTCCATCAAAATGATTTTATTTGGGCGTATGACGTTGAAAAAAAAGCCCTTACGAGAATACTCTCCACCCCTTACGGCTCAGAATCTACATCTCCGTTTTGGTATCCAAATATCGGCGGTAGCGGCTATCTAACGACGGTAGTCCAACACCCGTTCGGAGAATCGGACAAAGAGAAGCAACAAAGCCCGCAAGACCTAGAATCATGGATCGGTGTTGTCGGACCGTTTCCTGTTTTTAGCAAATAATGGGTAGATATTTATTGCTGGGTGCGGCGTTTTGCGCCGCATTCGGGGATATATCCGACACGAAGCTCTCCAACCCTTTCCCCAATATCCCGCCCCAA
This sequence comes from uncultured Campylobacterales bacterium, assembly GCA_964500775.1. Taxonomy (GTDB): domain Bacteria; phylum Campylobacterota; class Campylobacteria; order Campylobacterales; family CAZCQG01; genus CAZCQG01. Next base: position 5,065 of record CAZCQG010000054.1, read on the forward strand.
TGCTACACTAAAACAGAGGGTAAATATAACCCTTGCTACTCTTGTCACACGAAAGGGAAAGCACCCAACTACATCGACGATAGCGCACTGCAAGAGAGCTACGCCTTTCCGCAAGAGGCATTGGAAAATCATTGGAGCAATCTTTTTGTCGATAGAAGCAAGGCGGTACGGGAAATAAGCGATGCGTTTATCTCCGACTACGTCACGAAAGACAACTATACGCCGCTAGCTCCTAAACTCCGTGCCCTCCCCAAAGAGTGGGACGTGAACGGGGATGGCAAATGGGGCGGCTATATCCCCGATTGCAATTTCGCATTTGATTCCCAAGGGTTTGATAGAGATGCCGACGGAGGATATAGTGGGTGGAGAGCGTTTCGGTATCGCCCGTTTTTAGGGACGTTTTTCCCGACCAACGGCAGTAGCGATGATGTACTCATCCGCCTCCCCTCCCCTTTTATGCAAGATTCACAGGGAAGATTCGACATTGAAATATATAAACAAAACCTCGAACTCTTAAGCGAACTCATCCAAGGGATAAAGCGGGCGAAACTTTGGAATCCTCGCGAAGGGAAACAGCTCTATTATTACGGCAAAGCGGGGGTGCTACAAAAAGAAGGGAATCTCCATTTGGCACAAGGTCTTTATCCCGAGGGGACGGAGTTCTTGCATACCGTGCGCTATTTAGACACCGCCGCGGGAGAGGTGCGCCTTTCAAAAAGAATCAAAGAGGTACGTTACGCGAAAAAAGGGTATTGGGTCGATTATGCCACGCTTCGTAATAACGCATACGCCGCCATCAAAGAAAAAGCCATCGACCCCGACAATCCCGAAGTCTATCTCGGCGATGCCGAACGGGGAATCCAAAATCGGAGCGGCTGGGTATACCAAGGATACATAGAAGATGCAAACGGTGATTTGCGCCCGCAAAGCTACGAAGAGCATATTTTTTGTATGGGTTGCCACTCCAACCTAGGGGCGACGACCGACAATACGTTTGCCTTCCCTAGAATCGTAGAAAAAGAGCGCTGGCTCCACTTCTCCCAAAAAGGGTTGCAAAATATCACAGATATGGAGACACCGACGGGTAGCGAATATGTGACCTATCTCCAAAAATGCGGTGCGGGAGACGAGTTTAGGGAAAACAGGGAGATAATCGAGCGCTTTTTCGATAAAAACGGTAGCTTGGATTTGAGAAAAGCCGCATCTGTAAAAAAAGATATTAGCACCCTTTTACTCCCTTCATTACAGCGCGCGGTAGAGCTCAACAAAGGGTACTATCTCATAGTCAAGGAGCAGAGTTTTTTAAAAGGGAGAGATGGGACGACAAGGGTCTTCAATAATGTCCATCGTCTCCTCAAAGAGGAAGAGGGCACGGGCTTGGAGCGGTTTTACTATTAAATTGCTATACTTTTAGATAATCAAACAGAACCATTCATCAAGGAAACTATGAAGCCCGAACTCAAAGATAAATTGGCGGTATTCAAGCCCGATACGAATCTCGACGAAGCCCAAGGAAAAAAACTCGGTGCGCAACTAAGCAGTAGCGCTACGACACTAAAAAACCTAGACGTAAAGGCGGTGTTGTTTTCTATGGCAAACGTCGAGAGCTATGATCTTGGCGGTGTCGTCGCTATCGCGGATGCTCTTGCTATTCTCCAAGACGTACTGGAAGTAGAAACGGGCTTCATCGACTATGACGAGAGACTCTTTAAGATACTCAAGCCGCAGCTTGCCGAAACTAGCGTGGGGTTGTATAAAAATTTTGAAGTCGCAAAAGTGCTTTTGGATTCGAAAAAACACCACAGATACACAGACGTAATACTTTGGGACGAAAATAAAATGCTCACCGAGCTAGTGAGCGGTGAATTGAAATCCAAAGGCTACTCGGTCATCGCCGCAAACTCTAAAGAGGATTTCGAGAACAAGAAAAGCCACAAAGGGCATGAGAGTATTTTAATCACCAACATCTATATGGATATTCTCAATAACTTTATACCTACATCAATACAAAACGGTGCGGTCGTCTACGAGCTGCAAAAAAAACTCGACAAAAAACTCCAACTCAATTTCAATTTTTCTGCGTTCCAAAGGAGATTGGCGGATGGATTCAAGCTTTTTGTATTCGACACTAAAAGCGTCACGAGCGTAAATCCGTCTATATTTGACTTTTTTATCTCGCTCTCTTTACTCTCTGTCAAGGTCGACGGAGTGATAATACTCGCAAACCTCGATAAAAAGTTTCTCCCCAAAATCATCCAAGCAAAGCTAGAAAAAGCGGGTATTTTACTCTACGAAAATATCGCTTCGATTTGGAGTGACTATAATCTCAATAAATACCGTAAAGCAAACGTCGCATCCAAAGGGCTTACAAAAAAACACGTTGCCGCCCTCCCCTTCTTGGTCGATGCCGCGCTAGAGACTTTCGAATCGCTCACCGGATTAAAAGCGACGAAAAGATCCCACAAGCTAAGCCCATGCATCGTCGATCACAAAGATAGACTAGTCGCTGCGGCGATAAGTTTTGAAGGGGAGATAAGCGGAAATCTTATCGTGATTTTTAATGAGCAGATCGCGAGAAAATTGGCAGAAATGCTTTTGGGGGATGATAGTTGTAGCTTTGAAGAATTACTCGATGTCGCGAGCGAATTTGCCAACATTATCGGCGGTAAAAGCAAAGCACTTTTAGCCGAGAAGGACCAACATATCACCATTGCCATCCCAAAAACCTTTGATTCCCTCCAAAAACTCGCCACATTTTTGGAGGATAAAAACGGTGTCCAAATAGAGCTAGAGATAGACGGCGATCCGATGGTACTGTTTTTGACCTACTAATCTACGTACGCAATGTTTCTAGAAATGTGTTATAAGCCGCTTTTTGCGCATCGTTTAATTTACTAGGTTTGATCGTTACTACTTCTTTGTTTTTAGTCCTCCGAATTAGCCCCCAAACCCCTTTATAAGGCTCTTCTGCTTTGAGTTTCCCCGGGGAAACTTTTGTTTTTTCTAGAGATTTTATCCGCTCTATCGCCGCTTCTCTAGAGAGACCGTTTGATAGAATCTCTTCAAATATCTCTGATTGTCTCTCCGTATCTTTGATCTTTGAAAGCTCCGAGAGGACATTGAGCACTTTATACCCTTTTTCAATCGCCCCTTTTATCACATTTTCTCCGAGGTTGCAGAGGGAAATATACTTACTAATCGTACTTTTTGACATCTCTAGAAACTCGGTGATCTCTTTTTGATTTGCAAATTGCTTTGTCGTCAAACCGTTTTTTAACGCGATGGCGACCTCTATCGGGTGCAAATTTTGTCTATCGATGTTCTCGGTCAGTGAGAGGATGTACATTTTTTCTTGTGTGAGATTATGCCCGTACACTATGGCTTGAATCATCTTTTTCTCAAGAAGTTTATGCGCCCTCCATCTCCTCTCGCCGGCGATAATCTGGTAGCGTTCATCCCCTATTCTATTGAGCAAAATAGGCTCTAGCAAGCCGTTTTCATCTATCGATTTTGCGAGCTCTTGGAGTTCATCTTCGTCAAAATCTATCCTCGGCTGATATGGATTGGGAGAGATGCTCTCTATAGGAATCTCGACTACGTTTTTTATCGAATTTCCTATAATCCCCTGCCCTCCCCCCTTTTTACTTCTATCATTCATCGCTTGTTCGAGTGCTTTTTTACCTAATGCCACCCTTGCTCCTTCTTTTCTTTGATTATCTATTTGATTGAAATTTTTCTATTGCGTATTCTAAAATTGCCCTTGTAGAGCGCATTCCCGTCATAAATTCATTTCTGATCTCTCCGAGCATCGCACCGATGAGTTGTGATTCTTTGGGAATCACGAGATCGGGGATTTGAAATGTTTTATTGACCGCATATTTTTCACTTATGTCGAGTATCGTTCGCATAAACATACTATGGATTTGCAGATTCTTCACTTTATTGATAATAATAGCATCGATATTTTTTATTATATTAAATTCCCTTTTTGCAAATTCGACCTCCTCAATAAGCGTCTCAAGACCGGAAACGGCAAAGCCTTCGGCATCGGTGACAATCACTATATCATCTGCCGCGGTTATAGACATATAGAGCGACATACCGGGGTTTGGCGGAGTATCGATGACGATAAAATCGTATTTATCTCTCACGACTTCGATGAGTTTTAAGAGTGCTTTATGACCGCCCGGCTCACCCGAGAGCTTTTCTATGACTTTGGAGAGTTTTAATTGCGAAGGGATAACATCAAAACTCGTATGGGTATACTCCATAGTGATTATCGCTTGTTCGAGTGTTTTTTCCGAGATGCCGTCCCCGAGAAGTAAAGGGGAGAAAATATCGACAAGGGTAGGGGAGGAGAGCTCTTGTTCCGTAAAAAAGAGTGATGTCGCATTTGCTTGTGCATCAAAATCAATAAATAAAACCTTTGCTCCCAAAAACGAAAGAAAATAGGCAAAATTCGTAGATATAGTTGTTTTGCCCACTCCCCCTTTTATATTCGAGAATGATATTACCGAACCGTAATCCCCCTTTTTTATAGGCAGCGCAAGAGGGGAGGGGATAAAAATCTTATCTTGCTTTCCTCCCTCAAAGCGAAATGATTTTACTTCGCCGTTTTCGACCATTTTGGTATATGTAGGTCTTGAAATACCGGCTTTTTTTGCCGCATCGCTAATATTAAGTACTTGAAAATCTTCCGACGATGCCATTAATTTCCTTTTTAAATGAATATCTATACAATATCGACATATTTTACACTTTATTAAAAAACATTGCAATAGTATAAAAAAAGTAAAAGAGAAAAGAGAGAAAAAGTATTTAAAGATTCTAATTTTTTTTATATTTTAAATGCTTTACTATTTTAGGCTCTTTGAAATTCCCTTATTTAGGCGTATGTACGGTTTTATTTTCGACAAAATAGTGCATATTTTCGACAAAAATAGGCGCACTGTCGACAAAATGAGCTTTTGAGTGACAAATATGATACGAAATGGGACGTATTTGTGCAAAATAGAGACTACGACGGTATATAAGTCGACAAATATGTGCAAAATAGTCGTGCAATGCGGAACTTTTATGAGAAATAGATAAAAAATGCACAAATTAGTCGACAAGAGTTGCCTCCAAGAGGGTGTTTTCGACAAATTGAGTAGGAATTTCGACAATAATGTGCAAAAAATCTCATTTTGGAGTGTTTCTTGCTTGGATGGATTTTATAGTTTTGTTTGTAAGTGCATATTTTTGTCGATAGTCGTCGGGTGTTTTCGACAAATATGTGCAAGGATTCGACGAAATGAGCGCTTACTCGACAAATATGTGCAAAAAAACAGTGGAGGGGATACGATATGACTGCTGCAGAACGAACAGAGACTTACGGCAAGGAGTGGAAGACCTATGAATCTATAAACTTGCACAAATCTGTCGACAAAGAGACAAAAAAAAGAGCCGCTAAACCGATTATCATCCAAAAAGAGAGTTCGCTTACTGCCGTGTATGCGTCAGGAGAGCTTACGCTCATACAGAAGAAACTTTTCAACGCGTTTTTATATTTCGGCAAGCAAGCCATCAACACCGATGTCGACGTGACACGCGGGATTAAGATCCCCCTTTCGGATATTAAGCGTATCATAGGGTATAGAAGCCGCAATATACAATTGCTCAAAGAGAATATTAAAAAACTCAATAGTATCCAAGTAGAGTACAACGTCCTTCACAAGCATCCCGAAGAGAAATGGGGGGTGTTTGCGATGGTCGCGGGTGCGGATGTAGAAAAAGATATGGTCGTGGTGTCGTTCCCTCACCAAATCATCAATGCGTTGCGCCAACCAAAAATGTATTTTACCCTCGATCTAGGGTGTGTGGAGCTGCTCACGAGCAAGCACTCCGTGTCGATATTTGAGATTCTTGAGGATTATAAAAAATTGGCAAACTTTCCAAAGTGGACCATCGGCGAGTTTAAAAAAGCACTTGACATCGAAGAGAGTAAATACACAAAAATCACCGATCTAATCAAACGCGTGGTAAATCCGGCGGTCGAAGAGTTGTCAAATAAATTGGGCTTTAGGGTAGGGTACATACTTTATTCGGGAATCTTGCCTATCTATCAGGACGAGCTAGAAAGCTACAAACGCCTCCCTAAAATCACCGGATTGCAATTTATTAAAAAAGAGAAGACGGAAATTGAGATTTTTAGAGAAAACATAGAAGCGCAGCGAAAAGGTATGCTCCATTTTATCGGTTGCGAAATCGATGTGTCACAAAATGCATCTTCGGCAAAGTATTGTAAGATCACCGATATAGCATACGATTACAAAGAAAATAAATGGACGGTATCGCTCATCAGCAAAGAAAACGAGATCGTGCAGATGAAATACCCAAAAGGTTTTGAAGAGCTGACAAGCTACCTGAAGTCATTGAAAAAATAAAAGTTTCCCCGGGGAAACTTGAGCTAATAAGTATGCGACGTGAGCCTCTCTAGCGTGCTTAGAGACTGCAATGCCTCGTGATGGTTTGCCCCGCAATACTCCTTATCGAACTTGAAATTGCGACAAACGGGCGGACGCTCTTCATAGACTTTGCAGCGGAGATTCGCATCGAGGTTTACGCAGCGCTCGCCCCCTTTTTTACCATGCGGCATATTCGGGAGGGGCGAAGAGATGGATGGAGCGATACAACATGCTCCGCAATTATCATTACACATAGGCGCTCCGTCGGCAGGTATTTTGTGACCTGAAAATTAGCTCGAAGATTATAGCAGTAATTTTTCGCTACTATTCTCAAAAATTTCTACAAGGACAACTATGGAATCACTCCCAAAATGCCCGCAATGCGGCTCAGAATACACCTATGAAGACGGCGCTATGTACGTCTGTCCGGAATGCGCACACGAATGGAGCAAAGAATCTCTCTCTAGCGCAGAAGAATCAAACGTCATCAAAGATGCAAACGGCAATATACTCCAAGACGGCGATACCGTGACGGTGATAAAAGACCTCAAAGTCAAAGGAGCTTCTTCGAGCATCAAGGTAGGGACGAAAGTAAAAAACATCAGACTGGTTTACGAGGGCGATCATAATATCGACTGTAAGATCGATGGATTCGGAGCTATGCAGCTCAAATCCGAGTTTGTAAAAAAAGTCTAAAGGGCGATTTTTTTCACCAACAGCCCGCTTAGATAATCGGAAGCGGGGAGATTGAGAACATACGGATGGTCGCTATCGGCGTGCATCCTCTCGACTATCTCTAGAGCGCAATTTGCATCTTTGGAGGCTTCTAGCGCATTTTGGAGGAGTTCGTTTAATCCGATGTGGTGCGAACACGAAAATAGCGCTACATAGCCGTCATCGCAAAGAAGTTTCAGCGCGCTTGAGACTAAGAATCTAAACCCTTTCAGCGCCCCTCTGCTCTCTCTCTTTGTTTTTGCAAAGGGTGGAGGATCGAGCACTATCATATTGTAGCGGGCATCTTTTTCTAGCGCTTCGGTGAGAAATTTAAACGCGTCGTATTTGATGATGCTACTTTGGGGCAGGGCGTTTAGCCCGATATTTTTTTCTACTTGGGCGAGCGCGCTTTCCGAGACATCGATAAACTCTACCGATGCTCTGTTTTTGAGCGCATGCAGCCCAAATCCTCCGGCATTGCAAAAAATGTCTAGCATAGTATCGCCTGCTTTTACGTAGCGCGAGACGATCTCTCTATTTTTGCGTTGATCGAGATAAAAGCCCGTTTTTTGACTCTCAAACAAATTTACGAGGAATCGAACCCCATTTTCTTCTATCTCTATTTCGTGAGGAATCTCGCCGTAGATTACGCCGTTTTCGCTCAAAATCCCCTCTTTTTGACGCACCTTGGCATCCGATTTATCGTAGATTCCTTGCGGAGCACACACCTCTTGGAGTGCACGCAATATCTCTCCTCTATAGCGCTCCATCCCCGCGGTATTTATTTGTATCGCCAAATAGTTTGCATAGGAATCTACGATAAGACCGGGGAGAAAATCTGCTTCGGAGTGTATCACTCTGTAGGCGTTTGTCTGTTTTTGAAGCGGGGCGCGTTTGGAAAACGCCTCTTGGATTCTTTTACGGAAAAAAAGATAGTCGATAGTCTCGTCTTTAAAACTCAATATTCGCAAGGTGATGACGCTCTTTTTATTACAGTACGCGATGCCGAGAAATTTTCCGCTAGGAGCCTCAACCCTTACTAGATTCCCGTCAATTACGTCATCAAGCTTTGATGCTATTTCGTTGCTATACACCCAACAAAAATAGCTCTCTAGTTTTTGTGCGGCGTGTTTTAGTATCTTTATCGTTTGCATCAAAGCTCTCTTGTTTAAAATTTCGAGATTATACCGCTATTTATGTAATGACTGATG
>CAZCQG010000055.1:0-13313 GCA_964500775.1 uncultured Campylobacterales bacterium
GTCATAGAAGGCAAAGTCAGAGTGAGATTTTCCAAGAGATTTTCGCAGGCTTATCGGGTATAAGTCAAGGAAATATCTTGGAAAAGATCGCCCCGAATTTGCCTTCCCTTCGGGCTTTCAAAGCTCTCACATATACTTCGTTGCACCTCCTTGATTTACCTCGGTAAACCTGCGTCGGTGCGCCTCGTCTACAAAAAAGCTTTGAAAGCTATGACCCCTTAGGACTTTTAGAGGTGCCCTTAAGATAATCGTACTATGATTATACATAAAACAAAATGCATTGCTAAAGGTTGGCTTTATGAGTATTTATGACGACCTAAAAACCTACGGAAAAAGTATAACGGTGCTCTATGTCGAAGACGATACGGAAATACGCGAACAGACTGCCATTTTCCTCAACCGTTTTTTTAAAAAAGTCTATCTTGCTAAAGACGGCGGGGAGGCTTTGGAGATATTTGAAGCAAACGAAAAATCTATCGATATTCTTATCTCCGATATTAAAATGCCAAAATTTGACGGCTTGCAACTCTCCGAAAAATGTCTCAAAAAGAAAAAAGAGCTAGAGATCATCCTCACCACCGCATACGGGCAAAGAGAACTGCTACTCAAAGCCATAGACATCGGTGTCGCTTCGTATATCATCAAACCCGTCGAACTCCATTTTTTCGCCTCGACCCTTATCAAAGCGATAAAATCAATAAGGCTCTACAAAAAAGAACAATTCTATTACAACAGCATAGAATCGATCATCAACACCCAAGAGAATCTTTTGTTTTTGATACGAAACGAGACGATACTCTTGACAAACAAAGCGGCACTCGAATATTTCGGCTACAAAAATACAAGAGAAATGTATGATGGGGGCTTTTTTATTACAAACGCGTTTTTGACCGAAAAAGGGTATTTTAGCTCTATCGATAAAAAAATAGCGCTAGAGCACCTGATGAACAACGAATCTTCGGAAGTGAAAGTTGCAATAAAAAACAAAGACGGCGCTAAAAATATATTTTTAGTAAAAGCCAAAAAACTCGAAGAAGAGGGGGATGTCGTCATTTCACTCTCAAATATCTCAAAGATGGAAGAGAATCTCCTAGAGCTCGAAGATAAAGTCTCAAAAGACACCCTCACGAGCGTCTATAATAGATTGCGCTTTGATACGTTTTTGGATTCCGAAATAAAAAGGGCAAATCGATACGATGTCCCCTTTAGCCTGATTACGTTTGATATTGACTCTCTAAAAAACATCAATGAGGCATACGGACACCTCTTTGGAGACAACATCATCATCCAAATGTGCGAAATAGTGAAAAAGCGAGTGCGCGAGTGTGATATTTTGGCACGATGGAACGGAGCGCAATTTATCATTCTCCTTCCCGACACACAAATTGAGCAAGCAGAGATATTGGCAGAAGATATTCGAGAAAGTATCGAAAAATCGGTTTTCGAGAATAACTCTATGATCACTTGTAGCTTCGGAATCTCCGAGTACGTCTCAAAAGAGGAGGCGCAAGATATTTTAAGAAGGGTAGATAAACGTCTAAGCGAAGCAAAAAAAGCGGGGAAAAATTGTATCAAAAAAGATGCTATAGAGCGACAATCAAATGAAAAAAGTATCGATTCCGATGCCATTATAGAATCGCTTATGCTTGCAAGAAAAAAAGAAAAACCTATCGATACGCACGTCTATTACAAGGGCTTAAGTATCCATAAAGAGTGCCTCATCACATATGTAAACGTCGTCGAAAAACTCGTGGAAGTGAAAATGCAAAAATACCAAGCCTATGCAGCAAAAATAAACCCCGAGTGTTTTCTCTCCTCGGAGTATCTCGCTATGCCCGTTTTGGCAAACGTCAAGAAAGTTTCGCTTGCCGACGGTAAAGTGCTCCTTGATAACTTCGTCTATCAAGGCGATTCGCCGACACAAAGAAAGCTTTTACGCGTAGAACCTAAAGGTGAAGTCTATGTGAGTATGGCGACAGCGAGCGAAATAGTAGAAGGGGTGCTCCAAGACATCTCTCTCTCCTCGATAAAAATAACCGCTTCGTCAAAAAAAGATATTATCCTAGGATGCGATGTTCGCCTCTCAATGAATCTTACTTGCGATGAATTTGACACGAGATTTCTTTTTAAATGCAGAGCAATAAAGCTAGAATTTTATGCAGGAGTGTACAATATGGTCTTTGCCATCTTGACCCAAGAGAGCGAGAAAGAGCTTTTGACCTACATATCAAAAAGACAGCTCGAAATACTACGCGAGCTCAAAGAAGCGACCGATAAATAATTGAGGATAGAGGATATGGAAACAATCAGTCAAAAGAAAGAAAAACTCAAAACGATGTGTAGAGATCTCACATTGCTTTATGCCAACGAAAGTGCCTTGGAAATCGTCGAGACGGTGGAATATTTTGAAGAGTATTTTGGCATTGTAGAGGTTGCTACGGACGTCGATGACGCTTTTGAGAGATTTACGAAAAACAACCATGATCTCGTCATTATCGGCGGTCAAACGATTTTAAACGATACTAATGACCTCATAGGTAAACTTCGCGAGTTTCAAAACGGACAGAATATAATCGTGTGTATCGAGGATAGCGATGCGACTTATCTTACCAAAATCCTCTCTTGCGGAGCAAACGGCTATATACTAAAACCCATTGAAGAAACCAAACTCTTGAATGAACTCACTAGAGTGGTAGAGCAAGTTAAAGAATCCAAAAGACTTCTTTCATACGAAAAATATTTAGAAGAGGTCATCAAAGAAAAAACCAAAGAGGAGTATGAGCATTTCATAAAAGATGAGCAACTGGATATTTACAACCGTAATCATCTAAAAGGGTATCTTATTAAAAATATCTATAAAGCTTTGATACTCTTTAATATCGATAATTTCAGTATCTTTAATGATAGCTACGGGGTGGATTTCGGCGATGAAATACTCAAAGAGGTAGCAAAAAATTTTAAAAAACTCACTCCTGATAACGGGAAACTATTTAGAATCGGCGGGGATGAATTTGCGATATTATTACTCGCTCCTTTTGAGAATCAAGCCGAAGACGTGGCTATGGAAATACGTGCATTCTTTATGGAAAATCACATTGAAATAGACACTATCGAGATTCAAATAACTTTTACGATCGGTATCGACTACGGGTACAATAAAGATCTCTTGAGAAATACGACCATAGCCGTACGCGAGATACGTGAAATCGGGAAAAACAGAATCCATCTCTACGACAAAAGCTCCGTCTACCAAGAGCGACAAAGGCACAATATAAACTGTATCGCACGAATCAAGACAGGAATCTGCGATGAGGGCTTTTTTCCACATTTTCAACCCGTAATAGATAATCGCGACGGCTCGATAACCTCATACGAATGTCTCGCACGCCTCAATGACAACGGCAAAATAGTTTTACCGTATGACTTTCTTCTCCCTGCAAAAAATATCGGACTACTCTCTTCGATAACGAGACAAATAATCGATAAAAGTTTTGCGTTTTTCGCTCAACAAGAGCTTCGTTTTTCTATAAACATTGCCGACTATGACCTGAAAGAGGGGTATTTGGTTAAATTTATGGAGCAAAAACTCAACAAATACGGAATCAATCCGCAAAACGTATCTTTAGAAATCATAGAAACCATTACCGTGCAGGATAGCAAAGAGTGGCTCAAAGAGCTTGCCCTGCTTAAAAATATCGGCTTTCGAATAGTAATTGACGACTTCGGGGGCGAGAATTCAAATTTTAGCAAACTTATCGAGTTGGAAATTGACGGATTAAAGATCGACGGTAAACTTATCGGAAGTCTTCATACGAATCCGATAAATCAAAAAATTGTCGCAAACATCGTCAAATACGGAGAAAGCATCGGAGTAGACGTGGTAGCAAAGTATGTGCAGACGCAGGAGATATTCGAGACGCTCAAAGGATTAGGAGTCAAGCACTCTCAAGGATTTCTTTTCGGCGAGCCTAAGGTCACCGTATAAATTTAGCCAAAGGATGGGGGCTTAGCGCCCCATCTCTTTTTCGATTTTTATTACATCACCCCAAGTACTAAGAACAGAATCTGGGTTTAGGGAAATCGAAGTGATTCCTTCTTTCACCAAAAACTCCGCTATTTCAGGATAATCACTCGGTGCTTGACCGCATATGCCGCAATATTTATCGGCTTTTTTACACGCTTCTATCGCCATTTTGAGCATTTTAAGAACTGCAGGATTTCGCTCATCAAATATGTGACTTACAAGCTCGCCGTCTCTATCGACACCCAAAGTAAGCTGTGTAAGGTCGTTTGAGCCTATTGAAAAACCGTCAAAAAGTTTCAAATACTCTTCTGCCAATATCACGTTTGTAGGTAATTCGCACATTACATAAATCTCTAGCTTATTCTCGCCTTGAACAAGACCGTTTCTTCGCATTATTTCTAATACTTTTTTCCCTTCTTCAGGACTTCTTAGGAATGGAATCATAAGCTTGACGTTATTGAGACCCATTTCGTCGCGCACCATTTTGAGCGCTTGGCACTCCCACTCAAAAGCAGGTCTGTACGCTTCGGAATAGTATCTGCTCGCACCCCTGTAGCCGATCATAGGGTTTTCTTCATGCGGCTCGTATTGTCCTCCGCCTATCATTCTTTTGTATTCGTTAGATTTAAAATCGCTTGTTCGCACAATCACGGGATTTGGGTAGTATGCCGCCGCTATCATACCTACGCCCTCGGCGATTTTTTTGATAAAAAACTCTTTTGGATTTGCATATCCGCTGATAATATCTTTTATTTTGTCGAGATCTTGGATATTCGTTTTGTAGTTAAACATATCCACAAGAGCCAAAGGGTGCGCTTTTATGTAGTTGTTGATGATAAATTCCATCCTCGCCAAGCCCACGCCGTCGTTTGGAATCTGCGCAAAACTAAACGCTTTTTCGGGATTCCCGACGTTCATATATATCTTAGTCTTTGGTTTTTCAAGATTTCTTAGATCGATATTTTCCACTTCGAAATCAAGCAATCCTTCATACACAAATCCCTCTTCTCCCTCGGCACAACTCACGGTCGCTTCCATACCGTTTTCAAGCTTATCGGTCGCACCCACGGCACCAACTATCGCCGGCACGCCTATCTCTCTAGCGACAATCGCCGCGTGGCAAGTTCTACCGCCTCTATTAGTGATGACCGCGCTTGCCTTTTTCATTGCCGGTTCCCAATCGGGGTCGGTATTATCGGTGACGAGAATCTCGCCCTCTTTAAGTTCGCCCATATGGATGATGTCTTGGATGATACGAATCTTGCCTGCACCTATTTTGCCGCCCACGGCTTTACCGCCGCAGATGATATTTTTCGTTTGATTCGGTTTGAGCTTGTAGGTCTCTAGCGTATTTCCGCTCCCTTTTTTCATCTTTTGGCTCTGTACCGTTTCAGGTCTCGCTTGGACGATAAAAAGTTCACCGCTCACGCCGTCTTTCGCCCATTCCATATCCATAGGTCTATATTCGCCTGCTTCTTTGCTGTAATGCTCTTCGATGAGACACGCATACTTCGCTAGCGTAAGGACTTCCTCATCGTTCAAGGAAAATGTTTTGAATTCATCCTCTGTCGTAGGGATATTTTTTGTGGGGTGGTCGCTTCCGGGAGGGGCGTAAACCATTTTTATATTTTTATGACCGAGTTGTCTTTTAAGGATAGGTTTTTTTCCTGCTAGTAGCGTAGGTTTAAACACGTAAAACTCATCAGGATTCACCGTACCGCCGACAACGTTTTCGCCTAGCCCCCAAGATGAGGTGATAAATACCGCGTCTTTAAAACCTGTCTCAGTGTCAATGGAGAACATTACACCCGAACTTGCTTTGTCGCTTCGTACCATCTTTTGTACACCGACGGATAAAGCGACTTTAAAGTGGTCAAAACCTCTGCTCGCTCTGTAGCTCACGGCTCTATCGGTAAAGAGTGACGCAAAACACGATTTTACGTAGTGTATTAGCTCTTGCAAACCTTGCACGCTAAGATATGTATCCTGCTGACCCGCAAAACTCGCATCAGGCAGATCTTCGGCGGTAGCGGAGCTTCTAACTGCTACGTCGGCAAAGTCCATATCGTATTCTTGCGAAAGCTGTTTGTAGGCTTGCAATATCTCTTCACGCAAATCCGCAGGTAGCGGTGTCCCGAATATCATATCCCGAATCTTTTTCGAGCGCACCTTTAAAACGTCGATCTCGGTCACATCAACGCCGTCAAGTAGTTTTTTAATCTCTTCGCGGATGCCGCCGTTATCTAGCAAATACCAATAAGCATCGCTTGTGATAGCAAACCCGTTGGGTACCTTAATACCCATAGGTACTAGCTCTTGGAACATTTCGCCGATGCTAGCGTTTTTTCCGCCGACAAGCGGTACATCTCTATTATTTAGCTCTTTGAAGAACTTTATATACTTCATTAACTCACCCCTAATAAGTTTTGTACTTTTATTCTACTAGATAAATCTTGATTTGAAACTTATTTTCCAATCATTTTGTAAAACAATTATTATTCAAGTGTCCTCTTAGCACCTGTTTTGTAAAATAGTACAAATCATTTATTCCCAAGGACTACTATGGAGAATCTTCAAGAGATACTTAAAAGACATAAGCTTAGCATTGACGACTACGAACACATAAAAAAAATACTAAACAGAGAACCGAATCTCGTAGAGATCGGAATCTTCTCGGCTATGTGGAGCGAGCATTGCAGCTATAAATCGAGTAAAAAATATTTGCGAGGTTTTCCGACCGAAGCGCCGTGGGTAGTCCAAGGACCGGGCGAAAACGCGGGTGTTATCGACATCGGCGGCGGTTATACCGCAGTTTTTAAAATGGAGTCACACAACCACCCAAGCTTCATAGAGCCGTATCAAGGAGCCGCAACGGGAGTGGGAGGAATCTTGCGGGATGTTTTCACTATGGGAGCGCGTCCGGTAGCGAATCTCAACTCTATCCGTTTCGGCGATATAACACGCGGCGACGAAATAGGTAAAAAACATCGTTACCTCTTACGTGGAGTAGTGGCGGGTATCGGCGGGTACGGCAACTGTATGGGAGTACCGACTGTCGGCGGCGAGATGAGCTTTGAGGAGTGCTACAACGGAAATATCCTCGTAAACGCTTTTACTTGCGGCATCGCTAAAAAAGAGGAGATATTCTACGGTAGAGCCGAGGGCATCGGCAATCCCGTCATCTATGTCGGTAGCAAAACAGGACGTGACGGACTAGGCGGAGCGGTAATGAGCAGCGATAGTTTCGATGACAAAAGCGCCCAACTCCGTCCAACGGTGCAAGTGGGCGACCCGTTTGCAGAAAAGCTTCTTTTAGAGGCATGCCTAGAGCTTTTCAAAACCGATTACATCGTCGGAATCCAAGATATGGGTGCGGCGGGGCTGACGTCTAGCTCTTTTGAGATGGCGGGTAGAAGCGGCAGCGGGATGAAAATGTATCTCGATAAAGTCCCGATGAGAGAAGAGGGGATGGTACCTTATGAATTGATGCTTAGCGAATCCCAAGAGAGGATGCTCATCTGTGCTAAAAAAGGGTACGAGGAGCAGGTGCTAGCTATCTTTAAAAAATGGGATCTTGATGCCGAAGTGGTAGGCGAAGTGACCGATACGGGAATGATGGAGCTCTACTGGCACGGAGAAAAAGTAGCCGAAGTCCCCGTCGATCCCGTGAGCGAAGAAGCTCCTGTGCTCGATAGACCGATAAGCAAACCGAAATACCTTGATACCGTGTCGTACAAAATAGATGCCGCATCATTGCCGAAAAAAGATTTTACGGAGACATTCAACACCTTGCTAGGCTCTATGGAGATAGTCGACAAAGCGTGGGTATATCAACAATATGATTCCACCGTACAAACAAACACGATGGTAGGACCGGGGAAAAACGACGGGAGCCTTATCCGTGTGAAAGAGAACGGAAAAGGGCTAGCTATGAGCGTGGACTGCAACGTCCGCTACACCTATCTCAATCCAAAAGAGGGGGCGAAATCCGCCGTAATGGAGTGCGGACGAAACGTAGCCTTGCGAGGAGCTACCCCTTTGGCTATTACGGATTGTCTAAACTTCGGCAGCCCCGAGAATCCCGAAGTAATGTGGCAGTTCAAAGAGTGCTGCGAAGGAATCAAAGAGGCGTGCTCTGCACTAAGTACTCCCGTCATCAGCGGCAATGTCTCCCTATACAACCAAACAAACGGCAAAGATATTTTCCCTACACCTTCTATCGCGACGGTCGGCGTACTTGACGATCTAGACAAAGCGATCGCAGGAGCATTCCAAAACGAGGGCAATGCAATCTTTGAAGTCGGAGAAAACAGAAGCGAATTTGGCGGTTCTTTGTACCTCAAACTCATCGAAGGGAAAATTGAAGGGGAGATTCCGATGATGAATCTCGACAATGAACTCAAACTTTGGGAACTCATAAAAAGAGCAAATGCGGCAGGATGTATCGTTTCGGCAAAAGACATCAATAGCGGCGGATTGGCGATGGCACTCGCTAAAGCCTCTATCGTCGGTAGAGTAGGGTGTGTATGCGAGAGCGGCGTAAACAATGCGCTAGATCTTTTCTCCGAATCTTCCTCTAGAGCTATTTTTGAAGTCACAAAAGAGAATGAAGCAACATTTACCGAGATAGCCGACAGCATCGGAATCGTATGTAAAAAAATAGGTGAAACAAAAGCCGATACGTTTACCCTCGATGGGAATTCCGTTTGCTTGGAAGATATGAAAAAAACCTACTTCGGTAGATTCCAAAAGGTGATCGAGAGCGATGTATAAAACACTCTGTTTAGCGTTTTGCCTCATCGTATTTAGCGGTTGCGCCTACGTAAATGAATGCGGAGTAAGTTACCAATATTACGACGGCGCGAAATACTACTACGATTCACAAGGGAATTACGTGATGGAGTGCCCTAATACCAACGTGATAGATTTCAGACGTGATGCGGGAATCGACTATATCAATGTAGATAAATAATGGTTTCTAATGCATTTAAAAGCAGGGAAATCCTGCCGCTCCTCCAAAGAATCGACGCGCTTCCCGACATAAAAGCACATACGGATATATCGGGAAAATACGTCACGATAAATGAATCTACACCCCTCCCGCCCGAACTCAAAGAAACAATCATCACTCTAGCAAAAGAGCTCAAACCTTGGCGCAAAGGACCGTTCAAGCTTTTTGGCACGACTATAGAATCAGAATGGGACAGTTCGATAAAATACGATCTCATTCAATCCGCTCTCGACCTAAAGGACAAAACCGTCTGCGATATGGGGTGTAATAACGGCTACTATATGTTCCGTATGCTCGAAAAATCTCCGACACAACTCATAGGATTCGACCCGGGCGAGAAGGTAGCGGCGCAATTTTATTTTCTAGATAAGTTCATACAAAGCGGTATCAAATTTGAACTGCTCGGTGTAGAAGACTTGAATAATTACGGGATAAAGTTTGACGTATTTGTCTGCCTCGGAGTAGTCTACCACCGCAAAGACCCCCACACGATGCTCCGCGATATACGCAACGCGATGCACAAAGGGGGCGAGCTCATCATCGATTCGCTCATCATCGAAGGGGAAGACGAAATAGCCCTCATCCCAAAAGAGCGCTACGCGATGATGCCAAACGTCTACCACGTCCCGACCGTAAACGCACTCAAAAACTGGCTCACCCGCGCGGGATTTGATGAGATCGAACTCCTCGCGATTAAAAAGACCGACCTAGAAGAGCAGCGTGCCACGGAGTGGATAGATTCGCTCTCATTAGAGAGCTTCGTGGATTTTAAAAACGGCAAAACCGCGGAGGGTTACCCTGCACCCATGCGAGCGTATCTCAAGGCAAAAAAGGTTTAGATGCTTCCACTTGCAAGAACAAGAACATAGAGCATCTCTTAATTTAGCAACCAAAAGTTAGAATCTAGAAAAAATACCGAGGGTACGTGTTATGGATGAGGATCTAGAGAAACAGACAAAAGAAGAAGAGCTAGAGGAGCTTGCCAAACAAGAGGTCATCCTAGAGACCTGTTTGGAGATAAATAAGCTCTTTAGCGGCGAAATAGAGGAGCTAGAGCGCGACTACGCAAAAGTGATTCTTGAGATAACCGATAAAATGCGACTGGACAAGATTGGTCTAGCAAATAGCGGTAACATCTTTTCAGCGGCATCTTTTGCGGCATTGGCGGCGATAAATAACCCAAACGCCATAATGGTAGGTGCGGAAGTAAAATTTTTGGCGCCCGTTGAGGTGGGAAATATCATTGAGTTTGAAGCCAAAGCATTACAAAGCGAAACGAGAAAGCGGGAGGTAGAAGTTATCGGATCAATATTAAATATAAAGGTCTTTGAGGGGACGTTCTCGGTAGCTATGTTCGAAACACACGTATTGCGGTTTAAGATTCGAAAAGTCGATTAGTCGACTTTTCTCTCTTTTTTTAGATTCTTCAAAAACTCTTCGAGATTGAATTTTTTTCTCTGATACTCGCTCATGAGATGGATGAGCATATCCCCTAAATCTATCACGATCCAATCATCACTCTCATCCACGTTCAAAAAGTGTTCGCCTTTGGGCTTTAGCTCCGTTTTCAACATATCCAAAAGTGCCAAACCATGCTTGTCTGCCAAGGTCGTAGCGATGATAACGTGATCGACGAAATAATCGCTTTTACTTAAATCTATATACTCAATATTTTCCGCTTTTTTATCGTCTAGCAATTTAACGATATTCTGTATTCTTTGTTCTTTCATCTATTTTCTTCCTCTAATCTTTTTTATAAAATCTCACAACATCATCCGCAATTTTTTTTGGAATCATATCCGGTATAGGGATGTTTCGTATCTCGGTCGAACTTATAGGGACATCTATCTCCAAAAGTTTATATCCGCTCGGTATTCCAAATCCATCGCGCGTAGCGACGACGAATTCTACATCCTCTTTGAGCCTCTCGTACCCTTCCCACTTATGGAGCGAAGAGAGATTGTCTGCACCTATAAGAAAATATATCTTTTTGGGGGCGATCTTCTCTTTGAAATGTCCCACGGTTACGATAGAAGGGGTGGGCGATTCTCTATCGATCTCAAAACTACTTATGCGAATCTTCTCTATTCCTTTGGTCATATCTTTTATCCATTCAAGTCGTTTAAAAGGAGGGGCAAAAAAACCGCTTTTAAAAGGGTTGAGATAGGTCGGCACTATGATAAGCTCATCAATATCTAGCTCTCTTAACGCCGTATCTATTATTTTAAAATGTCCATTATGCGGAGGGTCGAAAGTCCCCCCGAAAATTGCAATATTTTGTATCGTAAATCCTTATTTAAAAACCGTAATAGTAGCGAAAATAACAAAACTTTCGCAACATCTAAAATATCGGTTTTATCCTTGATGCATTCTCTTTGGTAACCAGTTGAGTTTTTAGCACCGTTTCTTTGGGGACTTTTTTCCCGCGCAATATATTTATCGCAGCTTTAGCTCCCTCGGCACCTGCGGTTTGGTAGACAAATGAGGCACTCTGCTCACCTAGCAAAATAGCCTCTTTTGCTTCGGAGATATAATCGATACCCGTAATCACGATGCTTTTGGGATCTATTCCGTTTTTCTTAAGGGCGATTCTCGCTCCTGCAGCCATAGAATCACTTTGTGCATAAATCGCATCAAAACGCAAACCCTCGTTTATAGCCGCTTCGGTTTGAGCTATCGCTTCGCTCCGTAAGGAGTTAGCCACTTTCATCCCGACGACATTGATATTCGGGTATTTTTTTATAGCTTCCATAAAACCATCCGTTCGTCCGATAGCAGGTGTAGATGTCGGGGTGTGCTGCAAGATAAGAACACTCCCTTTTTCCCCGAGGCGTTTTGCTATAAACTCACCGCTCGCTTTTCCTATCTCGTAGTTATCGGGATGGATATAGGTCGTAAAAGATTCGCCTTCGATTCTTCTCGAAAGGAGAACGACGGGGATTTTTGCATCAAACACTTTTTTGATTATCGGAGTCATCGCCTTGGCATCTTTGGGCGAAGCGATAAGAAGATCTATCTTTTTTTCAAGGAGTGATTCGATATTAAAAACCTGTTTTGCAAAATCCCCTTCGGCATCGGTGTAGATAAAATCTATATTGGGATATTTACGAAACTCCTCTTGAACTTCTCTCACCTGAGCTGCCCTCCAATCGTTGTCGAGAGTATCTTGGGCAAACCCCACCAAAAAGCGCTCTTCCCCATACGCTAAAGATGAAACAATGAATAAAAATGCTAATATACCCCATTTCATAAAGTGACCGCCTTTAGAGTTTTATGTGTAAATATTATTGTAGCTAAATATTGGGCGGAAACGATTATTAGGAGATTTTTTTGATTCATTTGGAGGTTTCAAACGTAGCCAAGCTTCCCACAAAATACGGGATTTTCAATGCGAAAGTTTTTAAAGAAAAAAATAAAGAGCATTTGGTTTTATTTACCGATACCATACCTCAAAATCCGCTCGTGAGAATACACTCTGAATGCCTCACGGGAGATGTTTTCGGAAGTCTGAAATGTGATTGCGGAGACGAGCTTGCTATCTCCAGCGAAAAGATCGCCAAAGAGGGTGGGCTTATCGTGTATCTGCGACAAGAGGGTAGGGATATAGGATTGCTCAATAAAATCAACGCTTATGCGCTTCAAGACAAAGGGTATGACACCGTCGAAGCAAATTTGGCGCTTGGTTTCAAAGAAGATGAAAGAAGCTACGAAAGCGCTAAAGAGATTTTAAAAAGTTTCGGTTTAAAATCATTTCGATTACTGACCAACAACCCTTTAAAAGTTTTGGAACTAGAAGATGCGTTTGAAGTAGAGCGAGTAAGTATACAAACTGCTGCAAACTGCTATAATGAATCGTATTTAAAAACCAAAAAAGAGAAGATGGGGCATCTTTTAGAAAAGGTCTAATATGTCAAACGGCGTAAAAACGGTTATACAAAAAGGGACAAAAATCATAGGCAAGATAATCTCCAAGGACACCGTCTGTATAGATGGAGAGCTAGAGGGGAGCGTGCGCTCGTCTCATGGAGTCATTATCGATAAAAACGGTCAAATGAAAGGCTCCATCCACGCAAAAAGCTTGGAAGTCTTCGGGAAATTCGAAGGTGACATCGAATGCGAGAGTGCTAAATTTGAAAAAGATTCCGAAATAAAAGCCAATATCAAAACCGATGAATTAGAGATTATGCCCGGAGCGAGATTCGAAGGAAAAAGCGATATGAACGTCAGTAAGGATTCTTACTCCTCTGCAGTAAAAATCTAACGCGTGCCGCTCACAAA
>CAZCQG010000056.1:0-12463 GCA_964500775.1 uncultured Campylobacterales bacterium
CTAAAAATGGTGAGCACCCAAATGGCTTCAAAAGGGATAAAGATAGTGACGAATCTAGACGGTACACTCAAGATAAAAGGGCATCCGAGGGATTTGCAACAAGTCGTAATCAATATCGTTTCAAACGCGAAAGATGTTATCATCGAAAGAGCGGTCAAAAGCCCTGTCATAGGGATAACACTCCACAAAAAAGAAGATACCGCCAAACTCCTTATATCCGACAATGCCGGCGGGATAGGGAAAGGTATACTCACAAAGATTTTTGACCCCTATTTCACCACAAAAGGGGAAGTGGGGACGGGTATAGGACTAAATCTAGCAAAAACTCTCGTCGAAGACGTGATGGGCGGCTATATAAAAGCGTATAATTCCGACACGGGAGCAGTTTTTGAAATAACACTAAAACTTGAGGAAAAATAAGAGCGATGAAAAAAATCTTGTTTGGTATCATAACCCCGCTTTTGCTTTTAGCATACGATATGTCAAACGATTTTTACGGCGTATTCGGCAAAGCGAAAGAAGAGAATAAAATAGTGATGCTCTTTTTGACGCAAGAGGGATGCCCTGCGTGCGAGTATATGAAAGATGTCGTCTTTGAGGATGCTCGCGTGGCAGAATTTTTGAAAGCAAATTTTGTAGGTGTAGAGATAGACGTTTATAAAGATACCTTGCCTAAGGGGATTCGCGCTTTCGGCACCCCTACGTTTTATTTTTTTGATTCTGATGGGCAAAGAATCGGGCGTCAACTCATCGGCGGGATGGAGAGCGGCGAATTTTACTCTAGACTCAAAGAATACATAAGGCTTGGAAACTAAATGGTAAAAAGTGCACCGCTCCCTAAACATATCGCCATTATTATGGACGGCAACGGCAGATGGGCGACTAAGCAAGGAAAAATACGGAGTAAAGGACATAAAGCGGGAGCTGAAACGGTACGAAGAATCACCACGCATTGTGCCAAACTCGGTATCGAATATCTCACCCTGTATGCGTTTAGCACCGAAAACTGGAAACGTCCCAAGGCAGAAGTCGAGTATCTGATGAAGCTTTTGGATTCGTATCTCAAAGAGGAATTAGAAACCTACACGAGAAACAATATATGTTTCAAAGCCATCGGCGATATGAGCCGCTTTTCGAAGAAATTGACGGAAAGGATCGAAACAACTACCCGTCTCACTGCTGAAAACAGCGCTTTGACGCAGATACTCGCATTAAACTACGGTGCAAAAGACGAAATAATCCGTGCGATAAAAAAGATTCAAGACGTGCGAGGGATAGATGAGGAAACGTTTGATGCATTGCTAGACACGGGCGGAATCCCACCCGTAGATATGCTTATCAGGACGGGCGGAGATCACCGCATCTCAAATTTTCTCCTATGGCAATCCGCATACGCCGAGTTTTTTTTCACCGAGACCTTGTGGCCCGACTTTGATGAGAAAGAGCTAGAAAAGCTAATCGGCGATTTTCAAAAAAGAGAGCGGAGATTTGGAGGGATATAAATTCCCCCTACCCTCCCATCAACATCTTCATCCCAAACAACTCCGGCTCTAGCATCAAGATTCCGAGCACTATCATTTGCAGGGCGATAAACGGAAGTACACCTTTATAAATATCTACCGTCCGCACGCTTGCGGGTGCGACGCCTTTGAGATAAAAGAGACTAAATCCAAAAGGTGGGGTCAAGAAAGATGTTTGGAGATTGAGTGCGATAAGTATCGCAAACCACACGGGATCGATCCCGAGCGTATCTGCTATGGGGACGAGGATGGGGACGATGATATACGATATTTCGACGAAATCGATAAAGAATCCAAGGATAAATATCGCAAGCATAGAGAGGACGACAAAGCCCCATTTCTCGCCCGGCAATCCCATCATAAACTCTTCGACGATAGTATCACCGCCCGTGTAGGTAAAAACCATCGAAAACGCCGTCGCACCCACGAGGATTCCAAACACCATCGATGTGATCTTTACGGTCTCTAGTGAGGCCTCTTTCACCATTTGGATGCTAAATTGTTTATATAAAAGGGCGAGCACCATAGCGCCGATAGCTCCAACGGCGGATGATTCCGTCGGGGTGGCGATACCTGCGAATATAGACCCTAGCACCAAGATGATAAGTACTAACGGCGGAATTATCGCTTTGAGTGCGGCAAACACCTGCTTTGATTTTTTTTCACCGCTTTGCAAAAGTACAGGCGGCGCGTACTCTTTTTTGAAAAACGAAATAGCAAAGACGAATATGATGTAGATTCCTACCAACCAAAGCCCCGGAGCAACTGCAGCGCTAAAGAGATCACCGACGGGGACGCGGAATACGTCACCTAAGATGATTAAAACAATAGATGGCGGGATGATTTGCCCTAGTGTCCCGCTAGCACATATCGTCCCGGTCGCGAGTCTATTGTCGTATCCGTATTTGAGCATCACGGGGAGCGATATTACCCCCATCGCTACGACACTTGCTCCTACGACTCCCGTAGATGCCGCCAAAAGTGCACCGACAAGTATCGTACTAATCGCTATACCGCCGCGAACCTCACCGAATAGGAATCCCATAGATTCGAGGAGTCTCTCGGCGAGTTTCGTTTTTTGCAAGATAATCCCCATATAGATAAACATCGGGATTGCCATAAGAATCGTATTGTTCATAATAGACCAGATTCGGTGCGGCATAAAAGCGAACATATTGATTCCGATGTCAAGCCCTTCTAAGAGCGTCTCTCCTTCGAGTATTCCTGCAAAGATTCCAAAAAAGACCGAAACCGCACCAAACGTAAACGCGACCGGATAGCCGATGCTAAGCATCAATAATGCAGCAAAAAACATTATGATTCCTATCATTACAACCCCTCGCCGCTTTTGCAAGAAAGCTCTTTGTGCTTTCGCAAAGCATTGATATTTTTAATGATATAGCCTATGCCGCTGATGACCGTCATAAAAAACGCGAGCGGAACGAGCGACTTGATAATCCATCTGTGGGTCAGCCCGCCCGGATCGCCGCTAATCTCGTCGGTAATATAGGCTTCGTGGACAAAATCAAACGAGCCGAATGCGATAAGAAGAGAGATTGGAAACAAAAAGAATATCGTGCCCAATATGTTTATGAGCGCCTTTTTACAGCCGTTCATTTTGTCATACAGCACATCCACGCGTACATGCCCGTCCTCTTTGAGGGTATAAGAGATTCCTAACAAAAATACGAGTGAAAAAAGATGCCACTCCATCTCCTGCATAGCGATAGAGCCGGTTTTGAAAAAATACCGCAATATCACGTCGTAAAAGACGTTTATCATCATAAGCATCAAAAATATAGCCGCCAAATACCCTGTGATATTTGCAAACTTATCAAAATATCTCTCTATTCTTTCCAATCCGTCTTTCAACAGCACTCCTTGATGTAGTCGCGCCCGAAGGCACGACTTTTATATTATTTTGCTTTTTCGGGAACTACGCTTTTGAGATAGTAGTATTCAGACATCCTTGACCACTCTCTCGCTTTTTTCAAATACGCTCTTTGTGAATCGACTATCTCTTTTGTAAGAGGGTCGTTTTTGGAGTATTCGTCGAGCAAATCATTAGTGATTTTTTGGAGCGAATCCAAAATATCTTTCGGGAACATCTCTATCTTGATGTTTGGATACTCTTTAGCTATCGCATCCCACGCATTAGCGCTCATATCGTAGTTTTGTATAAACATATCGTATGCACTCAACTTCATAGCATTTACGAGGATTGCTTGCAAATCTTTAGGCAATGAATTAAACTTTTTAGGATTGACCACATAGTTTAACTCGGTAGCCGGTTCATGCCAACCCGTATAATAGTACGGCGCGACTTTATGGAATCCCATAGAAATATCCATCCCCGGTCCTACCCATTCAAGTGCATCGATAGTCCCTCTGTCAAGCGCCATATAGAGTTCGCCCGGAGCGATGTTGGTCACTGTTACGCCGAGTTTTGAAAGCACCTCTCCCGCAAATCCGGGGATTCTCATTTTTAGCCCTTTTAGGTCATCCGCACTTTTTATCTCTTTTCTAAACCATCCGCCCATTTGTACGCCGGTATTTCCGCCGGGGAAAGACATTAGCCCGTATTTTTCGTAGAGCTTTTGCATCAGCTCCATACCGCCGCCGTAGTAAAACCATCCGTACTGCTCAAGTGCGTTCATCCCAAAAGGTGTTGTGGTAAAAAACATCATATTGATGTCTTTTCCTTTGTAGTAATACGACGCGGTGTGCCCCATATCGTATTGACCCGCTTTTACCATATCGAGTATCCCGAACGCCGCTTTATGTTTATTGACCGAATCTATCTTTATCTTCAGTCTGCCGCCCGACATTTCGTCGCACATTTTTGCAAACTTTTCTACCGAATCGGTAAAAGGCGGAAGACTATTGCCCCAAGTCATCGCGAGCTTGAGCGTGTAGGTTTTCTCGGCGTGTGCGTTTACGCCAAGAAGAAGACCTACGATGATTGCCATCTTTGCTAAAGTGAAAAATCTCATCGTTTCTCCTTTGTTACATTTTAGTTACGCTTTGATTGTAGCTACAAAAATGTTAAAAAATTTCTATCGGCGAATATTTTTCTCTACGGGAAATTTGATAGTTACTTTTGCTCCCTTTTGGGTGTTTTCAAGGGTGATATTACCCGCAAGGTATCTTTCTACGAAGTGTTTTGCTTTAAATAGCCCTAATCCTTTGCCGTTAAGATCATCTTTTGTCGTGAAATACGGCTCAAAAACGTAGCGAATCTTCTCTTCGTCGATACCACCGCAGCAATCTTCCGAGACGATATAGATATTTCCATCCTCTTCTTTGAGGGTTATTTTCACGCAAGCGTCCTCTTTGCCTATTTTTGCACACGCTTCCGATGCGTTTATGAAAATACCGAGGAGGATTGAGTGCAACTCTTTTGCAGCGATTTTTTGCACCCCGTCATACGAAGCATCGAGTTCAAATTTCATTTTTCCTCGAAACATATCTTCTGCCATCGATATAGCATCGCCCACTATCTCTTCGAGCCTCACCTCCTCTTCTTCTATAGTTTGGGAGAAAATTTCGGTGAAACTATCGATTGTTTTTGAGAGCTTGATAAGGGATTGGTTTATGTCTTCTAATGCAGGCACCAACTCGTCGTTATGTAGCGTACCCATTTGAGAATCCAAAATAAGATTGTTTGCCTTCATCGATATAGTGGCTATGGGTTGACGCCACTGATGGGCTATTTCGTTTAATATCTCCATTTTCGCATCCGTTATTTGCTGTAACGCGAGACGTTCTCTATAAAATGCGATCTCTTTTTTACTTTTTATCTCTACGCAGATTCCCTTGATAATATCGCCGAATTGTACCTTGTTGAAAGGCTTTAAGATATACCTATTGACCCCCAAACGGACGAGTTCGGCGACAAGGGATATGTCATCGAAGGCGGTACTGATGACCACCGGTATCTCTTTGTCTTTTTCTCTGATTCTTTTTAACATCTCTATCCCGTCCATCACGGGCATTTTTATATCTGAAATGATTAAATCGGGATGCAGTTTCTCATAAAGCTCTAAACCAATTTTCCCGTTTTCCGCAGTATATACGTTTTTAAAGGAATGAGAGAGCATTTCCGCGGTTATTTCTCTGATTAATTCCTCGTCCTCTACAATGAGTACGTTTAACAACCCGCAATCGCTAGCTAAATTCACCATTTTTATCCTCTTTGTGATAAAATCGACGATTCTATGATACTATTTTTTTGATGTTAATTATTATGTGAGGATATTTCTTGTTTGAGATAAAAGAGAAAAATATTTCAAAATACTTTATTTACCACGCTATTTTGCTGGTCATAATCGCCTCTTTCGGAGCGGAAGCGATACTAGTATATATGCAGGTGCAAAAATCTCGCGAGGAATCTTTGCGCAACTATACGTCGATAATCACGACGAAAAAGAAAAGTCTCAAAACAAACATTGATAGGATTACTAACGTTTTTGAAAAAGAGTTGGCGACGGCAGAAGAGGAGGCGCACCAAAATATACGAGCTATTTTTCGCCCTTTCGCTACTTTGATGCTCAATCAATATGCTACAGATAAGAAAAATTTCCAACGAGCTCTCTTTGATGTAAGCAAAGAGGGGGGAGAGTATCTCTTCTCGGCGTATGACGTTAAAGACAAAAAGTTTTTTTGCGGCAAAGAGAGTAACGATATGGATATGGAAAACTTCTATGCAAATATCGAAAGAATAGTAGATCATCTCAATCTTAGTCCAGAGGGCGATTTCTTGGACGGCATTTGCAAAGATAGCGGCAAAGGCGCGGTAGTAACGTACGCACAATATTTCAAGGAGCAAAATATCGTTTTTTTCGCCTCGATAGCCAAAGAGCGAGTATTTGAGCGTGCTCGAAGGAAGCTCTTTTCTAGGATAGAGAATATCAATAGTCCCGATGGAGATTATTACTTCGGGAGTGATTTTAACGGCTACTCGCTTTTGGGACCTATGAACGGAAAATATGTACTAGACTTGCAAACCGGAGAGGGGAGATATATCGTCAGAGAGCTCATTGCGCTTGCTAAAAGCGGCGGCGGCTTTATCGAGTATAGCTTACCCAAGGAGGTTCAGAAGCCCGATAGAGAGCGCATAAGCTACGTAAAAAAACTCCCCGGCTTTGATATGTATATCGGAATAGGTTCGAGCAAAAAGAATCTTGAAGAGTATTTGGATCAAAAAGAGGCTTTTTTGAAAGAGGAGTTGGCGGCTAATATACTCAAGACCACCCTGTTTGTGATTGGGTTTCTTCTAGTTTCGCTCTCCCTGACCGTTTTGTTTATTAGGAAAATAGAGAGCATTATCGCCGAACATAAAACCAAATCTCAAGAGAATCACATAAAACTGCAAGCAGCACTCGATAGCATATCGAGCTTTATTTACTACAAAGATTCGGATTTAAAATATATCGGCGGCAATAAAGCGTTTTTTGATTTTGCCGGTAGGGGGCAATACGATGCCTTGGGGAAATTTGACTATGAGATTTTCCCCGCATACGTCGATACGTTTAAAAGTACCGACGAGTATGTACTGAAATACAAGACGGGTATCCAGTTTTGCATCCATATGGAAAACGAGGAGGATAAGCAATATTTTCTCCATATCAAAAGTCCGATAATGCAAGAGAATGAGGTCATAGGAATCATAGGGATTTTTACCGACATTACCCATATCGTCGAAATGGAAGCGGAAAAAAGAGAGCGCGGCGCTATGATGGCGCAACAAGCGAAATACGCTATGATGGGAGAGATGATTGGTATGATAGCACACCAATGGAAACAACCCCTTAGTGCGCTCAATTTCCTTCTCTTGGGGCTAGAGGATAGGCTAGAAGGTGAGATTTCCGTATCGGGAGAAGTAGGCGAAATACTTGAAAAATGTAATATGCAGGTAGCCTATATGGGTGAGACCATTGATGACTTTAGAAGTTTTTTCAAGCCAGAAAAGAATCGGCGACTTTTTGCCTCCGAAGCAATAGCCCAAGAGACGTTAAAACTCGTTCAAACGCAATTAAAGATACTTGATATTGGGGTTTTGATCAAAAACGAAAGCAGTAGCGAAACTTTGGTTGAAGGCTTCCCGAACGAACTCAAACAAATCCTACTTATTCTCGTCAATAACGCTTGTGATTCTTTATCCAAGATGGGTGCGGAGACAAAAAGGGAAATAGAAGTGCGCATACACGAGGATGCTCAATATCACATCATAGACGTTGTCGACAACGGCGGAGGGATAAAAGACGAGAATAAAACAAAAATTTTCGAGAGCTATTTCACCACAAAAGCCGAAAAAGGGACGGGTATCGGACTTAGTCTCGCAAAGCAAATCGCACAAAAAAGCTTCGGAGGGGACGTAGTATTAATGAAATCGACAATAGGCGCACATTTTAGAGTGTTGTTAAAAAAGGGTAAAAATGGTTAAAAATAATGTTTGTATATTTTCTAAAAATTCCAAAGAATCGTTACAGCTTATCGATTTCCTCGATAAAATCGGCAATGAAAACGGTATAACGTTTGTCTGTTCCGTATTTTCGGATACCGCCGGAATAGAGGATATGGTCAAAGGGAGAGAGATTAATCTCGTGATCGCCGATATGGAGTTAGCTAGGGAAAACGGCTTTGAATTAAATATTATTTTTAGGAATCACCCCTTGGTAATTATTGTCGAACCCGATATAGAGTTTCTATATTTGGAAGAATCGATGATGAAAGGCTCTAGCGGCTTTGTAGAGAGACCCTTAGCATACGGGAAGATAGAGAGCACGATGAAGCCCATCATCAAAAAACTCCGCTACGTAGATAGCTATTCCAACTCAATCATTAACGCCCTTTTGGAATTTTTTTCTACCGAAGATATAGCAAACAGGATGACCTCGGTTGCAAAAATAGCATGCACGAAATTCAAAATCGACGATAAAACCTCCGCCGATATTTTTCGCGTACTAAAGATTCTCTCCGTCGCTATCAAAACGAATAGCTTGATAAAAACAATGCGCTTATTTGACCAACTCCGTGTCGCAAAGCGGCTCATCGAAATACTCAATCACTCAATTATCCCCAAAGATACCGTCTCAAATATCATCCATCTTATCTATTTCTTTGAGCTTATGCGCCACAGGAACAAACCGTTTAGCGAGTTTAAATGCGAAACATGCGACTTGGACGTATACAGAGATATTCTCCTGATTTTTAACAAAAAAGAGATTCTCATAGAGAGCGGAATGGATCTTGAAAATATTTGGACGGAGCTTTTGGAGAGTGTCAATCACGCCGGCATACCGATAGACGAGGCAGATTCTTTTATCGCACATTCGATCAAAATAACAAAAAGAATCCTCGTATACTATCAAGGCGGGGTCGCGAGAATCCTTAGAAATGACGCGTATATCGAGTTTCAAATCCAACCAGAATATATCGATGAGATGCTTATGGGATGGGTGGAGAGGCTCTCTATGGAGGCTAGCGACATTTCAAACGAATATACGTTGAAGATCTCCCAAGAGGACGACTACGTCTCGGTAAAACTCGTCAATCTCCAAAAAGCCTCTTCGCAAGCGATCGATGATTCCTTTGAGCTTTTCTTGGATATGGATACCGTACTTGACGATGATCCGCTGAAAGTGAGAAACGAGTTTAAAGACGGTGATAAGAGGGTAAAGGTTTCTGCACTTGAGTTCTTCCACACTATAGAAGATTTGGAAGATATTGAGGGCTATATGGATTCATTGAAATTACTCGAAGAAGATATTGAAGAAACCCTCACTAAAAAGTCGGCTCTTACGACCGAATCTCTTGTCGGAGCATCCGAAATCTTCTCCAAGTACGGCTCATTTTTAGGGAGTTTGGATGAATTTCGTGAGCTCTCATACGCTATTTTTACCCTCTCCTCGGTGCTTAGAAGTTGCAATATCCAAGAGCTAGAAAAAAATGAAAAGAAAGTCTATAGATTCCTTACTTCCGTCATTGATGATTTGGTCGAATGGAAAAAGAATATCTTTATCACAAAAGAGGCGGTTGATATTCACTATTTAGATGATTCGCTTTTGAGCAGTTGCGCGCAGCTCGAAGCACTCATCAATCAAAGCTCATCAAGGGAGAGCATAGAAGATTCCGAGGATGATGAATTAGAGCTATTTTAGCTCTTGGAGATAGTAATACAAAGCATCCAACTCCCCGTCCGTCAAGTAGTAGCGCGGCATAACAAGGTGTTCGCTATTGAGGGATTTTTTAAAATTTTCAAAGGGGACATCGGTGATTCTCGGGGCAGATAGCTCTTTGCTTTTGCCTTTGGCTCCATATCTTGCGATAAGTCCGCCCTCCCCTTTTTGTCCATGACAGCTATTACACCCTATCCCCCGAGGATTTTTATAGAGCATCTTTCCGTATTCAAATTTGGTAATAAAAGAATCGTCGGCAGCGACACAAGAAGAGGCGGTAAAAACGAGTATTGCGAGAAAAGTGAATTTCATTCTATATAGTCCGGTATTAATCAAATAGAAAAATGTTTTTAGATAAAATATTATACTCCAAACCAAATTAGTATACACAAGGACTTCGATGACCTTACTCGACGGCAGCGCATTATCCAAAAAAATTGAAGCACGACTCAAAATCGAAAGCGACGCACTCAAACAAAAAGGGGTGATACCCGGACTGGCGGTGATTCTCGTGGGTGACGACCCCGCCTCTAGTATCTATGTCAAGAAAAAAGTAGAAGCGTGTCAAAGGGTGGGAATCTACTCAATGAAACACGAAATGCCAAAAGAGATACAAGAAGAGAATATCATACAAATCATCCATATGCTCAACGCCAACCCAAACGCCGATGGGATTCTCGTACAGCTCCCTTTGCCGAGTCACATCGATGCCACAAAGGTAATCGAAGCCATCGACCCTAAAAAAGACGTGGACGGTTTTCACCCTTATAACGTCGGCAGAAACGCCATCGGGTTAGATGCTTTCGTCCCAGCTACACCGCTAGGGGTGATGCAGCTTCTTGAGGAGTACGGCATAGAACTCCAAGGGAAAAACTGCGTCGTCGTAGGGGCTAGTAACATCGTAGGCAAGCCGCTTTCTTATCTCCTTCTCAACAAAAACGCCACCGTAGAAGTGTGTCACATCTACACGAAGAATCTCAAAGAACACACAAGTAAAGCCGACATACTCTTTGTGGGTGTAGGCAAGCCAAATCTCATCACCGAGGATATGGTCAAAGATGGTGCGATCATCATAGACATCGGTATAAACCGCCTTGAGAGCGGCAAACTCGTCGGAGACGCCGACTTTGAAGCACTCTCTAAAAAGTGCAGTTTTATCACTCCCGTCCCCGGCGGCGTAGGTCCTATGACTATCTCTGCCCTTTTGTCAAATACCCTAACGGCTGCAAAAAAGAGAGTGTCGTAAATGGATAAATATAAAAACTTTTTAAATAAAGCATACAAGTTTTCCAATAGCTGGACGGGCACAATAATCATCGTTTTGCTCATCATCTTCTTTGTCGCCCAGGCTTTCGTGATTCCCAGCGGCTCGATGATAAGCACGCTCCTTATCGGCGACCACCTTTTTGTCAAAAAATTTAGCTACGGCGTGAGTATCCCGAGAATCCCGTGGCTTGAGATTTCCGTATTTCCCGATTTGCATAATAATGGACATATCATTGAGGGGGAGAGACCGAAACGTGGGGATGTGGTGATATTTCGTTTTCCCGAAGATGAGAAAATCCATTATGTTAAACGTTGCGTAGCCGTCGGGGGTGATGAGATTTTTTATCGCGATCAGGAGCTGCTCATACACCCTCACGAGGGAGATACTTATGTGCAGGCGAATTATCCGAAAGAGCAAATAGTCGATTTTGACGGTAAATTATTTATAAAAAATCCCTACGTACACGCACATCCGGGCATCCACTATGACGGTGACGGTGACGCGTTTACGCAGCTCTCTATCTTGATGCAGACTAAATCTATCGCGATGGTGCCTATTATCACCGATAGACTGCTCGGCTTTTACTATCGCGTCCCTAATGACGAATATTTTATGATGGGAGACAATAGAGATAATTCGTACGACAGTAGGTTTTGGGGAAGCGTACCCTATAAATATATCGTAGGAAAGCCGTGGTTTATCTATTTTAGTTGGGATAGCGATCCTGCTCTAATGGGCGGTAATGAAGAGAAATACAAAATACGCTGGGAGCGTATCGGCAAAAGCGTCGAAGACTTAGAAGATACTATGCGCGAGGTTAAATAACTTGGACACCGAATCACTCATAAAGATCTCCGCTACGATTCTAGCCCTTGCGGTGGCTATTATAGGGCATGAGATTATGCACGGCTATGCGGCGTATAGATACGGTGATACGACGGCAAAAAATGCGGGTCGCCTTTCGATAAACCCCATAGTGCATATTGACATAGTCGGTACTATCGCCATCCCGCTTATCCTTTTTGTCTCGGGGGCGCCGTTTTTGTTCGGTTGGGCAAAGCCCGTCCCGATCAATACCCGTACCGTGATAAATAACGGAGGATATAACGCCGCGGTAGTCGTAGCACTCGCGGGTATAGCGTTTAATTTTGCTTGTGCCTTCTTGGCGGCGGCTTTATTGGGAATTATCGAGATACAAGGAATCTTAGATTTTATTATCGCTAGCTTTTTAATCCAACTTTTACTCTACTCCGTCGTCCTCGGGGTGTTTAATCTTTGGCCCATTCCACCGCTGGACGGCAGTCATGCGATAAGCTATTTCTTGATGAATTTCGGCAATTTTAAACTCTATGAGTGGTTTAATAAAGTAGGAAACTACGGGATGATTATCCTTATTATCATCCTTTCCACCCCCTTAAGCGAAATCTTTTTCGCACCCGTCAAATATATCATCACGCATTTAATTTCATAAAGGAGTTTTTATTGAAGGTTTATAT
>CAZCQG010000057.1:0-11106 GCA_964500775.1 uncultured Campylobacterales bacterium
GTTTCAAATGGCATTTTATGAGAGAGAATACCTGAGTAACGGCTCTGCCGCACAAGCAGAGTCGCATTATTCGCACGAACAAAGTGCGAGAGGTTCGCTTGTAGCGTTTTTAAAACAGACGTATCAGATATTTGCAGGTTCGTTGCTTGCAGCGACCGTGGGAGCTTATATCGGGCTTGGGATGGCAGAATCTATCGCAAGCTGGTACTGGGGTTTGGTGATTCTAGAATTTGCCCTTTTGTTCGGTTTATATGCGGTAAAAAACAAGCCGGGGATTAATTTTGCGGTATTGTTCGGATTTACCTTCGTAAGCGGCTTGACCATTACGCCGCTTTTAAGTGCAGTTTTAGGGATGCCCGGAGGTGCGAGTATCGTATCGCAAGCATTTTTGATGACGGCTGTGATTTTTGGAACTATGTCGATGTTTGCGTTGACGACCACGAAAGATTTTACGAGCTATTCGAAGCCGCTTTTTATTGCGCTTATCGTAATCGTGGTTGCATCCGTGATAAATATCTTCCTCGGCAATCCTTTATTGCAGACGATTATCGCGGGTGTCGGTGCTTTGCTTTTTAGCTTTTTTATCATATTCGACACGCAAAATATCGTGAAAGGTGCTTTTGCTACTCCGATAGAAGCGGCCGTAGCTTTGTATCTTGATTTTTTAAATCTTTTTGTCTCTTTGTTGCAACTACTTGGAATCTTCAATAACGACGAATAATACCGAATGCGAAGGCGAATCTTCTCGCTTTCGCATTATAGATGCCAATCTCAATCGCCTACGCGAGGGGATACGGGTAGTCGAGGATATATACCGCTATGTCTTTGATAAAAAAGAAACTGCATATCGCTTAAAAGAGCTTCGCCATAAGGCGAGAATCGATGCGTATGATACACTACTAGACTCGCGAGATATTAGAAACGACTGCCTCAAAGAGAGTACCCAAAACGAAAGCAAAAGGGAAAATCTCAAATCTATCCTCATCGCAAACTATAAGCGCGCTCAAGAATCTGCAAGGGTGCTTGAAGAAGTGTGTAAGCTAGACGGGGTGTCGGAATCTGAAAACTTTAAATCTATACGCTATGAATTGTACGATCTAGAAAAAGAGCTCCTCCGAATCTAAAGAATCTCGTGGAGCTTTTGCGCGCTCATCATCCATTTTTGCAAAGCATTCCAATCGTTTTTTTCTATAAGCCTTTTTGCTTCTTCAAGCTCATTTTGAAACGTCGTGACGGAATGTAAGAGATGTTTTTTATTTTGTCTGCTGATTTGCGTCCACATCTGCGGTGAGCTCTTCGCTATCCTACTCATATCTCTAAAGCCGCCCCCCGCAAGGGTAAGAATACTTTTGGGGTCTTCTTGTTTTATCACGCTGTTGGCGAGGGCATAGCTGATGATATGGGGCATGTGGGAGATAAAAGCGGCATGCTTATCATGATCCTCCCCGTCCATTTTGACGATTTTCATCCCGATTCCGATGAATATCTCTTTTGCTAAAGCACTTTGGAGTTCGCCGCTTTGTTCAAGATTTGCCAAGACGACGATTTTGTCTTTGTATAGACCTTCTAGCGCGGCTTTAGGTCCGAAGTTTTCCGTTCCGCACATCGGGTGTGCCGCAACGACGTTTTTGCGTATATTTTGCGGAATATGGTCTATAATCTCTTTTTTCGTACTGCCGAGGTCTATGACGGTCGTATGCGGAGCGAGCTGCGTGATATTGCTTAGATAGTGGATGATGCCTTCAACCGGAACTGCCAAAAAAATGACATCGGATTCTATCGTCTCTTCCAAGCTCACGCTTTCATCAATGAGTCCCAACGATAGCGCTTGTTGTAAATGCAACTCGTTTCTATCAAAACCTACAACGCTTTTGAACATATCCAATTTTTTTATCGCTAGCCCCATTGAGCCGCCCATCAGTCCTAAACCGATAATACACGCTTTCATTCAAGTCCCTTCACATAATAAAAGATGCATTTGATGCAACGCCTTTGGCTCATCTTTCATCTCTAACTTACTTTCCTGCCGCAAGATTAGTTTTGATTCTACCAAAGAGACCATTAACGAATCAAAAGATATAATCCTAGATTAAAAAATATAGTCACAAAGGTTTATAGTGAAAAAATCCCTAATCACCGCCGCATTGCTCTGTGCCGCCCCTATGTTTTCAAAAACTATCAAAGAGATCAAATACGAGGGACTTATCCATATCTCCCCGATAGTAGCGAACGAGATAGTAGGTTTACAGGAGGGATCCGAGCTTGATCCTATGGCGATAGACGAAGCGCTAAGAAAGTTTTATAAACAGGGCTATTTTAAAGATATTTACGTAATCGAAGAAAACGGAGTTTTGACGTTTCACTTCAAAGAGAAGCCGATCATAGCGAGTATCGAGATTCGAGGGTATGGTTCGACGAAAGAGCAAGGGGAGCTTGAAAAAGAGGTCGGACTTAAAAAGGGTGACGTATACGACAAGGATAAAATCGCAAAAGCAAAAAGAGCCATCATAGAAGCAGTCGAAGCAAAAGGGTACTTTGATACCGTCGTCGAGGCTACGACCGAGGAGATCAACGAGTATAGCTTAAAACTCATCCTAGATGTCAATAAAGGTGAGCAGATAACGATTGATGAGATAGAGTATTGCGGCGTGGATGAATATGACGGGAGCGATTTCGAGCCGTATATAGCCAACAAAGAACGTGATTTTTTAGGTTGGATGTGGGGCTTTAACGACGGCTATCTGCGGGTAAATGATCTGGAAGTGGATGGAAGAAGAATTCGAGAATATTATATGAGAAAAGGTTTCTTGGATGCCGAAGTTTCTCCCGCACATTTGCAAGCCAATTTTACCGACTACAAAGCGACTCTCTCTTACAAGATAAACGAAGGGAGAAAATATTTCATCGAATCTGTCGAGGTTGTACAGAACGAGGAGGTAGAAGACAAACAGAAGTTAATGGAACTTTTGAATGTCGAGCCGGGTGATAGATTTAACATCGAGCGCGTCAGGAAAGATGCCACGAGAATCAAAGACGCTATAGGTGATTTAGGATATGCGTTTGCTACGGTTGAACCCAAGATGGATAAAAACGAGGAAAATTCCACACTAAAAATCACCTATGTAGTCGATCCCGGCAAAAAAGTGTATATCAATGACGTGTTTATATCGGGGAATATCAGGACGCTAGATAGAGTAATACGCCGTGACGTGCTTTTGGCGCCGGGCGATTTGTATAATATGACCGATATGAAGGATTCGAAGCTAAAACTAAGAAGAAGCGGCTATTTTGACGAAGTAGAGATAGATGAGATACGTGTGAGTGAGGACAAGATTGATCTTCACGTAAACGTAGAAGAAGCAAAAACGGGTGAGTTTAAATTTGGTCTTGGATATGGAAGCTACGGAGGACTTTCCGGCTCGATCGGTGTTTCCGACAAAAACGTTTTTGGGAGCGGCTTAGGTGCTTCGGCAGCAATTGATGCGTCATCAAAAAGTACTACATTCTCCTTTTCGCTATATAACCCTAGGGTGCTAGATAGTGAATATTCTTTGAAATCAACCTTGTATCAAACCAAAAATGAAGCGGCAGACTATACGGAATATGCAACCGGTTTTAGCGTAACGGGAGGAAAATTCTTAACTAGGCATTTACAGGCAACACTCGGCTATGCGGCTACATATACATTGCTTAAGGATGTAAACGTCACTACGGCTTCGTATGGCGATGAGTCATTTTTTAAAAGTGCGATTATTCCCGGAATCTCTTATGACACGACTAATGATTATTACTTTCCAACCGAGGGGATAGATGCATCCGCGAGTATGGAAATAGCGGGTATCGGAGGCGATGAAAAATACATAAAAACTTTCGGTGTGCTTGAAGCGTTTTACGGGCTTGAAGACGATTACGATAGGGACATTATCTTACGATCGCGCTCAAAGGTAGGTTTTATCGTGGATACGGGGTATTTGCCGATCAACCAAAAGATGTATCTGGGCGGGGTAAAAACATTAAGAGGTTTTGAGTCAAATACATTATCGCCTATAGATGTAAACGGAACAAGAATAGGGGGCGATCAGATGTTCTCTCAAAGCCTTGAAGCATCTTTCGGTCTTTTTGAGACGGTACAAATGCGGTTGAACTTATTTGCAGACTTTGGGATGATAGGAGATGGCTCGATAGGAGATATTTCAAGATATAGTACGGGTTATGCCATCGAGTGGCTTTCGCCGATGGGTCCCCTTAACCTAATATTCCCTATGTATTCAAACAGCAAGCCCACCGATAGGACTTCTAGCTTTGAGTTTGTAATGGGACAAAGGTTTTAATGAGTCGTATTTCCGATTCCGAAGCGCTAGCGATTTTAAAGGAATCCTCGCTTAAAGAAGCGGGTAAAAGAGCTTATGAGCGAAAATTGGTTTTACATCCTGAAAAAATCACCACTTTTGTAGTTGATAGAAATATCAATTATACGAACATTTGTTGGGTAAATTGTAAATTTTGTGCGTTTAAGGTCGGCAAAGACGATGCACAGGCATATGTGCTAAGCACAAGTGAAATAGATAAAAAAATTGACGAACTACTGGAGATAGGCGGCACGCAGATACTTTTTCAAGGAGGGGTGCATCCTGATTTCGGGATCGAGTACTACGAAGAGCTAGTCGGACATATCGCAAAAAAATATCCGACTATCACCATACACGGGTTTTCTGCGGTAGAAATAGATTACATCGCTAAAAAATCAAAACTCTCGATAGAAGAGGTGCTAAAAAGACTCCAAGGTGCGGGACTTCGTTCTATCCCCGGTGCGGGTGCGGAGATACTTAGCGAGCGCGTGAGAGAGCGCATAGCACCGAAAAAAGTGAGTAGCGATAAATGGATCGAGATACACAAAACCGCCCACAAAATAGGGATGAAAAGTACCGCGACAATGATGTTCGGTAGCGTAGATACGGATGAAGATATTATCGAGCATTTTCGAAGAATACGTGATTTACAAGATGAAACCGGAGGCTTTCGCGCGTTTATCCCGTGGTCGTTTCAGCCCGATAATACACCGCTTAAAGTTGAGTATCCGCACATAAAAAAACAGAGTTCGAATAGGTATTTGAAGATTTTGGCAACGGCGAGAATTTATCTCGATAATTTTAAAAATATCCAAAGCTCTTGGGTGACGCAAGGGAGCTTTGTAGGGCAAAGTGCTCTGTTTTTCGGGGCCAATGATCTTGGAAGCACGATGATGGAAGAGAATGTCGTCGCCGCGGCAGGAGCAAGCAATAGAATGAATCAGCAAGAGATGATAGAGCTTATCAGGGATGCAGGGGAAAAGCCTGCAAAGAGGGATACCGCGTACAATATCTTAGAGGTGTTTTGATGCTAAGGTTTATTGGTTTAATTATTTTTATTTTTCAAGGGATGGTAATGAGTGCTGGTTTGGATAGCGTAAAAGTGCAAGGTGTCGAGATTCCGATAGTGTATGAAATAAATAATGATCTACCGGTATATCATCTCCAATTGGTATTCAAAAATTCAGGCTCTATACAAGACGGCGATCATCCGGGGCTTGCCTATTTAAGTGCAAGAATCTTGAATGAAGGGACAAAAAAAGAGGGTTCGAGCGATTTTGCAAATAAGCTTGAGAATAAAGCTATCAGTATCGGTGTAAGTGCCGGTTTTGAAACATTTGTTTTTGATCTAAGCTCATTAAAAGAGCACGCAAAAGAGGGGAAAAAATACCTCAAAGAACTTTTGCAAGATCCCAACCTTAAACGTGATACCC
Organism: uncultured Campylobacterales bacterium; assembly: GCA_964500775.1. Lineage (GTDB taxonomy): Bacteria > Campylobacterota > Campylobacteria > Campylobacterales > CAZCQG01 > CAZCQG01. The sequence continues at coordinate 5,783 of CAZCQG010000057.1, forward strand.
TAAAAAAAGTAGTTGTAGAGCTAAAAGGGAATCTGCTTAGAAAAAATAGCGACTTTGATTATTTGGCATCCAGAGGACTTATGGAGGAGATCTATAGGGGGACACCGCTAGAGTATTCTTCGCAGGGCACGCTAGAGAGTGTCGATGCGATAAGTCTCAAAGATATTCGAGAGTTTTTAAAACAATACATCAACCTTAAGAATCTCATCATCGTAGTGGGCGGAGATATTGCGATAGAAGAGGAGAAAAAAGAGATAGGGAAGCTCATTGAGAGTTTTCAAGTCGGGAAAGAAGCGTCTTCAGAATTTGTGAAGATAAACGAATCCAATGCTACGATTCTCACCTATAAAGATACCCAGCAAGCATACGTATATTTTGGCGCACCGCTTTTTGTGAAAGACTATAAAAGCGAAGGCTATAAGGCGAAAGTCGCATCGTTTATTTTGGGTGCAAGCGGCTTTGGTAGCAGAATGATGGAAGAGGTACGCGTCAAGCGAGGCTTGGCGTATTCGGCATATATGCGTCTCAATCTCAATAAATCCCACGCCTATGCAAGCGGGCATCTGCAAACAAAACTCGCATCGCAAGAAGATGCGATACGCGTGGTCAAAGAGGTGGTAGCGACATTCGTAGAAAAAGGGGTGACGCAAAAAGAGCTTGATGCCGCGAAAAAATTCTTGCTTGGAAGCGAGCCTTTAAGAAACGAGCTTTTAAATCAAAGACTCGGAAGTGCATTTAGCGAATTTTACAGAGATTTGCCCCTAGGATACAGAGACGAAGAGCTAAAAAAGATCGAAGCGCTCTCGTTAAAAGAACTCAACGATTTTATAAAAGCACATAGCGAAATCACGAAGTTAGCATTTTCCGTCATAACCGCAAAGGAAGCTCCAAAAGATTGATAGCGCAATCAGCGGATAAAGAGAAGCTAGAAAAAATACATTGCAATGATGCCCTTGATTTGGCGCTTTTTGTCCCGATTCGCTATGAAGATAACTTTCTCTCAAAAAGGCTTGATGAGGATGGAGTCGTAAACATCCTTTTCAAACCCTCTTCGCCGCCGCAGACTATAAAAAATAAGATTTTAAAAGTCCGCGGGTTGCTCGTAGATTTTGATATACCGTGCGAGGCGGTATTTTTCAATTTTCAAAAATACCATCGAGCTCTATTTATCACAGGAAACGAGATCTACCTCAAAGGGCAGTATAAATATAACCCTTTTTTGCCGCAGATTGTCCAGCCCAAGGTCATCACACAGATTAATACCATTGAAGTGAAATATCCAAAAAGTGCGATACAAAATAAAACAATCGTGCAGTTGATGCGAAAATATTTGACGCTAGATTCCTTGCTTCAAGCAGGGATTCCGCAACATATAGCACAAGAGGTTTTCGATGTGCACCATGCCCCAAAGGGGGATATAAAGCAAGCGCTTGAGGATGAAAAAAAACTCAATGCCTTAAAATACATCGAGATTTTTGCCCACCTCAAACGCCTCAAAAACAAGCGCCTTGACCTCCCTTCTAGGAACAAGCTCACGGGTGCAGTTGAGAGTTTTCTCTCTTCGCTCCCTTTCGCCCTTACGGATGCACAAATGAAAGCAGTGCAAGACATACAAAAAGATTTCATTTCGGAAAAAGCCGCGAAAAGAATCGTAGTCGGTGACGTGGGTTGTGGAAAAACGATGGTGATACTCGCGAGCGTAGCGATGTGCTATCCAAAGCGCGCGGTGCTGATGGCGCCTACGACTATTCTTGCCGCGCAGTTGTACGAAGAGGCAAAAAAGCATCTCCCCTCCCACATCACCGTATCGCTTCTTGTCTCCGAAACAAAGAAACAAAACAAAGAAGAGAGTGATTTCCTTATCGGTACACATGCTCTGCTGTACAAAGATATTGGGGATTTTGATCTGATTATGGTCGATGAGCAACATAGATTCGGGACGAATCAGCGAAATGCCCTGTTTCAGAATCTCCGACAAGGAGAGTTGCGACCCCATTTTTTGCAGTTTTCCGCCACTCCGATTCCGAGAACGATGGCGATGATAGATAGCGCGATGGTTGATTTTAGTTTTATCAAAGAGCTTCCGTTTCACCGAGACGTAGAGACTAAAGTCATCTCAAAAACGGGTTTTAACGAGTTGTTGCGCCACATAAAAAAGGTGGTCGATAGCGGATTTCAAGCTATCATCGTGTATCCTTTGGTGCAAGAGAGCGAGGCGCATGAATATCTCTCCATAGCCGAAGGAGAGCGTTTTTGGAAAGAACGCTTTGAAAACGTATACGTCACCCACGGCAAAGACAAAGAGAAACAATCGGTATTGGATTCTTTTAGAAAAGAGGGTTCGATTTTGCTAAGTACCACCGTGATTGAAGTGGGCATTTCTCTACCGAGGCTAAGCACCATAGTCATCGTCGGAGCGGAGCGTTTGGGGCTAGCTACACTCCATCAGTTGCGCGGCAGGGTGGGGCGATACGGAGAAAAGGGGCATTGCTTTTTGTACACGAACCATCCCGAAAATGAGCGATTAAAAGAGTTTTGCGCCCTAGAGAGCGGATTTGACGTAGCTGAACTCGATCTTCGGTATAGAAATTCGGGAGATTTGGTGAGCGGTAGGAATCAGAGCGGGAAAAGTTTCCGTTTTTTTGATATGGTGAGTGACGGAAAAATATTAGAGGAAGTGAGGAGGAATCTTTTTGGAGAGCTTGAATTTAGGGATTGAGCGAGCGATACTAAGCTCTATTATTTTTGATCCGAGTAGCTTTGAGGAGATCGCATCCGATCTCAAAGCGAATGATTTCGGGTATATCCCGCATAAACTTATTTACGAATCTATGGAGGAGCTACACAGGCGAGATATGCCGCTTGTGGAGGAGTTTATCCGAAAAAAACTCGACCCTAAAAAAGTAAACGACGATGATTTCGTCGAGATTCTCGCCACTAGCCCGATAGTCAATCTAAGTGCATATATCAAAGAGATAAAAGAGCGCGCTTTGCGGAGAGACCTTAGCAGGCTAGCGACCAAGATCAAAGAGTATAGCGACAGCGAAGAGATGGAGAGTGAGGAGATCATCGACAATGTCCAGTCCGAACTCTACGCCATCACCCTCCAAGGCGGCGACAAAGAATTTCGTGAAGCCAATGAAATCACCCTAAGCACTTTGGAACATATCAAAAAGCAAAAAGAGCGTGGAAACACCCTTTTAACAGGGATGGACACGGGATTTTACGAACTCAATAAAATGACGACGGGTTTTGGCGAGGGAGATCTCATCATCATCGCCGCACGACCTTCGATGGGGAAAACGGCATTCGTCCTCAATATTGCACTTAAAGCCCTCGACAACAACGAAGGGGTGGTTTTTTTCAGTCTTGAGATGCCCGCAGAGCAGTTGATGCTCCGTCTTTTATCTATCAAGACCTCGATAGCATTGCAGAATCTAAGGGTCGGCGATCTCAACGATGAGGAGTGGGGGAGGATGTCAAACGCTTGTGATGCGATGAGTCGCACCAAGCTTTTCGTCGATGACGGCGGTATGGTCAATATCAATCAGCTACGCGCAAAGATGCGAAAGCTCAAATCAAAACATCCCGAAATAGGGTTAGTCATCATCGACTATATGCAGCTTATGAACGGGAGCGGAGCGAAAGATCGGCATCTGGAGATAAGCGAGATAAGCAGGGGGCTAAAACTCCTCGCTAGAGAGCTCAATATCCCAATCATCGCCCTCTCGCAGCTCAATAGGGGGCTGGAGAGCCGAAGCGATAAGCGCCCGATGCTAAGCGACCTGCGGGAATCAGGCGCTATCGAGCAGGATGCGGACATCATTATGTTTGTATACCGTGAGGCGGTCTATCGTATCAAAGAAGAGAAAGAGAAAGAAGAAGCGGCAAGACGCGAGGGGAAAGAGTACAGGGCGAATTTCGAGATGAAAAACGAAGAGGACGCGGAGATCATCATCGGCAAGCAGAGAAACGGTCCGACGGGAATGGTCAAGCTCGTGTTCCAAAAACATTGCACGCGATTTGTGGATGCGCATAAAGAGGAGACCGAGATCGTGTTTCAAACCATAAGCGGCGATGCTAAAGAGACTAAGATCGAAATGCCGAATATCTAGCCTCTACCTAGACTACGGCAATAAAGAGCTTTTTATCGCCGTAGGATTCTTTGCTATAGTATTTTGCGCCTCCCTTTTTTCTGCGTATCTTGATTATAAATCGCTCACACAAGGGCGTTTCGTCCCCTCAACAGTCATTGTTAAGAATCAGTACCTCAAAACAAAAAACCAAAAAAGCTACACCGTATTAAAACTCAAAGACACAAGAGGTTTTGAGTACTACATCACCGAAAAAAACGGTCTAAAAGATTTGCGCGGTAGGAAAGGGCGGCTCTTTATCAAGCCTTTGGATGTTGATTTTACAAAGTATTTGCAAGGATTTTTCGCCCTCTCATACGGATTTAAGATCGATGTAAAAGATGCTTTTTGGGAGGCAAAAGAAGCGATACAAAACAGCCACAGCGACGGTTTTGCAAAAGAGCTTTACGGCGCGTTATTGCTTGGAATCTCGCCCGATAAAACGGTGCGGGATTTTTTCGCCAAACTCGGTATCGCACATCTTATAGCCTTGAGCGGTTTACATTTGGCGATACTAGGCGGCGCGGTATTTTTGCTAGCGTATTATCCGTATAGATTCTTGCAATACCGATATTTTCCCTACCGCAACCTCTATTTTGACCTCGCTTTTTTGAGCGCGGCGGTACTGTTTGCGTATCTCTATTTCGTCGATTTCATCCCCTCGCCCACTCGGGCGTATATTATGCTTATCCTTGGATTCTTATTTCTGTATCGAGGGGTAAATATCCTTTCAATACAGACGCTTGTTTTGACGGTAGCCATTGCTTTAGCATTTAATCCGTTTTTTCTTTTTTCGCTCGGTTTTTGGCTCTCGGTGAGCGGCGTGTTTTATATCTTTTTATTTTTAAAATACTTCGGAGGATACGGCAAACTCACGGTGCTAGCGGGACTCAATATCTTTGTCTATCTCTCGATGCTCCCTATTATCCACTATTTTTTCGAACCGTTTTCATTGTGGCAGATGCTCTCTCCGCTGCTTTCTATCGGCTTTACCCTCTTTTATCCTCTGATTCTTATTTTGCATGCTTTTGGGGTAGGGGATTTTTTCGACGGTACGCTCCTCTTTTTGTCAAAATGCGAGATACCGTATTATGCGGTAAACACCTCGATTTATGTCGTGATTCCATATCTTGTTATTTCTATTGCGGCGTTTTATAGAAAAGAGGGATTGTATGTGCAGATGGCATTTGC
>CAZCQG010000058.1:0-10536 GCA_964500775.1 uncultured Campylobacterales bacterium
CGATAAGCCTGCGAAAATCTCTTGGAAAATCTCACTCTGACTTTGCCTTCTATGATCCCCTTAGGGTTTTTAGAGGTGCCCTTAAATATTTTCAAGGAATTTTTTGGAAAACATAATGGCGCTTTTGCCCATAGGGATTGGGATTGCCGTAGGTATCAATATTTTGGCAAAAAAATTTGACATCCCCGTGGTCATCGGATATATTTTTACGGGTATCATCGTCAATGCCCTTTTTGGATTGGGAAGCTACAAAGATTCTTCGGAAGTGCAGCACTTAGCCGAATTTGGAATCGTCTTTTTGATGTTTATGATAGGGTTGGAGTTTTCCGCTGAAAAAATTGGCGGAATGAAAAAAGAGGTGATGGTATTTGGATTTTTGCAGGTAAGCGTCACGACCCTCATCTTTTTCGTTTTTGCCCATCTCTATTTTGACATCAATAAAAAACTCTCTCTCGTCATCGCTTCGGCACTCGCTTTGAGTTCGACGGCTATCGTTTTAAAGAGTCTCAATGAAAACAGAGAGCTCAACACCGCACACGGAAAAAGCATCCTCGGAATCTTGATATTTCAAGACATCGCCGTGATTCCTATTTTGCTTATGATAGAGTTATTGGGGGATACGAGCAAGGACTTCGGAAGTTTGGTGTTTGATACGATTCTTAGCGCGCTTGTGGTTCTCTTTATCTTGTTTGTTCCGGGGAGAAAACTTATCGGGTATTTTCTCAAAATAGCCGCAAATACGAAAATGGACGAAATATTTGTAGGGATGATGCTCTTTATCGTCATCGGGACTTCTATGATGGTCGGAGCATTTGGGTTTTCATACTCTTTGGGTGCGTTTTTGGCGGGGATGATCATCGCCGAGACGAAATACAAATATCAAGCGGAAGCAGATTTACTCCATTTTAGAGATTTGCTGCTCGGATTCTTTTTTGTTACCGTCGGATTGCAGGTAAACCTTGAGTACTTAGGGATAAATATCCACAAGATACTTTTGCTTCTGTTGGTGATAATGCTCGCAAAAGCATTTGTCATATATTTCGTATTGCGATTTTTTGAGGGACTGGTAAGCTCGATAAAAAGTGCCGTCGCCCTTTCGCAGGTGGGGGAGTTTTCTTTTGCTATCTTCTCTCTAGCGGCAGGAAAAGGGCTCATCGGCGAGAATCTCCAAGGGATACTCATACCCACGGTCATTTTTTCTATGATTCTTACCCCTTTTATTATGAAGTATATCGGTCGCGCGGCGGGCTTATTGGCATTTGTCGATACGAAAGAGAGTAGTGTCGATTTTTGTAATCTCCCGGACCACGAACTCCGCGACCATATTATCGTATGCGGATACGGGAGCTTCGGGAAAAGCGTCGTAAAATATCTAAAAGAGCACGGTATCAGATATATCGCCCTAGATTACAATTTGAAGGCGGTAGAAGAGGGCGTTAAGGATGGTTATAACGTAGTTTTCGGTAATATTGCCCAAAAGATGATATTGGAAAACCTCCATATCGCCCGCTCGGTTGCGGTCATCGTGGCGATAGACGATACGCATAAGATTCGGGTGATTTGCGAGACCATCGCCGATGTCATCGGGCACAATCACGTCATCGTCAAGGTTGCCTCGGAAGAAGAGGTGGAGCTGATAAAAGATCTCAAAATTTATAAAGTGATCGATGAGAAAAAAGAGGTGGCGAAGATACTCGCCCAAACCGCGATCTCGTGCGAATATTTTAGAGTAGGAAAGGAATAAAAATGCGATGGGATTTGAGTGCACTTTTTGCAAATGTTGAAGAGGGACTGGCTTGCCTTGATAGCGCAGCCAAGGAATCGGTAAAGTTTGAAAAAAACCACAAGGGGAAACTAAAAAAGCTAGACGAAAAAAGCTTTGAAAAGGCACTTGTGAAATACGAAAGTATCTGCGAGAAAATATCCCGCGCGATGACGTACGGATTTTTGCTTTTTGCGGAGGATAGCACAAAAGGGGGAATCTACGCGAAATTCCAAGAGAAGGCGACAAAGGCGAACGATGCGCTCCTTTTCTTTGAGCTAGAGTTTAACACCCTCTCTGAAAAACAGCAAGCAAAACTCATAAAGAAATGCACCAATTATTCCTATTATCTCCAAAGTCTCGCCGAGGAGAGGGCGCATCTGCTCTCACTCGCAGAGGAAAAGGTTTTGCTCAAAAAATCGCGTGTAGGTTCAGATTCTTTTAGCAGACTTTTTGATGAATATTTGAGCTCCCTAAAGTTTGAATACGGAAGAAAAAAGATGAGCGAAGAGGAGGTGCTCACCCTCCTTTACAACACCGACAGAGAGACGAGAAAGAATGCAGCAAAGTCTTTGAGCAAGGGGCTCCAAAACTCGTTGCGACTGCTTACGTTTATCTTCAATATGATAAAGACCGACACCTCGATAGAAAAAGAGATGCGCAATTACAAGCACCCCGAAGATATGCGCCATCTTGATAATAAAATAGACAAGAAATCGGTAGATTCGCTTATAGAAGCGGTAAACGGGAATTTTTCTATGGTGCATAACTACTATGCGCTCAAACAACGCTTGCTCGGCGTAGAGAAACTCTACGACTACGACAGATATGCACCGTTAGGAAAGAGCGAAAAGAAGTACGAGTATGAAAAAAGTAAAAAACTCGTCCTTGATTCCTTTAAAGAGTTTAGCCCCGTTTTTGAGAAAATAACGAAAGAGGCGTTTCAAAACGGTTGGATAGACGTCTATCCGAGAGATAATAAGCGGGGCGGGGCATTTTCGCACGGTGCTACTCCAAAAGCGCATCCGTACGTATTGCTCAATCACACCGACAACAGACGTGATGTTTTCACTCTTGCGCACGAACTCGGACACACGATACACCAGTATTTGAGCAGAAAGGTGGGGTATCTCAACTCCGATACGCCGCTTACGACTGCAGAGACGGCATCGGTATTTTGCGAGATGCTCCTTTTTGACAAGATGAAAAATACTTTAAAAGGGGAGGAGCTTATATCGCTCTACGCAGGCAAATTAGAAGACATTTTCGCCACCCTTTTTCGACAGATCGTGTTTACGAATTTTGAGCGGAGAATCCACGATACCGACGGAGAACTGAGCAGCGAAGCGATAAGTGAGATTTGGATGGAAGAGAACAAAAGGATGTTTGGAGATTCCTTGGAGCTTACTAAGGATTATGAGATTTGGTGGAGCTACATACCGCACTTCATCCATTCGCCTTTTTATTGCTATGCGTATAGCTATGGACAACTTTTGGTGCTCGCCCTCTATGGACTGTGCAAACGAGGGTTGAATGATTTTGAATTGCGCTATATCGAATTTTTGAGCAAAGGGGGGAGTAAATCGCCCAAAGAATTGGTGGCTCTATTCGGGTTTGACATAGATTCCGAGAAGTTTTGGCAGATAGGACTTCGAGAGGTAGAGCGTATGGTAGAGGAGTTTAAAGAGATTATCATCGCGGAGGTGGAGAGTGATAGATAACATCATCAGGGATTATGAGTACAAACAGATAATGGAGCGCCATATCAGCGAGAGCATAGAGTATCTTATAGCAAAAGAGCAGACTTTTTCTATCCTTTGCAACCTCTCGCTCGTAAAGTTTTCACCCGAGTTGCCCAGCGAGATCAGTCAAAATTTCAAACCGCTTACTCTGTTTGTTTTGGCAGGGTATACGTTTGAGAGTATCACGCTCGATAAACAATACTTGAACTTCGAAGCGGGATTTGGTCCGGAGAATTTCGGGAGTTTCGTGAGCGTACCGCTCTATAGTATCTTGCAGATAATGGTGGATGAAAATGTCATCTCCGTAAATCTCACGGCAGGTACGGAAAAATTTGACAACGAATCCGAGGAAGAGGAGGGGGTGCAAAACTCTATGCAAGCACTCCTCGCAAATCCCGAGAATAAGAAGTTTTTGAGAAAGTAAACCCTCCAAAAATTAGATATATTTTTTTCTCAATAATTAGAGTAATATAATAAATTGCGAATAAAAAGGAGTTTAATTATGTTACATCTAAAAATAGGGCTTTATTCAAAAGAGCGCTCAAGCTTTCTTGTGGTCTTGCTTATGTTGTTCTTCGGAATCATACCACTACATGCAGATTTCTCAAACGCGTACGGCATACAAACTTGGGTCGAAGAAACAAGCGCGAGTACGTCTTCATTGTGGAATATAGCAAACCTACCAAATAGTGTCACCTTGCAAAGCGACCCGACGTGGAAACAAAGTATGGATTCTATGATTCATTTGGCGACGAATGCAGGAACGGTTACTTTTAGCTGGACATATAGTCCGGGTGATCTTATGCCAAACATAGCAGGATATATTCTCAACGGCAAGTTGAATTATGTGAATAATATTTTTAAAAGCGGTGCACAATCAGGAAGTAAATCGTTCTCCGTGGTAGTGGGCGATACATTCGGATTTTTCGTCAAAGCCGACCAAACATACACCCCGAGACCAAATCCCGTAAACAAAACAGCTACCTTTACTATTTCAAATTTTAGTGCTCCGGGTTTGACGACACCGAGTGCACCGAAGATCATACAAGTCATCCCAAGCTCACAAGAAGCGACGGTCGTTTTTACGCCACCCGCGAATGACGGCGGCACGGAAGTGACAAGCTATAAAATATCAGCCTCCCCTGGAGGTAATACTATCGAATTTGGGACGCCTATCTCTATACAAGGGACGAATAGCTACTATATGTATGTCGACGGATTGCAAAATGAAGATACCGTGTTTACCGCGTATGCAATCAACGGCATGGGAATCGGGAACCCATCCGAACAGTTTACATCCCCGATGAAATCTCCGTGTTACGGTACTAAAGGCTGCCCTCCCTCTGCTGCGACTATTACCGACGTAACTGCGGGAGATGGCAGTGCGACCGTGTTTTTCACCCCCGTTAGTCCGCTTGATTCGGGTGGAAGTCCGATAGTGGGCTATGAGGTGACATCCGACCCCGATAATATCACGGTAAATAGTTTAAACAGCCCCGCAAAGGTAACAGGGCTGACAAACGGCACGGCATATACTTTTACCGTCACCGCCGTAAATGCGGATAAATGGGGTGAGGCATCGGCAAAAAGTGCTAGCGTCACGCCGAGTGCAGATGGAAAATAATCAAAAGAAAAAGGGTTGAAATGCAAATAGATTTCCACCACGCGGTCACTTACGTTTGTGCGAGAATCGCAGGATTTGCGCACAATGAAGCCGACGTTATCGCTTATAGCGCCCAATATGTAGACGATGCCACAAATGAGGGGATAATTCAATTTGTAAACGGAGCAAAATACAGCCGTATGGCTTCAGCGCATAAAATGATAGACAAGCAAAACCTCAACGAAGCGGCAAATCATAGGGCTTGGGTTTCATTCCATTTTTTACCGGGTAACGATAATAAAGCCGCGGGTGGGAATCTAGATGGGAAATTCATTAAAAGACTAGTGTGTAAACCCGATAGTTTGATTTCTCACGATGTTTTGGAATATTGTATGAAAGACAAAGGAAAGCCCTATGCACTCCATCGTCTAGGAATCACGATGCACGTTTTTGCCGATACGTTCGCGCATCAAGGTTTCGCGGGAGTGCAGCACAGAATTAACGAGGTCGAAAATCTGACTCTCATCAATGAAACGGTCAGAAGCAAAGGTTTTTTCAAAAAACTGTTTGATTCTATAATTCAAAAGTTTACCAGCAAGGTCACCCCTCTCGGGCACGGACCCGCACTCACAAATCCCGATAAACCCTATCTAAAATGGTCATATACAAATGGACTCGGAGAGCGGATAGAGAGGGATAATACGGAGATCTTTATGTTGGCGGTAAATAGCTTGATAGGGCATCTTGGAAAATATAGAAATGAACCATACGAAATACAAGAAGAAGACATACTCGCCATCCAGCGAAATTTCAAGACCTTTATGGAGGAAGACGGGGAAAAGCGTCATAAGCGTTGGTTAGTTTCCATAGCAAACGGTGATTTTAGCTTTGGGGCTGTCGAGTTGAAGTTCATTGCCAAAGGGGAAGGCTCATGGAAATACGATGCACTCGGTACGACAAATGAAAAAGACGAAAAGATGCAAAGATTCCCGTATGCAGCGGAATTTTTAACCAGTGATTGGAAACTGTTTCACGACGCATTGCAGGCGCACTATTTCGACGTAGCACATGAGATTCTCCCTGCATACGGGATTTGCGTGGCGTAGCTTAATGTGAAAATAATCAATAATTAAATTTTTGTATATCGTATCGGAGACATACCTGCACTTTTTTAAAAACTCTTGAGAAATGGAATGGGCTTAGAGAAGTTATTTTCGCAAAGTTTTGATTTATATGCTCGCAGACCTTTTTGTGGAATCGTTCTAATTCCAGTACCCGAGATAATCTCGACGTATCGTAGGAATATTAGAAAGTTGGAAACGATAGAAAGGGAATTTTACGCCTAAAGCACGTCATTTTCATACGGCGCATTATCGGGTATCTGTTTGAGGGCTTTTAAAAAATCTTCTTTCGATCCTTTTGCCGCTTTTTTCTCGATAATATCCACGGTTTGTAATGCCGATACTTTCTCGCTCAAAGCGTTCAAAATAAATTGATTTAACGATATTTTTTCGCCCGCGCATATTTCACTCACCGCCGATTTGAGATAATCGGGCATCCTTAGGCTCATTGTTTGCATTATACTTCTCCTATGTGTCGCAAAAATTCTTTCGGTGTCATAACTTCTATGCCAAACTCGCGTGCTGCCGCAAAGTCTAATATTTGGTATAGTATACGGTATCAGATAAAATTTTTCCTTATCCGAATATTTTTAGAAGAATCTAGAAGAAGTTAGAGTTTTTCGTTGGCAGGAATAAGTTGGTAGAAAGGGAATTTACCCCTCTACCTTTGTGACGTGGTGATTAAATCCAAGCTCATTTTTATCGATACCTATCGCTAGTCCTACCATCTGCGCGAGGTGGAGAGTAGGGATGTGGAGGTCTCTACCGATGGCTTTGGCGGCGTTGTCTTGTTGTACGTCAAAGATGAGGTGGCAGAGTGGACACGGGGTGACGATAAAGTCGGCATTGTTGTCCATCGCATCGCTCATCGCGTTGCCCGCGAGTTTTTTGGTGGTGTGCGGCGCTTGGAGATCGACGTGGAATCCACAGCACTTATTTTTGTGCGCATACTCTACGCTCGCTCCGCCGAGTGTGACGATGAGCTCATCGAGAGATGTAGGTTTGTAGGGATTCTCTTTTTTGTTTGATTTGTTTTGCAGAGCGCTCGGTCGTATATTGTGACAGCCGTAAAATGGGGCGATGTTAAAATCTTTGAGCGGTTTAGTCACGAGTTTTTTGATATTTTCGTAGCCGAAATCATCCCGCAAGATATAGAGGAAATGGACCACTCTGCTTGTCCCTTTGTACTCCAGTCCTACTTCGCCGAGTTTTTCGTTTACCCTTGCTTTGAGCGCAGGATCGGCATCGAGTCTGTCTTTCGTCATCGAAGCGTTTATTTGACAGGTGTTGCAGATGGTGACAAAATCAAGCCCTCTTTTTTCCGCATAAGCGATGTTCCTTGCATTGAGCACCAACGAGAGAAAATCATCGAAATCCTGCAAATGGCTTGCGCCGCAGCACGACGCCTCTTCTAATATCTCTAGTTCGATTCCGAGCTTTTTTGCCACAGCCAATGTCGATTTTAAAAGTTCCGGCGTACTCTCTTTTGCCGTACAGCCCGTATATAGCGCATATTTAAATTTCTGCATCACTCTCTCCTAAAACTTAGCCGTAGAGCTAGATTCTATTAATTTTTTGATCTCGTCGAGATTCTTGGATTTGGGCATTGCCCACGGCATTTTTATCTTCCCTTTGACAAACATCTTGATGGCTTCAGGCATATGCTTGACTACGCCCGCACCTTCTGAATACGCTACAAGCATCCCTTCATCAAGGAAACCGTGCGCTTTGATAGAGGTTTTAAATCCGACGGCGTGGCGCGTAGCGACGTTGCTTTTGGCTTTGCCTTCCATAAATGTTTGCGTATGGAGTGCGGTGATTTTATGTATAGGATTCACCCCTTTTGGACAAGCCTCTTGGCATTCATAACACTTGACGCAGTCCCAGATTCCCGTGCCGAGTTTATTGACTATCTCTAGCCTTTCCTCTTTTGCTTCGTCACGCACGTCAAAGTTGAATCGATACGCTTTTGCCAGCGGGGCAGGACCGAGATAGTCTGGGTTGACCTCTACGGCAGGACAGGCGTAGTAGCAGCTGCCGCACTGTACGCACACGTCGGCTTCGTGGAGCTCTTCGTACTCCTCTTTGGTGACGATGTTTTCGATCTCGGGGCGTTCGTTAATTTCGGAGACGAGATACGGAAGCACCGCGTCGTATTTTTTCCAAAAATCGCCCTTGTCGATGACTAAGTCTTTTAATACTCTGTTTTTGTTTTGCGGATCGATGATGAGGTAGTTGCCGAAGAGCTCTATCATATCAAATACTCGCTCTTTGCAAGCAAGCGTAGCTCTATTGTTTACCTTGATCCCGCAACTGCCGCAGATACCGTGGCGGCAGCTTCTTCTGTAGGTAAATGAGCTATCGTGATCCCATTTGATTCTATTGAGCACGTCAAGCATCACGTCGTCTTGATACACCTCAAGCGTATACTCTTTGTAATACGGGAGATAATCGGTCTCTTTGTTGAATCTAAAAGCCTTGACTACTATCGTCTCTTTTCTATTTTCAGCCATGTGTCGCCTTTAATATGTTCTTTCTTGAGGTTCAAAATTGCCGAGTACGACATCCATATAATCGAGTTGGATGTTGCCGTCTTCTCCAAAGTGGGCTAGCGTGTGCTTGAGGAATCTCGCATCGTCTCTTTTTGGGAAATCATCCCTAAAATGCGCCCCTCTGCTCTCTTCTCTCGCAAGCGCACCCTCCACGATAAAGGCGGAGAAGTCAAGCATATGTCCAAGCTCTATCGCCTCTTGGAGGTCGGTATTGTAGACGCTTGATTTGTCGTCTACGCGCACGTCTTGGTAGCGAGTCTGGAGTGCTTGAATGATTTTCTTTTGTTTTTCGAGACTCTCTTTTGTTCTAAATACTCCGGCATTGTCAGTCATACTCTCTTGTAGTTCACTTCGAAGCTTGGAAGCTTTTTCGCTGCCGTTATTGGTAAGCAGGTGGTGGAGCTTTTTCTCAAATCGTTCGCTATCTTTGAGGGGATTGATTCTTGAAAGAGAAAGTTTTCCCTCTGCAATATCTTTAATAATCGACTGTCCCACGTGTCTACCGAAGAATAACGCCTCTAGTAGTGAGTTTGCACCGAGTCTGTTGGCTCCGTGTACACTCACGCATGCACACTCTCCTGCTGCATAGAATCCTTTGGTTAATTCTGATTTGTTTTTTCTCACGTGCCCGTCTATGTCCACGGGTATCCCGCCCATAGAGTAGTGTGCGGTCGCGCTAATGAGTATCGGCTCTTTGACCATATCTTGCCCTAAGAAGGTTATCGCCAAATCTCGCAACTCTGGTAAACGCTCCATAATTACCTTTTCGCCGAGGTGGGTGAGGTCGAGGTAGACGCTGTCTTTATTTGGACCTACGCCACGCCCTTCTAGCACCTCTTTTGTGATAGAGCGCGACACTACGTCTCTAGGGGCTAGTTCCATTTTTTCCCCTGCGTATTTACTCATAAATCGCTCACCCTTGCTATTGAAGAGCCTACCGCCTTCACCGCGTGCGGCTTCGGAGATCAAAATACCGCTTCCGGCTAGTCCGGTCGGGTGGAATTGGACAAACTCCATATCTTCGAGCGGCAATCCTGCTCTTGCGACGATGGAGAGTGCATCGCCCGTATTTGCGTGGGCATTGGAATTTATTTTAAATGCCCTGCCGTAGCCTCCGGTTGCAAACATTACGGCTTTTGCGGAAAAAATCGCGCGTTTGCTATTGCGCAAATCGAACGCGACCACCCCTTTTGCCGTCGCACTTTTTTTATCGTAGATAATATCGCCGACATACCACTCGTCCAAAAAGTTTACACCGCTTCTGTGAGCCTGCTCGTAGATAGCTTGCAATACCGCTAGTCCTGTCCTGTCTTTCGCAAAACAAGCTCTCGGTTTGCTTTGACCGCCGAAAGGTCTTTGTGCGATTCTCCCTTTGTCGTCTCGGCTAAATGCCGCGCCCATACGCTCTGCCCATCGTATCGTCATCGGAGCGCTTTTGCACATAAGCGCGATCGCGTCTTGATCGCCGAGGTAGTCGGAGCCTTTGACGGTGTCAAACTCATGCAGCGATTCGTCGTCCTCGTCGCTAAGAGCCGCATTTATGCCCCCTTGTGCCGCACCTGAATGGGATCGAAGCGGATGGAGTTTGGTCAAAACCGCGACGTTTAGCCCTTTCTCTTTTATCTCTCTCGCAGCGGCGCAACCGGCAATTCCGGCACCTACTATTACCACGTCATATTCGTGAATCGGGGTTACTTCTTTCAAGATTCTTCCTTAAAAAACTTGTTTTTTGCATTCTATTATTTTAACTTTTAAC
>CAZCQG010000059.1:0-9891 GCA_964500775.1 uncultured Campylobacterales bacterium
GTGTTGCTTACGATTTTCATCGCCTCCATACAATCTCCTAATAAAACTATTAATTTATGTTAATAAAATTCGCATTAAAATTTATTAAAAATGCTCTAACTTTTCTTGTTTTCAACTCTTCGCCCAGCTCTTTTCCCCTAAAGCCTTCTAGCTCGATTTCTTTTGCTTCAATCCCTCCGACAAACCTCGTATCGAAGAATCTACTCTCTTTTGATAACGCAATTATTTCGGGGTAACAACTAAGCATCGTTTCGCCTATCGCATACTCCACTGCGACTTCCGCGATCTCTTTAAGTGAAGGTTTCAGCGCAAACGGGGTAGTTTTTAGCCTATTTTTATATCGATTCGGAAGGCTAAGTCTATCGCACGTCTCTTTAATATCAAGTCCTAAAATGCCGCAAAGAAAATAGAGCGAATAATACTCTCGAAGATGCGGTAAAAAATAGGGTTTATGTTTTTTTATCGATCTTAGTAGCGTAAATGCCTTTTCGCGCTCGACATTCATCCCTAATAACTTCTCTAAGATTCCAAGTCTCAAAAGATAGTAGATCCCTTTTTCGGGATATGTACCGCCAAAAAGCTTTTCTAATTCGTTTGCGATTCGTTCTTTGCTCAAATCATCCAAAGGTATGGAGCAAATCTCCTCTATATCCCCCCGAAAAATCGAGAATCCTAGCGTAGAGGCAAATCGCGCCGCACGAAGCACGCGCAAACTATCTTCTTTGAAATGCTCTTTTGAGACGATGCGGAGACATCTATTTTTCAAATCCTCGTCGCCGTCGAAAAAATCCAAAAGCTCACCGCTAAAGAGATTGCAAAGCAAAGCATTGACGCGAAAATCGCGCCGCATACATCCGATGTGTTCTTGGTCTGCAAGAGCGACGCTAAAACCTCTATGTCCTCGGGCGATTTTCTTTTCGATTCTCGGGAGGGAGATGTCGATATTTTTATATTTGTAGACGAAAAAACTTTTCCCCACACCCGTTGCACCGAGCGATTCCATTATGGCGGCAAAGGTCGTCTCGTCTACTCCGTATACCTCAATATCGAGGTCTTTGGGTCGGATGCCGAGTAAAAAATCCCTGACGCATCCCCCTACTAAATACGCCCTATCGGTGTGCTTTCGCAACACCCCTCTGACATACGCAAGCTCATTTTTGAGCTCTTGCGAGAGGGCGCTATCTATTTTTAGCGTTTTTACTTTCAAGCCTCTCGTCTATCACGGAGAGTTGGTATTCGAGGAAATTGATGATGAGGTCGACTTTAGATTCGAGCTTCGTGTTGTTTGGGGATTGCAATCCTTCAAAAAGGACGAGGATACGCTCCCGCAAAGAGGTAAGAAATCGCGTCTCTTCGGTACTTGGCGCTTTTTGCTCCGCTTCACTTTCATTCGCGAATTTCGCGGCAAAATTTTGTAGCTCCTCTTTGGCAGTATTCTCTTTTATAGAGGGTATTTCCATCTCTTCGGTCTGAAGATTTTCCGCCGCTTCTTTTTTCTCGGCGATGTACTCTTGCGTCCTTTGCCTTACGTTTTCCGCGTCGTCTGATTCGGTATTTTTTTCCAACTCCGCTAGAGTTGAGAGTATGAGATCCTTTAGTTCCACTTGAGTAACCACCTTTCAAATTCCATAAATTCTACATCCGTATCCATATGGATGAAAAACTCTTTCATCTCTTCGTTCACGCCGATGAATTTCTTTCGTACGCCGCTTAGTCTCCGTATAGCGATTCTCGCCTCTTGATTGACGGGATCTTTTTTGAGTATCTCTTTGTATATCTCCAAAGCCTCTTTTTTAAATCCCTGAAACTCGTATATCGCACCTAGAGTAAGCGTCCGCATCTCTTTACTCTTTTGCTACCATATTAGCGATCACCGTCCCGATTTCGGTGGTGGTGCATATCTCTTTTGCATCGTATGCAGAGATGTCTTTTGTCCTATACCCCTCTTTGAGCGCTTTTTTTACCGCGCGTTCTATCTTGTCCGCAGCACCGTCTTCGCCTAGCGAATAACGGAGCATCATAGCCGAAGAGAGTATCGTAGCAAGCGGATTAGCGATTCCTTGTCCTGCTATATCAGGGGCAGAACCGTGGATGGGTTCATAAAATGCGTGCTTACTCCCGATAGAAGCCGAAGGAAGCAACCCGATAGAGCCGCCGAGCGTACTTGCTTCGTCGCTCAAAATATCGCCGAAAAGATTCCCCGTGAGAATCACGTCGAATTGTTTCGGATTCAAGATAATCTGCATCGCTGCATTATCGACATACATATGGCTTAGCTCGACGTCGGGATACTCTTTTGCGATGCGTATCACCGTGTCGCGCCATAGTTGACTCACGTCTAGGACGTTTGCCTTATCCACGGAACACACTTTTTTGCGTCTTTTTTGCGCACTTTGAAATGCGACGTGTGCGATACGCTCTATCTCGGGGACGGTATAGACCATAGTGTTATACGCTTTATGTCCGTCGCTCCCTTTGGGTTCACCGAAATAGATACCGCCGATAAGCTCTCTGACGATGAGCATATCCACGCCGCGAATAACTTCGGGTTTGAGCTTGCTTGCATTGATAAGCTCATCATATACCGTGACTGGACGGAGGTTTGCGAAAACTTCGAGCGCTTTTCTGATACCGAGCAATCCGCTCTCGGGTCTTTTCTCTCTCGGAAGGTCGTTCCACTTCTCGCCGCCTATCGCACCAAAAAGTATCCCATCCGCTTCTCTAGCACCCGCTACCGTCTCATCGGGCAATGGAATCCCGTGTACGTCTATCGCCGCGCCGCCCATCAGATACTCGTGATAATCTAGCTCAAATCCCTCGCTAAAAGAGACCGCATCAAGTACTTTGACCGCCTCATCCACGATCTCAGGACCGATTCCGTCCCCTTTGATGAGGGCGATTTTATATTTACGCATGTGCGATCTCCTTTTTAGCTAGCTCCATAAGCCCGCCCGCTTCGATAAGTTCTAACATAAAAGGGGGAATGGGTTTAAATCTATACTCTTTGTTTTGTGTCTTGTTTTTTATGATGCCCTCTTGCGGCAATATCTCCAAAGTATCCTCTTCATTTATGGTGTCGCTCTCGGCTATCTCATAAATCGCCAGACCCATATTAAAAGCGTTTCTGTAAAATATCCTCGCGAAACTTTTAGCGACGACCGCTTGCACGCCTGCGGCTTTGAGCGCTATAGGAGCATGCTCACGGCTAGAACCGCATCCGAAGTTCTCTCCCGCCACTACGATGTCGCCTGCGCGTACTTCGTTTTTAAAAACGGGATTTGCATCTTCCATCACGTATTTTGCAAGCTCTTTGGGATCGCTAGTGTTTAGATACCGTGCGGCGATGATCAGATCGGTATCGATATTGTCGCCGAATTTCCAAACTCTATTTTTTTGTGTAGACATAGTGCACCTTGTAAAATAAACAAATTGATTTGCGCCATTTTATCTTCTTTTAGATTTAGAGTATCTTTTTGATTTGAAATAGGTGTTTCGGCTTCCTAACGGAAGCCTAGTTTATGGAGATTATCGTTTGAGGGAGTTTACGGTCTGGAGCATCGAATCACTGGTCTGAATCGACTTTGAATTGGCTTCGTACGCCCTCTGTCCCGTGATGAGGTCGGTCATCTCTTCGACGAGTTTGACGTTACTCATCTCGACAAACCCTTGTCGTATCTGCCCAAATCCGTCTATCCCCGGAGTACCCGCTATCGCATCACCCGAAGCGGTAGTGTTGATGTAGAGGTTATCGCCTAGGCTATGGAGACCGGCGGGGTTGATAAAGGTCACCGTCTCTATCTGTCCGATTTGAGAAAGCGCAGTGCTCCCCCCTTGGAGTATGGAGACCGTCCCGTCCGTCCCTATAGAGATCTGCGTCGCATCGGCGGGGACTGTGATTTGCGGGAGCAATGCGTAGCCGTCCGCGTTTACCACGTTACCCGCATCATCGAGCTTAAATGAGCCGTTTCTCGTATACGCGGTCGTCCCATCGGGCATCTGAATCTGAAAAAACCCGTTCCCCGTTATCGCCATGTCGAGATTGTTTTCGGTCTCTTTGAAGTCCCCTTGCGAAAAGAGCTTGGTCACCGCCGTAGGACGCACACCAAGACCCACTTCGATACCCGTAGGAGAGATGGTATTCGTACTCGTGCTCGTCCCTGCGTATTCGCTCACTTGGTAAAAAAGGTCGGCAAACTCGGCACGCTGTTTTTTAAACCCTATCGTATTGACGTTTGCGATGTTGTTTGAGGTAGTATCGATTTGGAGCTGTTGGGCTATCATACCCGTAGCAGCCGTATAGAGTGATCGCATCATAGTTTCATCCTTTTATTAGCCTTTTATTTTCGCTAGTCGAGTTATCGCTTCGGTATTGAGGTCATCCATGTGCGATTTCATCACTTTAGAGTACATATCCACGAGCCTGTTGGTCTCGATGAGCGCCACCATTTCGTTCACGGCGTTTACGTTGCTTTTTTCGATAAAGCCCTGCACTACCGCGCCGCTATTATCGACTATCTCCATATCTTCCTCTTTGAGCGACTTTATGAGATTCCCGCCCTCTTTTTGGAGATAATCGTCGTTTTTAAACCGCACCGTAGCGATATTGGCAAAAACCTGCTGATCGGTAAAAGTATTTGGATCGCCGACATAGATATTCCCGTCGTTATCTACGCTTGTACGCATCCCCTCGGGGATAGTGATATGCTGTCCGTTTTGAAAATACTCCCTCGGGAGTACGGGATAGCCCTGTTTGGTCACGAGTGTCCCGTTTCCGCTGACGCTAAAAGAGCCGTCTCTCGTAAACCGTACCCCTTCGGGCGTCTCTATCGCGAAATAGTAGTCTTTGTTGTTGAGGGCAAAATCGAGTGTATTGTCGGTCTGCATAAACGCACCGAGCGTTTTGTCCGTGTACTCTTCGCTTATCTGCGGTACTCTGTCTATAGAGCGGTTGAGAAATTGCGCCGCGTCTTTAGTCTGATCGCGCAAAGGGAGTTCATCCCGTTTTTCCTGATATATGCGCAAAAAATCGCCTATCACCACGTCATCTCTTTTGAATCCGTTCGTATTGAGATTTGCGAGGTTATTGGAGACGATGTCAAGACGGTTCATCTGCGTGACCATCCCGCCCGTAGCGCTGTAATACCCGTTATTCATTCGCTTCCTTGCAAGAAAATTGACTCTATATCAGCAAATATTATTCCCGATTCGGCTAGAATCTATGAAAATTTTTAAAGGCTTTTTATTGGAAGATACGCTTGGCTCGCTTCTAGAGTGGGGATATGTTTTTTTGTTTTTTTACACGCTCGGCGGCGGGTTTATCGGGCTTTTGGCTGCTTCTATCCTCTCTGCTTCGGGGCATTTGGACATCGGTATGAGTATCGGAGTGGCGTTTGTCGCCAATTTTTTGGGCGATATGGGGCTAGTCTACCTCTCTAGATACAACAAAGAGGCGGTACACCCCTACCTCAAAAAGCACCGACGCAAGCTCGCCCTCTCGCACCTTTTGCTCAAAAAGTACGGTACGATAGTGATTTTTCTCCAAAAATACCTCTATGGATTTAAAACGCTCGTCCCAATAGCGATAGGATTCACTAAATACGATTTTAAAAAATTCGGATTCTATAACTTCGCGGCTTCGCTTATTTGGGCTGTAGTCATAGGGAGCTTAGGGTATTTTCTAGGAGAGAGCGCAAAAGGATTGTTTGCGGGAATCACCGATAAGCCCTACATCTTCCCCCTCATACTAGCCGCCCTCCTCTACCTCATCTGGAGCTATTTAGAGAAAGCGACGGAGAAGAAAGAGCGGAGCTAGCAAAGCCTCTCGACCATATATCCCAGCCCTCGGATATTTTTGATGAAATCCTCTTTGAGCGATTTTTTGAGGCGGTTTATCTCGGCGCGGATAGTGGCGTTGTCTACCGTTTCGTCACCCCATGAATAGTGACGGAAGTTCTCGAAATCGACCACGATACCCGTATTTCTCGCCAAGAGGTCGACTATCAAAAGCTGTCTTTTTGAGAGCGTTTCGGGATTACCCGCGAAATAGAGTGTTTTACTATTGGTATCGTACGTGTAGTTTTTCGTGAGGATGATGTGGTTGAGCTCTTTTGCCGTGCGGAATCGCGAGAGATTATCGATACGGAGCGAGAGTTCGCGCAAATGGAAAGGCTTTTTGACATAATCGACGCATCCGATGGTAAAACCTCTCGTGATGTCCTCGATGTCGATAAGCGCGCTGATAAATATCGCAGGAGTATGGATGTTGAGCGCTTTGGTCTTGGTGAGCAGATCAAAGCCGTTTAGGATAGGGACATTTACATCCAAAAGCAATAAATCAAAAGATTCTTTTTGTATGAGGGCAAACGCCTCTTCGCCGTCTTCACATTCGCTCACGCTGTGCGATAGCGACACTAAAAACTCTTTTATCGAGCTTCGAAGCATCATCTCATCTTCTAATAACAGAATCTTCATACCGTCTCCTAACGTAGAAACGAAAATGGTACTCTATTGTTTCTTACTCTTCGACCACCCTTTGAAGCGTATAGTTACTTTGATAGAGGGCATATTTCGCATTTGCGAGATTGGACTTTGCGGCGTGCAGCATCTGTTCGGCATCCAAAAGCTCTGTACTGCTCTCTAGTTGGGAGAGGTATCTTTTATGGACGGTGGCATAATTCTCCTCGGCAAAACGTAGCGCCTCTTTCGTACTCTCTAGCACCCCTTTGGCACTCTCATATTCGCCAAGTGCATTTTGGAGTTCCACTTTGAGTGCGTCTTTGTATTGAAGTATCTCGGCATCGGCTTGGAGCAAGCGGAGCTTTTTTATCTCAAGATTCCGATAATCGCTCGTGCCGTTGAAGAGATTTAACGATACGGTGATGGACGCTACACTCTCGTCATCGTACATATAGTCCCGTCCTTTAAATGCGCTCGTGCCGTAAAAGTATTTTTTCGCGCTTAAGTCCACACTTGGCATAAAAGCCCCTTTCCCCTCCTCTTTGGAGTATTCCGCCGCATCTTTTATCCGCTCTAGGTAATGCAATTCCGAGCGATTGCTAAACATCCGCGCTTCTAAATCTTCCAATCGCATCTCTTGCGGCGTATCGGTTTTTTCCAGCATCTCGACTCGGAGCGGCTCCCCGAGTAAGACCGAGAGCTTTTTGAGCGCTACGTCCAGTCTGCTCTTGGCTTTTATCGTATCGCTTTTGGCATTGGAGAGTTCCGCGCTCACTTTTAATAACGCATTTTTCGGAGCGATACCCGCCGTATATAATGCTTTAGAATCTTTGAGATGGGATTCTAGGCGCTTTTCATTCTCGATGGCTATCCCTAGCATCTCATTGTTTTGCAACACCTCCAAAAATAAACTACGGGCATTAAGCGCGATGTCTTTTTTCGTCGATTCTAAAAGATACTCCGCGCCGACCTTTGATTCTTCCGCACTTTTCAAAGCATAGGAATCTGCAAATCCTCTAAAAAGATTGTATTTTGCTTCTATGTATGCGGTGGCATATTCGCTCTCTCCGTAGACATTTGCCCTATCTCCGCTTTGATAGGAGTATGCAGTGCTTAGATTCGGAAGAAAAGCGGCGTAGCTTTTTTTGTACTCTTCATATGCTATCCCGCTTTGTATTTGTGAGATCTGCACACTCGGCGAGTTTGCAAGCGCCTTTTGCACGGCATCTTCCATATTTAAAGCAAACAAGTTTATTAAGGGGACGGTGAGGAGAGTAAAGATTCTTTGATACGACATTGCGACCTTCTTCGATTTTTTTATTGACTTTCGGTCATTATAAAAGTATTCATCTTAATAGTGACCAAAAGTCAGTTAAAATTTTGAAGGAATCTTATCGGTGTTTGGTATAATTGCGCCTCGGGTGCAACAGACGACTGCCACAATTGGAGGAAAGTCCGAGCTGCATTGGGGCAAGGCTCCGGCTAACGGCCGGCTATCGTAAGATAAGGGAAAGTGCAACAGAGAGTAGACTGCCCGCAAGGGTAACGGTGAAACGGCGGTGTAAGAGACCACCGGGAGTTAGGCAACTAAATCCGCGTGTAAACCCAGCCTGCAGCAAGAAAGGCCCGGTTAGCGCCTCAAGTAATGAGCCTTTCGCTAGATCGCTATCGTAAGATAGGCGAGGAGATAAATAGTCGTCAAATACAGAACTCGGCTTATAGTTGCACCTGATAATAATTGAGAATTAATGATGGAGGATTGATCATGAACGTAGAAGATTTTAAAAAATTTGTGAGCGAGACGGAGCAAAAGAGCGGCTACAGAAAGCCTTTGGCGTTTGGAATCTGCCGTGTGGATACGGGCAAAGAGGGGAATGTACTCCAATGCCACTATCCGCTTATCAACTGGAGCGAAAACTTCGGCTCGTATGCCGTTTTTAGCACCGCTGCAAAAGAGAGCGAAAAGATAAGCGAAAATGAAAATGAAGAGGTTTTTGCGGTCAATAGGGGCTTTATCAAAAAAGCATTGGAGCTTTTTGAGCCCTTCGTCGCAGAAACACTCATCGATGAATCAAAACACAAGAATATCCAAGTGGTATTGCAACTCAAAAAAATCGCCAAGGATGCAAAGATATTCGGGAAAAACGGAAAAAGCGTTTTTCGTTTTGTCACTATTTTTGGGGACGCAAAATGTGCGAGCGTAGAATCGGCATATCTCAAACTCATGGCTTTATCGCTCGGCAAAGCACCGTTGCGCTCGCTCAATCTCGATGGAATCTTCGGTCTTATGACAAACGTGGCGTGGAGCGGCAATAAACCCATAGAGCTTGGTTGGCTACGCGAAAACGAAATCGCCCTCAAACTAAGCGGCGAATTCCCCGTCATCGACTATGTGGACAAATTCCCGAGATATTTGATGCAGGTCATCCCGCAATTTGACAACATCAGAATCTTGAACTCCGCGCAAACGCGATTTGGGGCATATCTAGGCACAGGCGGCTACACACAGATGCCGGGAGCTAGCTATGTGAACTTCAACGCAGGTGCGATGGGGACGTGTATGAACGAAGGACGCATCAGCTCTTCGGTAGTCATCGGCAAAGACACCGACGTGGGCGGGGGCGCTTCGATTCTCGGTGTACTTAGCGGCGGAAATAGCGAACCTATCAGCATCGGTGAGCGCTGCTTACTCGGTGCAAACTCGGTCACGGGAATTAGCCTCGGAGACGGATGTATCGTAGATGCGGGCGTGGCGGTGCTAGCGGGGACGGTATTTAAAATAGAATCTGCCGAAGCCCAAAAGCTCAAAGCGGTTAACCCGAAATTTGAGATAAAAGAATCGTGTATGTACAAAGGGCGCGATTTAAGCGGAATGAATGGTCTGCACTTCCGCCAAAACAGTAAAAACGGCGAAATGATGGCGTTAAGAAGCAAAAAAGAAATAGAACTCAATAAAGACCTCCACTAAACAAGGAAAAGCGATGAAGAATACGGCAATCATCTCATTGACAGTATTAGGGATTTTCACTAGCGCTGCACTCGCAGGAGGCAACACTCCTCCCGTGCCGCCGGGTTTTATGAGTAATAGCGTCAAAGGCAAAGAGATGCCTAAGTCTTGCAGCAGCATCCCTCCTATGCTCATAAACTATCCCCCGCCGATGGAAGAAGAGCTCTATGCATGTCTCAACGACTACTATGCACCTGAACTAGAAGAGATAGCGCCCAAGATAAAAGCACTGCTTGAAACAAAATCGGAGGTGGTTTCGGTAGTCCCGTTGGAGGGATTTAAAAGACTTTATAAGATTACGCTCGTCGAAGGGGATATGAAAAGTGAAATATATTGCAACGAAGACGCGAGTGTTTGTATAAAAGGTGAGCTATTGAAGTAGGCAAGCCTACTTCTTCACCTCTATATCACCCTCCTGTATCCACGCC
>CAZCQG010000060.1:0-9299 GCA_964500775.1 uncultured Campylobacterales bacterium
ATTGCCTCTTTCATTTCGGTCGAATCTAAGGCATTTTCCAAGCAATAATCCACGCCGTCGTTGATAGAGCGTGCGAGTAACGTGCATCCTTCTTGGGTGTCAAAAAGAAAGAGAGTAGAGAGGCTATTGCCGAATTTCACTTTCTTGATAAATCCGGTACTTTCAAAGTCATCGATTCTAGTGGAACAAATGATAATCTCGGGTTTGTGTTTTATAAAAAGACGCAACCCCTCTTTTGCATTTTGTGCGAATAATAGTTCGGAGCCAAGGGGGGTTAATTTATTTTGTAAAAGCTCTTTATCTTTTTGGTCGGAAGCTATCGCGAGGATATTTAAGCGCTGCACACTCACCCTTTTAACGAATCTAAAACAGCTTGGGGGTAGATAGAGTGTTCAAGTGCGTGTATTCTTTGTTTGAACGATTCGAAGGTTTCATTTTTGATTTTTTGGAGACAAGCTTGAGCGACAATCTCTCCGCTATCTAGCTCCTCGCTTACGTAATGGACGGTGACGCCTGCGATTTTCATATCCGAATGAAAGCTCTCGGACAATGCGCTTGCCCCTTTGAAAAGCGGCAAAATTGAGGGGTGGATATTGAGCGCTTTAATGTTTTTCGTAAAGATCGGGGTGAGGATTCTCATAAAGCCTGCGAGTACGGTAATGTCGGGATTGAAAGATTGGATTGTATTGACGAGGGCTTTATCGAAATCTTCTCTATCGGTAAACTCTTTGTTGTCGATTATTTTAACCTCGATACCGTGTTTTTCCGCCCTCTTGATTCCGCCGGCGTTTGGATTGTTCGTGACGGCGCAGACTACTTTCAAGGTGAATGCGCCAAAAATTTTATTATGGAGATTTACTATTAAATTCTCCAAATTACTCCCCTCTTTACTAAAAAGGATAACGATATTTTTCGTCACTTATGCAAATAGAACCGGTTTTGTCTTTTTGAGGTGTTCGATAACTTGTATAATCTCTTCAAATCCGTACTCCATCGCCTCATCGCTAAAGATTTCATCCATCGCATTGAGGTAGGCATCCACGCCTTCTCGGATATTCTCTTTTTTTATTCCGGAATAATAGAGAGCAACGCCCAACATATCGGCTAATTGCATAGCCAGTTCGTCTATTTCTAGTTCAGCTTCGAAAAGCTCTTTATTGTCGGGTTTAACCATTTGTTTTCTCCTTTATTATCTCAAGCAATTTTAATTTTACTTCATCATAGAGAAAACTCTCCTTAAATCCCTCAATTCTCCCGCCGCTCGCATTTGGATGCCCGCCGCCGCCGAAGAGTTCTTTTGATAGTACGCTCACGTCTACTTTATTGTTGGAGCGTAAAGAGCAGTTGCCTTTTGGACCTATATCGATGAAAAAATCAAACTCGGTATTTTTTCTCAAAAAGAGATTTGCTATCACGGAGATGCTCCCCAAAGCATAGGTGAGAATCCCGACTTTGTCTTTATAGTAGATAGTGAAGTGCTCTTTGTTTTTTGCGAGGAGATGGGTCACTTTTTTTGAGATGATATTATCAATGATGTCATCCTCTTTCTCTGTTTTAAGCGCTTGTTTTTTAAGTTTATGGAGTGCATTATCCAGTTTTATAGCAGCATCCTCTTTCCGTAAAAAAGGAATCGACTTCTCCAGTAGGGCAAAACGGTAACGCCTATTTTCTTCGTCAAATATGATTCGGCTGAGCTCGTTTGAGCCGTTGATCATTCGCATACAAACCTTACCGAACTCGAACAACGGTTCGTGTTCTTGCCAAATGTCTATCGCGTTTACCGCTTCGACTAGCTCGGCGATTTTTTGCACGGCGTTTTCGTTTTTAGGGGCAAATTTTTCGCGAAAGAAATCGTAAGTGATTTTCGTCGCCGATCGGGAAGTGTCTAGATAGTACCACGCAAACATCTCCGCGCACGCTTTGCCGCTCCCGTGATGATCGAGGAGTTGGAGTGTGATGTTTTTTTTATTTGCGCGAAGTTTTTCGACCTCTTGCGTGAGGGTTTTTCCTTCGTCGATAGAGAGGTTGAGATCGGTGATGAGGATATAGAACTCTTTTTTTTTCGATCGTTCTATTTTAGTGACTATCTCTTGGAGTCTCGCCCCCACTTCTAGCCCGTAGTTGGCGTTGAAAAATTTGATATTTTTAAAATATTTCGATGCTATATATTGGCACGTGTAGCCGTCCAAGTCGGTGTGCGAAAGGTGGTAACACTCCATTATTTTCCTCCAAACTCTATCTCTATGGATCCCATCACTTCAAATCTTGCATTGGGATCTATCTCTGCGTGCGAAAGTACGATTACCTCCAAGCCGAATTGCTCAAGCTTCGTAGCTATCACTTTTCTTAGCAACGGATCGGTGATGATGACTACGGGCGCGATTCCTTTTTGTAAAACCTTTTGCGCCTCTTCACTCACTTTATTTATTAGCATATTAACATCATTTACGTTCAGTACCAAATCTCTTTGCCCTTGTTGGTCTTTGAGCCTGTCCAAAAGGTATTGTTCGGTTTTGGTGTTGAACGTCAAGAGTTTGAGCACCCCGTCCTCATCTTTGAACATACCGGTGATGACTCTAGCCATACGGGCACGCACCTGCTCTACGAGCACGTTGACGTTATTGCCTACATGCGGTACGACATCGGCGATGGTCTCAAGGATGGTCAAGAAGTCTTTGATAGGAATCTTCTCATGTAACAAGGCTTTGAGTACCTGCAAAATAAGCCCGTTGTTTGCCGCCTTTTTCACGTCTTCGACAATGATAGGATAGTCGTGTGCGAATTTCTCCATAAGCTTGTGTACGTCTTGTCTCGTGAGTAGCTCTTCGGCGTACTTTTTGACGAGCTCGCTCATATGAGTCGAGATGACGGTAGCAGGATCGACGACCGTGTAGCCTCGCATAATCGCATCCTCTTTTTGTATCGGGTCTATCCAAATAGCATCAAGTCCAAATGCAGGCTCTTTGGTCGGTGCGCCGGGTATCTCATCCATCACCATCCCGCTGTTCATCGCCATAAATTTGTCGGGATAGACTTCGCCGCTCCCTATCTCTACCCCTTTTAAGAGAATCTGATAGGTGTTTGCGGGGAGTTGGAGATTGTCCCTGATACGCACCTGCGGGATAAGGAATCCATAATCTCCTGCCATCTTTCGTCGCATCCCGCGCACCCGCTCTAGGAGGTCGCCCCCTTGGTTGATGTCGGCGAGACGGATGAGCTGATAGCCGAGATCGAGTTCGAGAATCTCGACTTTGATGATTTCGTTGAGTGCTTCCTCTTCTTGTTTTTTGATCTCTTCGGGACTTTTCGGAGCCGCTTTTTTTTGTTCGGCTTCTTGTTTTTGTTGTTCGATTTTCTTTTGTGCCGTCTCTTCGGGTTCGATTCCGAAGAGTTTTTCGAGGTAGTGGATCATCCCCCCTTCATCTTGCTTTTTAAGGGTATAGGCAAGAAGCATAAACACAAGACCGACAAATCCGAGTGAAAACTGCGGCAGACCCGGTACGAGGGCAAAAAGGAGAAGGATCGAGCCGACTATCATAAGAATCTTGTACTCGCTGATGAGCTGATTGATGACCCCTTCAGCAAAGTTGGTCTCGTCATCCTTACTAGAGCGCGTCACGACGATACCCGTGGCGGTAGCGACGATGAGGGCGGGGAGCTGGGAGACCAAACCGTCCCCGATGGTGAGAATCGTAAAGGTTTTAGCAGAATCCGCCATCGTCATATCGTGCTGAAACACCCCGATCATAAAGCCGCCGATGATGTTTATTATGGTGATGATGATACCCGCAATCGCATCCCCTTTGACGAACTTGCTCGCACCGTCCATAGAGCCGTAGAAATCCGCCTCTTGCGCTAGCCCTTGGCGTCTTCTTTTAGCCTCTTTTTCATCGATGAGACCTGCGTTCATATCCGCATCTATCGCCATTTGCTTTCCGGGCATCGCATCGAGTGTAAATCTCGCCGCCACTTCTGCGACCCTAGTCGAACCGTTGGTGACGACCATGAAATTTATAATAACGAGAATCAAAAAGACGATAATCCCGATGACGTAGTTGCCCCCTACGACGAAGTTTCCGAAACTCGTGATGATGTCGCTGACGGCTTCGGGACCTTGGTTGCCGTTGGTGAGAATCATCCTCGTAGTCGCGACGTTGAGCGAGAGACGGAAAAGGGTGATGATGAGTAGCAGCGTCGGAAATGCGTCAAAATCGGTCGGCTTGGCGATATAAAGCCCAATAAGGATGATAAGGACGGAAATCGCTAATGAGATCGTGAGAAAAAAATCGAGTATCGCACTCGGTAGCGGGACGATGATGATCGCCATAATCGCCACGATAAAGAATACTACCGTCAGGTCCTTAGAGCCCGATAATGCTTTTAAAAATGGTACTACTCTTCTAAACAGAGCCGATTTCGTAGCTTTCGCCAAACAGTAATTCCTTGTTTGTGGTAGTTAAGATTAAAAGGTAATCATTGTACATTCTTTAATGTAAATTTTTGCTTTTTTTAGATATTATTCGCGTCCAAATTAACCAATCAGGAGGTCTACCATGGCTTTGGATTCGGCGAAAAAAAACGAAATTATCGGAAAATTTGCTAGATCACAAAAGGACACCGGTTCACCGGAAGTCCAAATCGCATTACTTACGGAGAGAATCACGGGTTTGACGGAGCATCTTAAGGTGTTCAAGAAAGACCACTCAAGCAGACTAGGTCTTTTAAAACTTGTCGGTCAGAGAAAAAGGTTGCTTAGATACTTAAAAGCTAAAGATTACCAAAAGTTCACCGCTGTAATTAGCGAATTGGGAATAAGAGACAGATAGTCTCTTTTCCCTCTCAACACTCCTCTTTTTCACCCCATTTTCCCCTCTTTTATCATTTTCGTTAAAAAAAAGTTATCCCAACATTGTTTTTAAGTCAAACGGAGAAAAATCATATTTTAATCATCAATTTTTAATGTATTTGCTTATATTATAGGCAAAAATGTGATTAAAAGGTGATGCTATGGGTAGGATTTTCTCTATTTCGGTGTGGGTTGCGCTACTGTCGCTCCCTTTGTATGCGACACAGACTAGTCAAGAGAATCTCAACTTTGTTTGGGTGATACTTTGTGCCTCTCTCGTGTTTTTTATGCAAGCGGGCTTCACCGCTTTAGAATCGGGACTCGTGCGAGCGAAAAACTCTATAAACGTAGCGATAAAAAACGTCAGCGATATGATTTTTTCACTCATTGTTTTCTTTCTCGTCGGATTTGCATTTATGTTCGGGGATGACGTAAACGGATTTCTGGGGATTACGAAATTTTTGCTTCACGGTGCGGAAACCCCCGATGATTACTCCTTTTTTATTTTCCAAGCCGTATTTTGCGGCACGGCGGCGACTATAGTTTCAGGTGCCGTGGCAGAGCGGATAAAGTTCGAAGGGTATTTACTCGCGACCGTTTTTATCTCCGCTATCGTATACCCAATATCGGGACACTGGATATGGGGGAGCGGCGGATGGCTTGCGGAGAAGGGTTTTGTCGATTTTGCGGGAAGCACCGCAGTCCATAGCGTGGGAGCGTGGTTCGGTTTGGCAGGCGCGATATTTTTAGGACCGAGAATAGGACGCTTTGATGGCGAGGGGAAAATCCATGAACTCCCGGGTAACTCGATACCTTTGGTTGCCATCGGTGTGTTTATTTTGTGGTTCGGATGGTTTGGATTCAACGGCGGAAGTACGCTAAGCGGGGATGGCTCGGTGGCTAAGATCGTGGTAAATACTTCGCTTGCCGCAGGAGTAGGGGGAATCACGGGTTTTACCCTATCAAAGATATTTATCGGTAAACCCGATGTATTAAAAATGCTCAACGGAATCTTGGCGGGACTAGTGGGGATCACCGCAGGCTGTGCGGCGGTCACTCCTATAGGTGCGATATGGATAGGAATCGGAGCGGGCGCGGTCGTCTATTTTGCCGAGTGGCTGCTCATAAATATATTCAAAATAGACGATCCCGTAGGAGCGATACCGGTTCACGGCTTTTCGGGCGCATGGGGGACAATCGCTTTGGCAATATTCGCACCTGCGAGCGCATTGCCCGCAGGAGATAATCTTGCGCAATTATGGATACAGTTAATCGGCGTGGGTGCGGCGTTTGCGTGGGCATTTTTACTTGGTTTGGTATTTTTCTTCGTGCTTAAAATAACAAAAACGCTTCGAGTGCCTCCCGAGTATGAGATGCGAGGGCTCAATGAGGCAGAACACGGCGCGAAACAGACGATGCTTGATACCTACGATACGATAAATTATATGATCAAAACGGGAGACTTCTCGAAAAAAATAGAGGTTGAAATCGGGACGGAAGCGGGCGATATAGCGCGAGTGTTTAATGAGCTAGTCGATGAGGTACAAAACGTCGCCGATACCGCACAAAAAGTAGCAAAAGGGGATATAGGCTCAAACGTCGAGCCAAAAGGGGAGAACGATAGACTGGGGGTGGCGATGAATCAGATGATACAGAAGCTCCGCAGTTTCGTAGGGCAGCTCTCCGCCGTAGTGCAAAATATCCAAGATTCGGCGAGTGAGCTTGGCGGTGCGTCGAAGAATCTCATAACGATAAACGATTCGCTTTCTCACAATATCTCTACCGTCGCGCAAAACGTGAGCGACACGGATAATGCTATGAGCAAGATGGAGGCGTGTTCTAATTCGGGCGGCGCGTATATGCGGGATCTCGTAAAATCGATGCAGGTGATGAATGAAACTATGGAGGAGTTTAACTCCAATATCAAAACACTCGATAGCAGCGTGAATGATATAGAGAGTATCGTGACGATGATAAACGACATCGCCGATCAAACAAATCTTTTAGCGCTCAATGCAGCCATTGAAGCGGCGCGTGCGGGTGAACACGGGAGGGGATTTGCCGTGGTCGCCGATGAAGTGAGGAATCTCGCCGAAAAGACTCAAAAAGCGACGGCGGAGATCAATGCTAGACTAGGGACGCTCAAAGAGAACTCTAATTCTGCGATGGAATCGAGTAAAAGTAGTATACAGATTCTCACCGACGGTATGGAAAAAGTCTCGCGCGCAGATGAATCCTTCGGCGCTATCAGCACATCTGTAAGTGATGTCAAGTCAAAAATGGAGAGCGTCGTACGTATCACCGAAAAAGAGGTAGAGGATGGAAAGGTGACCAAGCACTCTATCGGCGCTATCGAAAAAATAGTGAAGAATCTCACCGCACAAGTTGAGACCTTGCGCTCTATCACCTCGTTCTTTCAAGTGAGTGAGAGGGTAAATCCGGCGCTATTGGAGGCAAAATAGCCTCTTTTTAAAGTTAATTTAATGGTTTAGTTATACAATAGATAAATTTACTAAAATTATTTTTAGTTATTAGGTAGATTTATCGATGAAATTTACTATTAAAGCAAAAATCACGGCGCTTATCATCGCGATACTTTTTGTATCCGCGGTGATAGGGGCAAATATTATTATTGCCTACATCAAGCAAGAGACCGTAAAATCTCTACTAGGGCAACAGCTCTCCGTACTCCACTACATCGCAAAAGAAAAAAGCAACGAGCTCAATATCAGGATGCAACAACTAGAAGCAAAAGGGCATCAAATTACCGAACCGATCTTTCAAGATAGAAAAAAACTTAAAGCGTGGCTTACGGATAGCCGTGCGGCAAATATATTTTTCGACAAAGGGTTGTTTGTCGTGAATCTTCAAGGGGAGTGCATTGCCGATGGCTCAAACGATATGGGGCGTTTGGGATTTAATTTTAGCGATAGGAAGTGGTTTTCGTATGTTCTCGCCAATAAATCCACCTACCTCTCCGAGCCTATCATCGCAAAAACAAACGGCATCCCGATACTCCCGATAGCCGCCCCTTTGCAAACAAAGGAGGGAAAGCTTCTCGGTGTGCTCGTAGGGGGAAACAGCTTAGGAGGCGGATATTTTTTAAATGAGCTTATTGATGCAAAATTCGGAAATCACGGAAAATATTTTTTGATTTCTGTACGGGATGGAGTATTTGTGGGCGGCAGCGAAAAAGAGACCATGAGTAAGAGCGTCGCCGATATTGAAGAGCACGATATTTTAACTGAGCTTTTGAAAAAAGAGGAGTGCTCCAAGATGCTATATGATTCCGAAGGGAAGGAGTATCTCGCATCGAGTGTAAAATTTATGCAGGGTGATTTGGCGATTGCGGTAGTCTTTGAAGCAAAAAAAGCATTTTCGTACCTAGAAAAAACTTTTACGGTAGTAAATGCGGTAGCGTATATCGGCGTAAGCGTAGTGGCGTTCATAGTTTGGCTAGTGCTCAAACGACTTTTAGGGAGGCTTGAGGAGGTATCCGAGAGTTTTAGAACTATGGCGCAAAAAGATGCGAAACTTGTGCCGATCCGTGAAGGGGATGACGGTGATGAGATTGATGCTCTTATTTTGGACTTTAATAAACTGCAAGAAAAACGGCTGGAGCTAGAAGAAGAGATAAAGAGGCAAAACCTTGAGCTCTCCGATCTCAATCAAAATCTTGAGCGAAAAGTGGAGACGCAAGTGAGATTGCGGATGGAGGCGGAAAAAAAGGCGGGAGAGCTGCGAGATCTCTATAATATCCATAGGCTAAAATCTATGAATGAGCTGATAAAAAATATCGCGCACCACTGGAGACAACCTCTAAGTGTTATTGCCATAATCGTAAGCGTCCAAATCGAAAAGCTTCAAAATAATCCGACAAATGTAGACACGGAAGAGATGGAGAAAATGGAACAAATCCTTTATGAGGTAGAGCAACTCTCCAAAATAATCGCCATTTTCAGCAGGTATGCTAGCGATGTTGTAGTGATGTCCGATTTTTACCTCGACGAGGAGCTAGAAAATATAGTCACAATGTATAAAACTCGTTTTATGAGTGAAGGAATCGAGCTAGAAACACATTTTGAAAAAGCGATCGTACATGGACAAAAAAGCCTTTTTGCGACTACGATAATGGCGCTTTTAGAAAATTGTGCCGATTCTATTCGCAAAAGAAAAGGGAAAGATGCCGCTTTTGTCGGTCAAGTTTCTATAAAAACCAAACATGAAAAACAAAGGGTGAAGATCTTTATTTCAGACAACGGCACGGGTTTGGATAAGGAGACGATGCTCCACCTTTTTGAGCCTTACTTCACCTCGAAGTTTAAAAGTAAAAACGTCGGATTGTCTTTATTTATGGCAAAAAAGAATCTAGAAGAGTATTTTGGCGGAAATATTTCTGCGCATAACAATAAAAAAAGAGGAGCGACGTTCGTTATCGATTTGCCGGCAATAG
>CAZCQG010000061.1:0-9273 GCA_964500775.1 uncultured Campylobacterales bacterium
GGATATGAGCTATGAGCTCTCTTACCTCGGAGCGAAAAACGCCAAGGACGCGATACTAGAACTCGGTAAGAGCGAGGCTTTCGTAGCCGCTTCACTAGGACCGGGGACGAAGCTCCCTTCGCTGCGGCAGATAGATTTCGACACGATGGTAAGCGGATACAAGATCGCCCTCAAAGGGCTGATAGAAGGGGGTGCAGACCTCGTCCTCCTAGAGACGTGCCAAGACCCGCTCCAGATAAAAGCCGCCCTAAGCGCGTGTGAAGAATCGTTCGCCGAAGCAGGCAAAAAGCTCCCGATCATGGTCTCGGTCACCATCGAGCTAAGCGGTACGATGCTCATCGGTACCGACATCACCACGCTCTATACGATATTAGAGCCATACGACCTCCTCTCCATCGGGATGAACTGCGGCACGGGGCCCAACGAAGCGCTTCGCCATTTGCAGAATCTAAGCACAATCTCGGGTAAGCCCATCTCCGCCCACCTCAATGCGGGACTCCCCGAAAACAGGGGCGGGTGCACCTTTTATCCGATGGACGACAAGATATTTTATGAGGCGAACAAGCCCCTTTTCGAGCTAGAAAATCTCTGCCTCATCGGCGGCTGCTGCGGTACGGCTCCTAGTCATATCAAGGCGATAAAAGAACTCAGCCTCCTCCATACGCCCAAAAGATCAAGCGGGAGCTTCAAACCCTCCATCGCGTCGCTCTATCAAAGCGTAGACCTCTTCCAAAATCCGGCACCTCTGCTCATCGGTGAACGCTCAAACGCTACGGGATCAAAGGCATTTCGTGACCTACTTTTGGCGGAGGATTTTGAAGGAGCGCTAAGCGTCGGACAAGAACAAGTAGGCAAAGGAGCGCATTTACTCGATGTCTCGGTCGCCTTTGCGGGGCGCGATGAGCGGGGCGATATGGACAGGCTCATCGGGCTGTATAGCGAGAAGATTCCGCTCCCTTTGATGCCTGATTCTACATCTATCGAAGCACTAGAGATCGCATTGAAGCGCATCGGCGGCAGGGCGATGATAAACTCCGCGAATCTCGAAGACGGCGAGGAGAAGTTTGACCGCATTTGCAAGCTAGCAAAAAAATACGGCGCGACGCTCATCTGCCTAAGCATCGATGAAAAAGGGATGGCAAAAGAGCGGCAACGCAAGGTTGAAATAGCACAAAGGATGTTTGATAGGGCGGTAAATCTCCATGGACTGCGCCCGCAAGACCTCCTTTTTGACCTCTTGGTCTTCACCATCGGGAGCGGTGATTCCGAGTTTTTCACCGCAGGGATAGAGACTATCGAAGCCATCCGCGAGCTGCATACGTTGTATCCTGAATGCGGCAGTACGATGGGACTTTCAAACATCTCTTTTGGTCTCGCCAAAGAGGCGAGGGTGGTACTCAACTCCATCTTTCTCTACCATAGCGTCAAAGCAGGGCTCACAAGCGCGATCCTCAATCCCGCCCACATCCTCCCCTATAGCGCGATCCCGGAGGAGGACAAAAAGGTCACCGAGGCGCTCCTCTTTAATACCACGGGGACAAAAGAGCCGCTAGTGGCGTTTATCGACCATTTTGCGGGAAAAACACCGCAAGCGAGCGAAGAGGCACAAGACAACCTCGCCACCGAGGAAAAGATACGCAAATTCCTCAAAGACGGACGCAAGGATAAGATGCTCAAGCTCCTAGAGAACGCCAAAGAGGAGATCGCTCCCGAAGATATAATCAATATCCATCTCATAGGCGGCATGAAAGAGATAGGGGAGCTTTTCGGACGCGGCGATATGCAGCTCCCATTCGTCCTCCAAAGTGCGGAGGTGATGAAAGCGAGCGTGGATTATCTCAATCCGTATTTGCCTAAAAAAACCAAGTCTAATTCGCCAAAACTCGTCCTAGGGACGGTCAAAGGAGACGTGCACGACGTAGGGAAAAATCTCGTAGACATCATCCTCTCCAACAACGGCTACCAAGTGATAAACATCGGGATCAAAGCCGAACTTAGTGCATTTTTAGATGCCATAAAAGAGCACAACGCCGATGCGGTGGGGATGAGCGGACTACTGGTCAAATCAACCCAAGTGATGCTGGAAAATTTGCAAGAGATGCGAAAACTAGGGATCTCACTCCCCGTCCTCCTCGGCGGCGCGGCGCTCAATAAGGCATTTATCAACGACTACTGCCGCAAGCAATACAACGGAGAGATACTCTATTGCCGTGACGCGTTTGACGGGATAAAGGCGATGGCATGCGTGGAGAGCGGAGATTTCGGGAGCTTTGAAGCAACCGGAACTACCAAGGAATCAAAAACAATTTTCAACGATGAAAATTCCGAATCTATCGAGCACGAAGATATTAAATTATTAGACTATGAAAGGGTGCCGCTACCGCCGTTCTACGGACGTAAGGTATTTGCCCTCGAAGAGAAGAATCTCCCGTTTGACTGGCTCAATCACGGTATTTTATTCAAAAATAGATGGGGTTATCAAAAGAAAAATCTCTCCAAGGAAGAGTATACCAATCTCATGAACGAGACTGTGCTGCCGGAATACGAACGCCTCAAAAAGCAGGTAATAGAGGAGGGGATATTTGATCCAAAAATCGTCTACGGCTACTACAAATGCAAACGTGAGGGCGACTCTCTTACGGTCTTTGACGAACATGAAAAAGAGCTGCAGCGCTTTGTGTTCCCGAGACAAAAAAAAGCGCCGTACCGCTGTATCAGCGACTTTTTTATGGACGATTCTTTTGACACGCTAGCACTTAGCTGCGTGAGTGCGGGGGCGCGTTTTAGCGAGAGAGAAAATGAGCTCTACAAAGCGGGCAGATACCACGAATACTATCTCCTCCACGGTCTCGGTGCGGAACTCGCCGAATCACTCGCCGAGATCATCCACAAACAAATCCGCATCGAGCTTGGAATCTGCACGGATGAAAAAGCGGAACTCTCCGACGTACGCCTCCAAAAGTACGAAGGGTGCCGCTACTCTTTCGGCTATCCTGCGTGTCCCGATTTAGAGGGGAACGGAATCATATTTGAGCTATTGCGTCCCGAGAAGCTAGGCATCACCCTAAGCGAGACGTTTCAAATAGTCCCAGAGCAGTCAACCTGCGCAATCATCACGCATCACAAAGATGCAAAATATTTTAATATCAGCTAAACAAGGAAACGACAATATGCTACTTTCTGAACTCAATAAAGGCGATAGCGCCCTCATAGTAGCTCTAAAAATGAATGATGAAACAAAAAATAGATTTAGCTCGCTCGGACTTAGCAAAGGGGAGCACATACGCGTCGTAGAGTGCGGTTTTAGCAAATCTACGATGGAGATCAAGGTCGGAAGTACCCTCCTGGCGCTAAGAAAAAGCGAAGCAATGAAAATCGAAGTAGAAAAGAGCGCCGTGTGAGCACGATACGCGTAGCACTCGTCGGGCAGCCGAATGTGGGCAAAAGTATGCTCATAAACGCCATAAGCGATGCAAATATGAAGGTCGGAAATTTCAGCGGCGTGACCGTCGAAGAGAGCTACGCTAGCCTCAAATACGAGGGATTTGACATAGAGATCATCGATCTCCCCGGGAGCTATAGCCTCAAAGGGTATAGTGCGGACGAAAAAGTGACCGAGGATTTCTTGAAGCACGGAGAGTACGATCTCATAGTAAACGTCCTTGATGCGACGAACCTAGAGCGCAATCTCACCCTTACCGCCGAACTTATGGATTTGGATAAAAAGCTCATCGTCGTACTTAATATGATGGATGAAGCAGAGCGCGAAGGTATCGCTATCGACGATAAACAACTCTCTGACATACTCGGTCTTGTGGTCGTCAAAATCTCTGCAGCTAAAAAGCAAGGGACTCAAAAACTCTTATCAAGAATTGTCGATGTCCATAAATTCCCTTATTGCGAAGGGAAGAAAGTCTTTAGCGACGTGGTGGAAGAGGGGATAAATATCCTTTGGCGTCAACTGGAGCGCAAGAATTTCAAAGACCTCAAAGCCATCGAACCGAACAATAAAAAACTTGCTACCAAGATTCTGATGCAGGATAAAGAGGTTTTCAAAAAAGTTCACGACCACCCCGTAATGTTTGAGCTAAACCCTATACTAAACGGTGTACTAGAGGGGATGTATGAGATTTATGAGACCGAAGATATGGATGAGATTTTCTCTTTTGAAAACAAATCCTTCGCCAAAGGTGCGGCACTTGAAGTGATAAAGCAAAAATATGACGATTCCAAGGATACGACAAGGAGAATTGATTCGATTCTCCTCAATAAATATCTCGGAATCCCCATCTTTCTCTTTATGATGTGGGCGCTCTTTGAGCTGACTTTTACCCTTGGCTCACACCCCGTAGATATGATCGATAGCTTTTTCAATGAGATGGGAAATACCGCTAGAAGCATAATTTCAGATGCTCAAATAGCATCATTAGTAGCCGATGGGATTATCGGCGGTGTGGGAGCGGTCATCACTTTCTTGCCCAATATCATTATACTTTTCATCGGAATCTCACTTCTAGAATCCTCAGGCTATATGTCTAGGGCGGCGTTTTTGTTGGATGGATTCTTTCATAGATTCGGACTCCACGGCAAGAGCTTTATCCCTTTAGTCACGGGTTTTGGCTGTAGCGTACCTGCATATATGGCGGCACGCACGCTCAAAAATAAAAAAGACCGCCTCATCAC
Organism: uncultured Campylobacterales bacterium; assembly: GCA_964500775.1. GTDB lineage: Bacteria > Campylobacterota > Campylobacteria > Campylobacterales > CAZCQG01 > CAZCQG01. The sequence goes on from CAZCQG010000061.1 coordinate 4,684, forward strand.
GATGTTTATCGTTAGTTTTATGAGCTGCGGTGCGCGTCTCCCCGTATACGTCTTAATCATCAGCGCTTTTTTCCCACCCGAAGTAGCAGGAAGTATACTGTTTGGTGTGTATCTCCTCGGCGTGCTTATGGCGCTTTTAGGGGCGTTTCTTTTGCGAAAAACTATTTTTAGCGGTGAAGACGAACCGTTTGTCATGGAGATGCCCAAATACAGGATGCCCTCGCTCAAACTCATCTGGTTTTCGGTCAAATCAAAGGCGCTTATGTATCTCAAAAAAGCGGGGACATATATCCTCGCCGCGGCGGTGCTTATTTGGTTTGTGAGCAACTACCCGCAAAATGAATCATTGCAACAGCAATATGATGCGCTGATAGAAGAATCACTCGACAACGAACAAGCGACGATACTCTCGATGGAGCTAGAGCAAAAACTTTTAGAGCAAAGCTATTTGGGGCAGGCCGGAAAATTTATCGAACCCGCGTTTACACCCTTGGGGTTTGACTGGCGGATGAGCGTGTCACTTTTGAGCGGACTAGCAGCAAAAGAGGTGATCGTCTCGACGATGGGAGTGCTTTACTCTCTAGGTGAGCAGGATGAAAATAGTGCTGACCTCATACAAACATTACGGGAAAACATCTCGCTCCCGAGTGCGGTTGCGTTTATCATCTTCATCATCGGCTATATGCCTTGTCTCGCGGCGTCCGTGGTATTTGCAAAAGAGAGCGGCGGGAGAAAATACGTCGTGATGCTTTTTATCTTTACGACCGTTTTTGCGTATGTCGCCGCATTTTTTGGATTCTTTATTACCTCGCTCTTTTTATAGAGCGGGGATTGCGATAGTAAATTCTACTCCTAATTCGGTATTTTGAAATGTTATATCCCCTTTGAGCTTTTCGCTGATGATCGCTTTTGCGATATTGAGCCCGATACCCATATTGCCGCTCCGTTTTTCAGAGATATGTTTTTTGAATATCGTATCGATTTTCTCTTTGGGGATACCGCCGCCCGTATCTTTTATGCGCACTATCGCATTTTTCTCTTCTTTGTAGATTCGTATCTCGATGAGGCGCACTTTTGATTTATTGGAGATGATCGCCTCTTTGGAGTTGTTTATCATATTGAGGATTACGTTTTTAAATTCCGATTCAAAGCCCATTATCTCGGAATCTTCCACACAATCGATACTAAGATCGATCGAATAGAGCTGAAACTGCGGGATGAGGATATTTGCGACGTTATTTATCGCCGTACTTAATTTAAACTTCGTATTCCTAGAGGTAGGCTGCAAAAAGTTTTTAAACGTGGTTATCGTGCTATTCATAAAATCGACGTACCCGCGCGCCTTGTCCACTATCTCACCGACGGAATCGGCATCAAGCTTCTCCCCCTTTTGCACTTTTATCCGTAGCGCCTCACACATTATAGACATACCGTTGAGCGGCTGTTTGAGCTGATGGGAGATGATACCTATCATTTCACCCAATGCGGCGAGTTTGTTTTGTTCGGCGAGTATCCGCTCTAGCTCCTGCTGCTTTTCCGCACTCTTTTGCATATCTATCTCTTCGCAAATCTCGGCAAGCTTCGTCAATAATATCTTCGTGTCTATGGGTTTTATGATAAAGGAGTTTACTCCCGCCTCTATCGCACCGAGTAGATTATCGGTCTCATTGTGCGAAGAGATGATGATTATTTTTTGTTTCGGTCGGAGACGACGTATCTCTTTGGATAGCTCGATGCCGTTCATATAAGGCATAGTGATGTCCGAGACGACAATATCGAGAGTTTCGATATTTCGGCTATACGCTTCTAGTCCTTCCATCCCGTCTTTTGCGACGAGCACCTTATGAAAATACCTACTCAATATCTTTGCCAAAACCGATACCGCGCTATGATCGTCTTCGACGAGTAAGATCGATTTGTCTTGTGTGTGCTTTTTGAGCTCTTTTGTATACTCTAGATCTATCAAGAGCTTAACCCCCACAACCATTCAACATTGTCGCTATTGATGCTCTCTCGTTTGTGTTTGATATTTTCTAATATACTTTCCAACTCTTCTTGTGTAAAATTTTCTAATAACTTTTCGTCAAAATCGATGCTGTCGTCACCGAACGTAAGTAAAGACAAAATTTCTTTTATAGTTTCTGATTTTTCCAAGGTTATACTCTTTTTTACTTATTTTACGAAAGGAACGTTTTTAATGATATTAAAAGTGTTATTAATTTTTACTTTAACACTCCAAATTCTTTTTTCCTGCACGGGAGATTGCACGAGTTGCCACCCAAAGCTTGACGTAGAGAGCGACGCTAGGCATACGATATTAAAAAATTGTATCAATTGCCACAATCAAGAGACACTCAAAGACGTAGATATGGGACCTGCGTGTGGACAAGACTGCTGGGTGTGTCACGACGCGAAAAAAGTAGCACAAGTGGACATACTAGAACATAAGAATCTCAACGCCTGCATCTCGTGTCATAGTTCGCTCGACAACAAAGATGCCGACTATTTCAAGATAGGAATCACGGAGGGGCTGAAACTGCAATGAGTGATCTCTTTTTGCATCCGATTTTTACACAGATACCAAACATCGCCGCATACACTACAAAAACACTCGGCGGGATAAGCGGCGGAAACTACGCATCGCTCAATCTCGGACTACACGTAGGGGACACAAAAGAATCGGTCATCACCAATAGGAATCTCGTCTGCAAAGCACTCAATATCGACAATACGAGAATCGCCACGGCACGTCAAGTCCACGGCGATACGATTTTAGAAATAGGAGAATCTGATCTCGGTAAAGGATTTGAAAATATCGATGAAGCTTTGGTCTGCGATGGATTTATCACCGATGTGCCAAACGCCGCGCTAGCTATCAATATCGCCGACTGCGCGGCGGTACTTTTTAGCGACAAAAAGGGCAAAGTCATAGCCGCGCTCCATAGCGGCAGGGCAGGGTGTGCGCAAAATATCTCCGGCAAGTGCGTCGACCTCTACAAGAATCGCTACGGGATTCCTCCCGAAGAGATCCTCGTCTCCGTCTCACCGTCAATAAAGAGTTGCTGCTATGAAGTGGGCGAAGAGATCGTTGAAGGCTTCAAAAAATACGCCGAGGGGGTTTTTGAACGGGGAGGGCGATACTATCTCGACATCCAAAACATCATCCACGCCCAACTCTTAGCATCGGGAATCCCGCCGCAAAATATCGAAACGCTTGGAATCTGCACCTGCTGTGAGGGGAAAGAGGAGCTTTTCTCCTACCGCAGAGAGAATGTTTGCGGGCGGATGTGGGGGCTTATTATTAAGCGGTGATTGAACTCTATTGTGCTAGTATTCCACTCTTTTTTGTAGAGAGGTGTCCGAGCGGTTGAAGGAGCACGCCTGGAACGCGTGTGTGGGGCAACTCACCGAGGGTTCGAATCCCTTCCTCTCTGCCAGTTTACCCCCTATTTTAGACTTTCAAACTCAAAAATCCTAGATTGTACCTATGTTGTGCCTGCACTTTAGTCCGCTATCTTTGAAATCTTTTCCATATCGGGCTTTATTTTCCCAATATAGTGCATCCTGCTGACGTGGATATTCTCGTGTCCCACTTGTTGCGTTAGCCAAGTCTCACTCTGTCCGTATTCAAGCATCAACGTGCAAAAGGTGTTCTTTGTAGCGTCATAAAAGCTTACGACCCGAACACCGCTTTTTCGCATAGGGGGGCGATTGGTCTCCTTTGGTTTGTTATGTTCTCAATATTCAGTCTATTGTTTCAATAGGTTTTTCTAAGTGAAGCTTATCAATATACATTTTAAAATCTTCTAGATTTAGTTTTGGTGCAGATCTGATTTTGTCCTCCCTTTGATTTTCATCTTTTTGTCCAGGTTCTACCTGCTGAAAACTTCTTGGATTTGAATTTGGGAACAATCCAATATCTAGCATGTATGCCGAATAACGTATTCCATCACCATTAGAAGCGCTTATATTGGGATTGACTAGATGTAAAAAACGCAAATCTGATAGTTCTTTGACAGCTTGATTAATATGAGGGTGATCTAGCAAAGCTCTATTAGATACTAAAAAAGCATTCCATTTTTTTTCGTCAATAATACTTTTACGGATAAATTTGAGATAATTGTCAAGTATTCCTTCTTCGTCAGCGGTATCAGTTCTGAATGCTTCCATCTTATTTGAAATATTTTCAATTGCTTTCTCAATGACATTTGGTTTAGAAATGGATTTTCCTCCACCTAGCAGTGGTCCTAACGAAATTATCAAACTAAAAAAGTCTCTCGGCACACCACCTGATGCAAGGCATAAAAACCTGAATGCATTATCAGTGATTAAGTCTTCATATTTAATTGAGACCTCTACTTTTTCATTGATATGTTGCAATAGATTTTTCATAAATATGACAAGTGCATTAAAGTCTTCAAAGCTGTAATCCAAGTTTAATGGTTGTGCATCATGAGGCAGTTCGATTCCAATGTAGCTTTCAGCTTGTACATACAATCTCGTTCTGTGTTTAATCGTCGCAACTTTAAGATATAGAGGAGTATTTTTTGCAAGTCTATGAAAAAAATCTAGAAAATAGGGCTGTTCATT
>CAZCQG010000062.1:0-8898 GCA_964500775.1 uncultured Campylobacterales bacterium
GATAAGCCTGCGAAAATCTCTTGGAAAATCTCACTCTGACTTTGCCTTCTATGACCCCTTAGGACTTTTAGAGGTGCCCTTAAAAAAGAAATGGAAACGATATGGCGAAAACTCCCGTTGAAGAGCTGATTGTCACTTTTAAAGAGTATGAGCTACATCCCGAAGAGATTGAAAATCTCCATAGGTTGCGAGTGAAATGCAGAAAAGCATTATCTCTAATGTCGCGAAATAATCCCGCCTACGAAACGGTGCAGGGTATCATCAAGGGGAGTAATAAGATTCGCGATATTGACGTATTTTTGAGCGTATTCCTAAGAAAGTTTGACTATGCGCACTATGAGCAAATCAAGCAAAGCGGTGCCCTAGTCGCACTGTTCAAAGAAAAGATGGTTTTGGAACATACGTTTTGGAATCAACTCAAAGGGGTGAATTTTGATGACATCGTATTGGATTCTTTAGATGAAGATACCCAAAAAAAAGAGCTTGAAGCACCATCCAAAAAGCTTGCTTTGCCCAAACATGACAAAAGAGCGCTACATAAGCTGCGCCTCGAAGTGAAGAAATATCGCTATTTTACGGAGACTACCACCGATAACCCCACGCTACTTCTAATACTCAAAACCCTTCAAGACAAACTCGGAGAGATAAACGATAACTACAACGGCGATGCGATACTGAAACGCTTTCTTGCCGATAAAAAACTCTATAAAAAACTCCACCGTTTCATAGTTGAGCAAAATGGCGCGCTCTATAACGAAGTAGATCAATTATTACAAAGCTTGGATTCTTAAATACCTCTCGCGCGGCTTTGGGTTAGTAACTTTTGTAACAATTATGTCACTTAGAAAAATTACAATACACCGTTTTTAACACCAATAAAAATCCAAAGGAGAGTGAATGACACAGTTCAGAAAGTTAGCTCTTAGCGTTGCGGCTATCGCGGTTTTAGCAGTAGCAGGCGAAGCAAGAGATCAAATAAAAATCGTAGGTAGTTCAACCGTGTATCCGTTTTCTAGTTATGTAGCGGAAGAATTCGGTGCGACTACAGGTAACAAAACTCCGGTAGTCGAATCAACTGGTTCAGGCGGCGGTATGAAACTATTTTGCGCAGGAGACGGACTTGATACTCCGGACATCACAAACGCATCTAGACCTATGAAATCTTCTGAGCTTGAAACTTGTGAGAAAAACGGCGTTACGGATATTACCGGTGCAGTTATCGGTTATGACGGTATCGCATTTGCACAAGCAAAATCAAATGGACACATAAACCTTACTAGAGAGCAAATGTTTTTAGCGCTTGCTGCTGAAGTACCTGTAGATGGAAAACTTGTAAAAAACCCATATAAAAAATGGAGCGAAATCGATAAAACGCTTCCAAACAGAGACATTATCGTTTACGGACCTCCAACCACTTCAGGTACGAGAGACGCGTTTAACGAGCTTGTAATGGAACACGCTTCTAAGGGAATGAAAGAGTACGGTGATGCTGCAGGTAAATACAAAGAACTTAGACAAGACGGCGTATATGTACCAAGCGGCGAAAACGATAACCTTATCGTTCAAAAACTAGAGCAAAACAAAGCAGGATTCGGGATATTCGGATATAGCTTCCTTGAAGAAAATGCAGATAAAGTAATCGGCGCGAAAATCGAAGGTTTCGAAGCTACGCCTGAAAATATCGCTAGTGCAAAATATCCAATATCTAGATCACTTTTCTTCTATGTGAAAAACTCACACAGAAAAGACGTAAAAGGTATGGATGAGTATGTATCACTTTTCATGGACGATAAAATGATCGGTGATAAAGGGGTACTTAAGACAATCGGTCTTATTCCACTTGCTAATGACGTAAGAGTCGCTGCTCAAAAATCAGTTTTGGCCAAAACAAAATTGACGGCTGACATGGTGAAAAACCACACTGTTCTAAAATAATCTTTCCATTATACTTACGGGCGCGTTTTTTGCGCCCGAATCTCATCAAAAGGTCGCAGGTTTGAGTACGCAATATATCTATCTAATCTTTTTCGGCGGATTACTACCGTTGATGTTTGTAGGGTTTATCTTCGGGAGAAAAAAGGCTCTAGGGATAGTCTCTGAAGGTAAAAAAATGCACTCCCAGCCCGATCAATACGGGTGGTTTACTGCATTGTATACTGGTTTGCCGGCTATTTTATTAGCTGTCGTAGGTGTATTTTTGTATCTTTTTGGGATAGATTATGTTCCCCCGATTATGCTAGTGGGCGCATCGCTTGCGATAGCGGCGGGGACATTGGCGGTATTGCTCAAACAAATCAAGCCGACCACAAGAGCGAGGGATAACGTAGAGACCTTTATCAAAGGACTTTTGCTCACCGCCTCGTTTATTACGATACTAACGACGTTTGCGATATTGATGTCGATACTTTTTGAAGCGATGCACTTCTTCTCGAAAGAGAGTTTCTTCTATTTCATTACGGGAACTGTTTGGGCGCCCGATGCAGCGTTTTTGGAGGGTGCGGGTAGAGCCGTAGAGGGGAGTAGCGGAGCGAAATTCGGAGCAGTCCCTCTTTTTGCGGGGACGTTTTATATCACGACGATTGCTATGCTCGTTGCCGTCCCAGTAGGGCTTTTTTCGGCTATTTATATGTCGGAGTACGCTACCCAAAAGGCTAGAGGGAGACTAAAACCGATGCTAGAGATATTAGCGGGGATTCCTACGGTCGTTTACGGCTTCTTTGCCGCCATCACCGTTGCTCCGCTTATCGTAGAGATATTTGCCGCTATCGGAATCTCGGCTTCGTTTCAAAACGCGTTGGCTTCGGGAATTGTTATGGGGATTATGATCATACCTATTATCGCGTCTCTTTCGGATGACGTGATCAACTCCGTACCGCAAGATATACGAAACGGTTCATTGGCACTCGGGATGAACAAAGCCGAGACGATAAAATTCGTCGTGCTTCCTTCGGCCGTACCGGGGATTATCGCTTCGGTGCTTCTTGGAATCTCAAGAGCTTTGGGCGAGACGATGATCGTGGTTATGGCAGCAGGTATGCGTCCGAATCTCTCTTGGAATCCGCTTGAAGATATGACTACCGTGACGGTGAGTATCGTTGATTCGCTCGTAGGTGATCAAGAGTTTAATAGCTCGCTTACCCTTTCGGCTTTTGCGTTAGGTTTGGTGCTTTTTGTAGTGACGCTCATCATCAACGTCATCTCGGTAAGTATTATTAGAAAATTTCATAAAAAATATAAAGTTTCAAACCTGTAAAAGGAGTCGGTGTGGCAGAGAATATCAAAAAAGACAACTATTTTTATATCCCGCAGATAGAAAAAAGAAATAGAAAAGGGAAACGATTTGAGTACTGGGCGGCTTCGTCTTTGGTCGTGTCGATGCTCTTTTTGCTCTTTTTTCTCTTTGATATGGTACGACAAGGGTATCCCGCCTTTCAACAAGCCTATATCTCCATACCCGTAGAGGTCAATCAAGATACTTTGGATAATCCATATATCTCGGTAGAGCGAAAATATATGAAAATCGCTAGCCGTGCGTGGCTTCGTGATTTGCCAAATTATGTCGCCGAAAATCCAAAGTGGATGGACACCAAAGAAGAACATTGGGTGCTCGCCTCCGCAGAAGTGGATCAGTACCTCAAAGGGCACTACAATAGGCTCAAAGACAACGAAAAGCAGCTCATAGACGAGCTAATGGCTACGGGCAAAGCGGAGCTGCAATTTAATACGATTTTCTTCAAAAAAGGGGATTCGAAAATCCCCGAATACTCGGGAATCCAAGCCGCTATCATAGGTACGATTCTGACGATGATAGTGACGATGGCTATATCGATGCCTATCGGGGTGATGACCTCTATCTATCTAGAGGAGTTTGCGCCTGATAATAAGCTCACGCAGCTCATCGAAGTAAACATCAACAACCTCGCCGCGATCCCGTCTATTTTATTCGGTTTGTTAGGGCTTGCGATATTTATCAACTTTTTCGGCGTACCGAGGAGCTCTCCTCTAGTCGGCGGTATGACGCTTTCACTAATGTCTTTGCCCGTCATTATCGTGAGTGCGAGAGCGGCGCTCAAATCAGTCCCCGATACTATTAGACAAGCGGGCTTTGGTCTTGGGCTTACGAGATGGCAGATAGTGCGAGATCACGTACTTCCTTTGGCATTGCCGGGAATCTTGACGGGTTCTATCATCGCGCTTGCGAGGGCTATGGGAGAGATCGCACCGCTTATTATCGTAGGTATGATTGCCTTTATACCGGATGCGGCTACGAGCTTGGTAGAAGCGGCTACCGTGATGCCCGCACAGATATTTACGTGGTCGGGAATGCCTGAACGTGCGTACGTCGAACGTACGGCGGCGGGAATCTTGGTACTGCTAAGTATCTTGCTCACGCTCAATGCTATTGCTATCTATTTACGACGAAAATACACTAAAACTTGGTAATCAAAAGGGAAAAAATGGAAATATCAATAGATACTCAAAACTTCGGAGGAAGCGCTTCCGAGGATAAAAGCGTAAAAATCACCTCTAGAGACTTGAAGCTTTGGTACGGTCAAAAACAGGCGCTTAGCGGCGTGAATCTCGATATTTACGAAAAAAAGATTACCGCGTTTATCGGACCTTCGGGCTGTGGTAAATCGACATACCTACGATGCCTCAATAGGATGAATGACCTCATAGGCTCCGTGCGAATCGAAGGGAAGATCGAGATAGACGGACACGATATATACGCTCCCGAAGTGGACGTAGTGTCGGTGCGAAAAAGGGTCGGTATGGTTTTTCAACAACCAAACCCGTTCCCGAAGAGCATCTATGAAAACGTCTCGTATGCCCCATTGATGCACGATTTGGTCAAAAAAGGGAAGGAGTGCGACGAACTCGTCGAATCTTCGCTCAAATCCGCGGGTCTTTGGAATGAAGTAAAAGACAAGCTCAAAGAGCCGGGCACGGCGCTCTCCGGCGGTCAGCAACAAAGACTCTGTATCGCTAGAACCATCGCCGTGAAGCCCGATGTCATACTTATGGATGAACCCACAAGTGCACTCGATCCTATCTCTACGCAAACGATTGAGAATCTTATGGTTGAGCTTAAAGAGCAGTTTACCATAGTCGTCGTTACCCACAATATGCAGCAAGCGGCGCGTGTCGCGGACTATACGGCATTTTTTCACCTCGGCGAACTCATCGAATATGATGAAACCGAAAAAATCTTCGTCTCTCCAAGAGAGAAAAAAACAGAACAATACATCACGGGTAAATTCGGTTGAGAGAGCGGCGTAATATTTTACGCCCTCCCCTTGCACTCTGCACTTGTTATAAATACGTTAATTTTATATAATCCGATAATTTTTTTAAAAAGGTATCGGGATTATGTTTAAAACGGAACAAACTTTCAAGCTCATACGCTCACTCGGCGAAGAACTCTCAAAATCCTACTCACTCGCAGAATCTATACGGCTCATCTCAAGTGCCACGAGAGAGTTGACGGGATCGGATAGGGTGAGTGTCTATCTCTACGATAAAACAAAAGACAATCTTTTTACGCTACATGCCGACGGTATGAAACGATTTGAGGTTTCGCTTGACAAAGGAATCTGTAGCTATGCGTTTCGCCAAGGGGAGCTTTGTATCTCGCTAAGCCCATACGAAGACCCGAACTTTTACGATGAAATAGATAAAAAAAGCGGCTACAAGACAAAAAACGTCGCTGCCGTCCCCATCACAAACTCCAAAAATGAAAAAATCGGCGTATTGCAACTGTTAAACATCGAACGGGGACTGTATGATAGCGAGGACATTGAGGTGATGAAATTTATCTCAAAATTTATCGGGAGCTTTTTGGAGCTTTTCGAGCTAGAGCAGATATATAAATAAGGTACAACCATCGATTTTTTACTATTTTTAGCGGTCATTTTTATCTCTTTTGCCCTTCTTCGAAAGTCAAACACCCCCGTGTTTCGACAATTATCCAAGATTTGGTTTTTTTTATTGCTTCTAACGGCGCTATTTTCATTTTTGGGCGAAGGGCGCTATCTCACGGTACTCCATCGCCCCGACAACGCACTCATCGAGAATCTCACCAAAGAGCTCACCCATGTATCAAAATTTAAAAGCTTCAAAGTGACGAAAAAAGAGCTATTTTTGCGTGATTTCCCCCACTATGAGATACGAGCTGCATTTATCGGCGACGATCAGAGTTGTGATGTGACTTTTACCCTTTCGCTTCGTGGAAAATATTGGGTGACTGACGATGCGGATATTCGATGTTATGGGGTGGAGGAGATTTAGCTCTAACGCCCCGAGAGAGGCGTTAGTAGATTATTTGCAAGATAGAAACTTTTTCAAGTCGGCATCGGCGGTAGTCGTTAGAGCGAGGTTAAAATTCTCCACCAAAAATCCCAATATCTCGTCATTGACAAATTGCGGCGCTTTCGGTCCTATATGGATATTTTTGATGCCAAGGCTAAAGAGCGCGAGTAAGATAATCACCGCTTTTTGCTCCATCCACGAGAGGACGATTCCTATCGGGAGGTCGTTTACGGGTATACCTAACGCATTGCTTAGAGCGAGTGCGATATGCACCGCGCCGTTGCTATCGTTGCACTGCCCAAGATCAAGATACCTAGGGATCTCCGTCCCTTTGATAAATCCGAAATCAATATCGTTAAATCGAAACTTTCCGCAGCTAGAGGTGATGATGACGCAATCCTCGGGAAACTCTTGCGCTAATTCTCTGTAATATTCGCCCCCTTTCCCCGGCGCGTCGCATCCGGCAACGACGAAAAACTTAGCGATTTTCCCCTCCTCTATCGCTTTTAAAATCAAGGGTGCTAACGTCAAAATCGTCTTGTAATGGTGTCCCGTAGTGAGACACTCTTGACTATTAAACGATTCTACCCTCGGTAGTGAGAGGGTCTTTTCTATAAGGGGTGCAAAATCTTTCCCCTCTATCTTTTGGATACCCTCTACGCCGACGATTTTGTAGCTAAATAGCCTATCGAGGTAGCCGCAGTTTTTCTTCGGTGGGACGATGCAGTTGGTATTTACTACGATAGCTCCGGGCCATTTCTCAAAGAGTTCGCTTTGGTCAAACCACGATTTTCCGATGTTCCCTTTGAGGTGCTCATATTTTCGCAGTTCGGGGTATCCGTGTGCAGGAAGCATCTCGGAGTGGGTGTAGACATTAATATTTTTATCTTTCGTCGCCTCTAGTAGGTCGCCTAGCATATCGAGATTGTGCCCGCTTACGAGTATTGCTTTTCCTTCGGCTTTGTTTTGGGAGACACTCACGGGTGTGGGAATCCCAAATCGCTTCGTATGTGCCTCGCTAAGTATATCCATCATCTTTACGCCCGCACTCCCCACTTTCATCAGCTGTGCTATATGCTCATCGAAATTAAAATTGACATTGGTAAGCGTAAAATAGAGCGTCTCGCTTATCACGTCATCTACTTCTTTGGTGTCTGCTCCAAGCTCGTTTGCGTGCTCCCTGTACGCACTCAATCCTTTGAGACCGAAAATCATAATATCTTGCAGTCTTGACTTTGTCGCGTCCTTGCCGCAAGTACCTACACTTTGACCGTTTGCGCCGCACCCCTCGGGCATAGACATCTCACACTGATAACAAAACATCGAAATCGCATCACTCATTATAAATTCCTTTTATGATTTTTATTTTGAGTGGTAATGGTATTGTTTTTTTCGGTAGAAAACATTGACAGCGGTCAATTGTTTGAAATCTGTTGTTGATTGCTAGATTCTCCTTTTGCTTTGACTTCGAAAGATTTGTCATATAAAAGGTGCATACCCATTTAGGAAAGTTTTGATAGATTCCATCTAGCTTACAAAAGGATGTTTGATTGAAAGAGATTATAAATATCTACAAAAAAAATAGGGCAACCGTAGAGGGATTTTTGATAGCTACGTTAGAGCTTAATAGGTTTGAGGTCGTCGATGAAGAGAGTGCCAAGCAAATTCATAACGTTATGCCCTTTTTGGAGCTTGTGTATATGGCTAGCAGCGCATTTGTGCAGACTACCGACTATTTTTATAAGAATAGCTCCGATAGCTCAACGAAAGGACTTGCAAAAAGCTATTTATTTGAGAAGGCAAAAATAGAAAATAACAAAATATTTATTAGCAACCCATACATCAGCTCTCATACGGGTAATGCCTGTCTCACCTTAGTGCGAAGCGTGGGAGACGGGTATATCATATATGATATCAATCTTTTCAAATTACTCGCTCAAATGAAATTAATCGAACTAAACACCCCATTTAATAGAATGAATACCTTATTTTATGCCGTTATTGGATTTTCTTTGATGCTCTTTTCCGCGGTACTCGTCTTTTATGCGGGATATAAATTTTTGATCTCTTTTGCTTCAAGCGGATTGGAACAAGTAGAGATGATATTCACTCCGATAATTGCCCTCACGTTAGGCTTGGCGATTTTTGATCTCTCAAAGACGATACTAGAGCAGGAGGTATTTTACAAGAGCAAAGATTTGGAGGAGCACATAGAGCGTAAGGCGCTTGAGCGTTTTTTGATTACTATCATTATTGCCCTATCCATAGAATCTCTTATGGTTGTTTTCAAAATTGCTTTGAGTGACTACTCGAAAATGGATAATGCGCTCTTTTTGATAATCGGAGTAGCGCTCCTAATCGTCTCACTCGGAATCTTTCATTTTCTTAATGCCAAAAGCCACCCGTGCAAGGGATCATAAAGAGAGATCTACAGCATCACAAAAATATGTTAGATATTTTCCTCAAGGCAATAAACGGGGAGTATTTTTTTTAATGATATTTTGAGAGTTGCTTGATACAAAACGGTCACACCTCGCTTTTTGACTAGCCGAAAGCCCTTATTTTTGGGGTTTGAGTGGGCTATGGCAG
>CAZCQG010000063.1:0-8802 GCA_964500775.1 uncultured Campylobacterales bacterium
CATTAGCGTTAGCATCTTTTGCTCTCACCCATTCCCAAATACAGATTCTAAAAGGGCTACTGCAATACAGATTCGTAGCGCAAAATTTTGATAGAGAGGAATTTATAGCTACTTTGCGCAGTACAAATAAAAGAGAGATCTTTTTGGAGCGCTACAAGGAGCTTTGTGTTTAAAGAACCTTTTTCACACGTCTACATCGAAGAAGACGTGCTAGAAGACGTATTGGCAAAAGAGATAACAGGTAAGCTCAAGCGGGCGCAAATTGTCGTTATCAAGCACTACAAAGACGTGTTTAACAGAAAGAATCAGCATCTTGATTCCCAAAAAAAATCCCCAAAACTCATTCTCGCTAAAAAGCGCCCTCCGTTTATCTATGAAGGCTCGGCACTTATCCAAAACTTCGGATACAAAAAATATCTCTACGCCCCGATAGTGCAAAACTGTGTGTACGACTGCCAATACTGTCTTTTGCAGGGGATGTATGAAAACGGAAATATCTTAATCTTTACGAATTTTGAGGACTATTTTACGGAGGCGAAAAAGGTCATCGGCGATGAGGCGGTGCACCTCTCTATCTCGTACGATACCGACCTGCTCGCATTAGAAAAACTCCACGGCTTAAGTGCTCGTTGGATCGAGTTTATCCGATCCTCACAAAATATCGAGATGGAGCTAAGGACGAAAAGCGCCAACTATGCGGCGCTCAATGGGATACAGCCCGCAAAAAACGTCATCTTGTCTTGGAGTTTGCTCCCGCAACGCTTTGTCGAGAAGTACGATACCCTCACCCCGGCACTTGAGAAGAGAATCAAAGACGTAAAAAAAGCGATGGAAGAGGGATGGAATATGCGAATCTGTATCGATCCGCTCATCTACGATAAAGAGTACGAAAAACTTTACGGCGATTTTTTGGATCGACTCGCAAATCAAATCGATCTCACGAAAATACATTCCATTGCACTCGGTGCGTTTCGTATGAATAGCACCTATTTAAAAAAAATACAAAAACAAGGGCGAATGAGCGATATTTTGTACTATCCTTACGAGGTGCAAGACGGTGCTTGTAGATATGAAAAAGAGAAAGAGGCGGCGCTGATTAGTTTTGTAAACGAGAGACTCTCTTCTTTCGTAAAAAAGGAAAAGATATTTATCGCTTAATAAATATTGATGTAAAATTGACAAAATAGCACGAGGGGTACTTTTGCCAAATCTTGCCGACGAACTTAGAAAAGCCGAAACCGTACAGATACAGGATTTTTTGAAGGATATGGTGAGCGTCTCCAATAAAATGGTACGCGCCAATCACTCCAAGGTCATTATCGCCAAGGGGGAGCAAGAGCTATTTTTCTTTACAAAATATAATAAACTTACCTCTTTAATCAATGAAATCACCGATGACCTCGGTGTTAAAAAACACCAACTCAAGAAAAAACAAGTCTCCTATATTAATAAAGCCAATCTAAGCACCGCCGAAAACTCACTCTTGAAAAATAGAGACAAATTTGCGTTTTTTAGAGATATGTCCGATGATGACGTTTTGGAGGTGACGGGTAACGTACTCTTCCTCAAACTCAAAAACGGTGAGATACTCTTTGAACAAGGGGGGGACGGCAAGGAGATTTACTACATCATGAGCGGCGCGGTGGATGTGATGATATGTGATAGGGTAAAGAGCGAGAAGTACATCAAAGTCGCAGAACTAAAAACGGGGAATCTTTTCGGGGAGATGTCGGCTATCACGGGCGAGCCGAGGAGTGCTAGGATCGTATCAAATAACGATATGACGACACTCCTTAGCTTTGAGATAAAAAAAGAGGTAAATAGCCAAAACGCTAAGGCGCTAGCGGTTTTGTATAGAAACTTCAATCTCATCCTCGCAGAGAAAATCGTCCATATGAATGAAAGGTTGTTGCAAAAATAATGCACGGAAGAATCAGTAACTACAATACCAAAAACGGCTCCGGAGCGATAATCAACCAAAATAAAAAAATATTTGAATTGCGGAAGAACGCATGGCACGACTTTAAAACTACTCCTAGTCGCGGGATGCTTGTGGAGTTTCGACTCGACGACAAAGGAAAAGTGACCGATTGTAGATCATCGAAATATCAAGACGTGGAAAACAATCCTTATATCACGATGACCGATTTTTGGGCGACCGAAGATGATTTAGCGCTCAATGACATCGAGGAGAATAAAAAAGACGAGATCGTCAACCAAAAAGCGCAAGCGATAGATCTCTCAAAAGTGCATACAATAAAAGAGGACAAAGAGATACGAGAGTGCGTTTTACTCTTCTTTATCCAGCAAAAAATGATGATCGACAAACATACCGACTTTTTGGAGAGCGAAGAATCCGAAGAGGCGGTTATAAACTATTTTTTACTCAAACGATTTTTAAACAAGGCGAAATCGCAACTGCTATTTTTGGATAAAAGAATCAATGAAAAAGATTTTGAAGAGATAGACCAAGAGCTTGTTGAGCTAGAAAATATCCACGAGAACTTTGTAAAAATGACGGCGGAGATTCCAGAAGAGTATTACACGGAGATTTATCTCAAGCAACAAATGGAGTATTACGCGCTCCAAAAAAAATCCAAAATGGAGGGGGAACGCCTTTTTCAACTCGCCCATAGGATAAAAAGCACCGAAAGCGATATAAATACTTTTAAAAAGCGACTGGAAATACCCGGACAAAAATCTGAAGTCATCGAAGACCTGAAGCAAAAAATCACCCAAAGAGAACGAGAGCTACCCGACTATGTAAAACAACATACGCAGCTCGGTGACGCGCTCACGAGGGTAAATCTCCTTCTAGAAGAGTTTGCGAAAAAGTCCAAAGACCGATTTCCTATAGAATACGCCGAGACGAAAAAATATCTTTCCGATCAAATTACCAAAATCATTAACCATCTCGCATATAAGATGAATCTGTTGATTTGGGAAAAAGCAAGCGAATCCCAAAGCATCGCCCACAACTTCTACAAACAAAGCATCGGCGGGACGTTTAATTGTATGACTTTTTTGGAGTACTACCTCAAACAGCTTGATAAAACAAAGCTCAAAGACCACGACAAGGAGCTGTATGAATTATTGCTCGACTATACCCGCAATAAGCAGAAAACGTTTGTCATCGTGTCGGAGAATCCCAATACGACAAACAATATAAAGTTGCATATTCTAAAAAAGAACGTAGATTTTTGTGTCGTACGCATCCCGCGACCCGTAGAGTTTTTGACATGGGCGAAGAGCAATAAATTTGAGGTTTTACTCGTGGATTCTTCGATTAAAGGGATACGAGCGCACGAGTTGATGTTAAAGATACTTCCTTTGACGAAAAACAGAGACGTAAAACTTGTTATGTTCTCCGAATAACTTTTCCGAAAATATATAAGACTTCAAAGCCAAGCACTAATCCGTCAAAATCTTTTACCAAGCGCTTCGCCTCTTTGTATGATAAAAGGTTGTACCCGCCGATGCCTGAGTGCTTAATGTATGTAAAAAGCGCCTCTTTGTTTTCAAAAACCAACTCATAGCGTTTCGCGTAAGTGTTCACATGAAAATGAGACTGAAAGATTTGAGTCAATTCCCGTGCACTTTTCAAAGGCGATGCAATGCCTAGGAAATCGTGAATCTCACGCATCGATTCCGAGGTGAAAATGGCGAGCGCTATCTCTTCGGTGCTCTCTGCTATTTTATAGGCGAGTGATTCTAGATTTTTTGACCACTGCAATGCCGATGCGGAGAGTAGTAAATCGTATCGCCTCCCAAAGCAATGTTCGTCAAACGATTCGCAAAGGAGACGTATGTTTGGATTTTTTGGATGTAAAGAGAGCATCGTTTCGGAGCGGTCGATCGCCGTAAAACTTTTGGGGGTTTGTTTGAGTGATTTATAGAGTGCACCTTCGCCGCACCCCAAATCTATAATATCTTTACCGCTGCAATCAAGGTTTTGTAAAAGCTCGGCTACGACGTTTTTTTGTACCAAGTTATATTTATCGTAAGTTTTTGCGGCGGTATCGAATTTTACGGCTATTTTCATTCGCGGATTTTAATGGTTAATCAATAAATTTATGGTAAAATTCCACTCCTTGAACTAGGAATATTATCAACAAGGTTTTTTAATGACATCAATTTTATTAGTCACACAAGTTATTTTGGCGATCGTACTCACCGTCACGGTGTTGCTACAAAAAAGCTCAAGCATCGGGCTAGGCGCGTACAGCGGTAGCAACGAATCGGTTTTCGGAGCAAAGGGTCCGGCGGGGTTTTTGCAAAAATTGACAATGGCTTTGGGCTTGCTTTTTGTAGTAAATACCGTCGCTTTAGGTTATATTTATAATCAACAAAACTATAAAACGGTTATGGATGCTTTTGATTCTACCAAAGTGGTGCCCGACGCTCCAAAAGCGCTAGAGGGCAATACTCCACCGCAGTCGCCTCCGATGCCTCCGAGTATTCCGGCGATTCCTGAAAAAACTAAATAAGGGGAGCAATATGCAACTAAACGAAATTTACACATATGTGACCGACCATATGAATAAGAGTATAGATTCTATGAAAAAAGAGTTTTCGACTCTTCGCACCGGCAAGGTATCTGCTGCGATTCTTGATAACGTAAAAGTTGATTACTACGGCTCACCCACGCCTATTAGCCAAGTAGGCTCGGTAATAGCGACGGACGCATCTACGATTACCGTCACTCCTTGGGAGAAAAACCTCCTCAAAGACATCGAAAAAGCGATCCAAGAAGCCAATATTGGCGTAAATCCTAACAATGACGGAAGCGTCATCAAACTCTTTTTCCCGCCGATGACAAGCGAACAAAGAAAGGAGATCGCCAAGGATGCCAAAGCGATGGGCGAGAAAGCGAAAGTCGCCGTTAGAAATGTCAGAAAAGACGGGAACGACAAGATAAAAAAACTCGAAAAAGATAAGGTGCTCTCAGAAGATGAGATCAAAAAAGGGCTTGACCATATCCAAAAAATTACCGATGATTTCGTCAAAAAGATAGACGATACGGTCAAAAGCAAAGAAGAAGAGATTCTTAAAGTTTAAAATTATGTCTATCGATTTAAAACAAGAATATATCAATCAAAATGCTTTGCTAGAAGGGCATTTTCTACTTAGCAGCGGAAAACATTCACAATACTATCTACAGTCTGCAAAGGTGCTTGAGCAACCGAGCGTAGCGGCAAAACTTTTGGGTACGTTAGCACAAATAGTAGAAAAAAGCGGAATAGAATTCGATACGATTTGTTCTCCTGCGCTTGGAGGTCTTATAGCCGGATATGAGCTTGCGAGACAGATGGATAAGCGCTTTATCTTTGTAGAGCGTGTCGGTGGTGAAATGACGCTAAGAAGAGGCTTTGAAGTAAGAAAAGGCGAGAAGATTCTTGTGTGTGAAGATATTATCACCACCGCCGGATCGGCTTTGGAGGCAAAACGCGTCGTGGAATCTTTGGGCGCTGAAGTAGTAGCGTTTGCCGCGATAGCCAATAGGGGTGTGTGCAAAAGAGCAGGTTCGAATCTAGCACAAAAGCCGGAGTGCAAGCTCCCTAGCGACATACCGTTATTTGCGATAGATGACTTTATATTTGAGATATTTGACGCAGAGGAGTGCCCTTTCTGTAAGCTCGGTTCAAAACCTATCAAACCCGGTAGCAGGGGTAATTAAAAAGACTTGAAGATAGCCTCGATTCCTTCACGAATAAAAGCTTTTATCGTGGATGCTTTTATGATTTATACCCCGATTCTTTATTTTATGACCTATATCGTAGCAGGGAGCGCGGAGGCATTTCGCACCTCTCCGCATATCCCTACGGCCGCGATTTTATTGTATGGTTTTATCGCCGCCTCTTTTTGGAGCTACAACGGACAAACTCCGGGAAAGCGGGCGTATAACATAAAAGTGGTGTATAAAAAAACCCAAACACCGCCTATTTTTATATTAGCTTTCTTGCGATTTCTTCTACTGTTGATTTCTGCAGGTCTTCTGTTTGGTGTTGTTATTGCGTTTTATAGAGAGGATAAAGCAATGTTGCATGATCTTGTTTGCGGCACCGTCGTGATCGAAGATGAAAAGGCGTAATCTTTTTTCGTTTGAAATAGCCTCATTTTATTTTTTCCATTTTGCGTTTGTCGGAATCAACCTTATTTATCTCCCGAAAGTGCTTATGGAATCGGGCTTTGATGCATTTGAAATCGGCATAATATTCTCAATTATCCCTCTGTCCCGTTTTCTTATTCCGCTATTTTTTATTAGACATTTTACGATTACCAAAAATACGATACAGCTCTCGGCTGTAATTTTTATCTTCGCATCCGTTTCGCTGGTGTTTACTATTCAAAATTTTTACTTGCTTGTTTTAACGCAAATCTTTATGGGGGTGAGCATTAGTTTACTGCCCCCTTTTGTTGAGACGGTAGCGCTGTGGGGCTTGCAGAAAGAGCGCTATGGAAAGATACGACTCTTTGGTTCTATAGGTTTTATAGTATCGGCATTAGCTTTTGCAAATCTATTGCAAGATCCACAAATATTGATTATATTTATGGTTTTTTTTAGTATTTTGACATCGTACTTTGTTTTTAGAATCCTAAAAAGGAGCAAGGAAAACGTCGAGATTTTTTGCACGGATAATAAAAATTTCTCCCTTTTTGATCACAAATATGTATGGCTAAACGTATTTCTTATGCAAATCAGCTTCGGACCGTTTTACAATTTTTTTACCATATATGAAATAGAGCAAGGTTTTGGCGTAGATGTCGTGAGTTATCTATGGACCTTCGGGGTGGCATGCGAAATCTTTATGCTCTATTTTCAAACACCTTTATTAAAGAAATATGATTTACTAAATCTCATCGCCGTTTCGGTTTTGGTAACCGCATTTCGTTGGTTGCTTTTATATTTGTTTCCCGCAAGCATTCTTATCTCATTTTTCACACAATCACTGCACGCACTTGGATTCGCACTTTATCATACCGCCGTTATTAGCTATCTGTATCATGTGTACAAAGAGAAGAATCTCGCCCAACAATTTTACGGCGGCATTTCTTACGGACTAGGATTATTTGCAGGTTCGATGCTTTCGGGAATGTTTTACGGCGAGTACATTTTCTTGTACGCGTCAGCTGTAGCTTTTGTCGCATTTTTGGTCATTATTTATGCAAAACGCGATTTTTATAATAAAAAGTTAACGCGCATTTAGGTACAATAAGCCAAATTTTTTCGGGGGATTTTATGGGAGAAGTATTTACCTTTGCAGGTTTAATCAATCATTCACACGAGTTCATATTCGTATTTCACACGCTACTCATCGCCGCTTTGGTTTTGGGTTTGGCAAAAGCTGCTACGTCTAAAATGCAGATAGTGCCCGGTAACGTGCAAAATATATTCGAGATATATTTGCAAGGTGTCATTTTTATGGGAAAAGACGTGATAGGTGAAGAAAAAGCGAGAAAATATTTACCGCTGATCGCGACGATAGGTCTATTGGTATTTTTCGGTAACGTGATCGGTATTTTTCCCGGTTTTGAATCGCCTACGTCAAATATCAACTTTACGCTCGTGCTCGCGCTTATCGTGTTTGTATATTACAACTTTGAAGGGATTAGAGCGCAAGGTCTCGGTCACTACATAGCCCACTTCGCTGGTCCGGTAAAATGGCTTGCACCGCTTATGTTCCCGATAGAGATCATCTCTCATTTTTCAAGAATCGTATCCCTTTCATTCCGACTTTTCGGAAACATCAAAGGGGATGATATGTTCTTGATGGTTATGTTGATGCTAGCTCCTTGGCTAGCTCCTTTGCCGGCTTTTGCCATCCTAACGTTTATGGCATTTTTGCAAGCGTTTATTTTTATGATTCTCACATACGTGTATCTTGCCGGAGCTGTTTTGGCAGAAGAGGAATCGGCACACTAATCTCAAGTGGAAAAAACATACTTTTTCAGACTTCTTAATTTCCTCATCGGCGTATCTTGGAGCGTTGCGCTCCTCGGTGCGATCGTAATGTACCGCTCCTTTTATTTTCATGGATTTTTCATTGCATTATTTGCCGCGCTTTTGGGGGCACTTGTAGGTTTGTTCTTCGTCGCAATATTTGAGTACTTTCTTTATAAAATCTCATTAGATAGAAAAATCCTTAGCGCTCTTGATGAGATCAACAATAAATTAGAAAAGACTTGCTAAAAAAATACTGCATTACAGACCCACAACACTATTCCTCGCAAGATACCTTTTATCGGTATGTCACTTCTAGCTATTTGTACAATCCGTTTGACTATTTATGTATTAGGGATAATGAAAACTCCAAGGAGTACGTTGCTTCACTTTTAGAATCAATACACCCTTTTTGTGTATCCAATGGTATTAAGCCATTGGTCAATAGTTATATCGATATAGCTATTTCGCAAAAGCTATTCGGAGTACACCTGAAATCACATCAAATTCAAGATATACCGCTATGCAAACAAGAGGGTGTTTTTGTCGTATACAGCGCGCATACGAGAGAAGATATTGTTTGTGCACAAAAGTTAGGAGCAGACGCGGTAACTATCTCCCCTATTTTTTCCGACAAGTATAATTTTAAGGCGTTGGGAGTAGAGGGGTTAAAAAAGATAATTTATGGGATTAACGATGTAAAAATCTTTGCACTTGGAGGGATTACGACAGAAAAACAAGTAGACGAACTCCGTAATTTAGGGCTGTATGGAATAGCCTCGATAAGATTTTTTACAAATTTTGCATTTCCCCCCAAAAACCTCTTGACATCCAAATAATTTTCTACTATAATTCCACTC
>CAZCQG010000064.1:0-4078 GCA_964500775.1 uncultured Campylobacterales bacterium
AATCAAGTGTAAACTCGGTATTGCTCTGTCCAATCCGTATCGCTTCGGTAGGGCAAAATAGGGCGCAATCCTTGCAACCCTCACAAGTGTTTGAGAATCTTTTATTGTGCAAGAAAGTGATTTTTGTCAAATCAAGTGTCGCATCATTCTCTTTTAGCGCATCGAGGGAGCGGGAAAAAAGTCCCAAATAATCAGGGAGAAAACCTCCCTTTTTTTCCATCTCTTTAGGAGAGACGGTTTTGCGCTTAACGAGTTTTTTGAAAAATTCGCGCCTTGTGTTCGGCGTATAGTTCTCAACGAGATTCAAGGAAAACGGGCGATCAAATGCACTCAAAAAATTCTTCGTCTCTTCGTAAACCTTTTTAAATCTGCGCAATACTCGCATATCGCTATTTTTTTCGCACCCTGCACACAAAGTGATGTCTATTTGCGTCGCTTGGGATTTATTTGTCGCGAGGTAGATGAGGTGGTGGGCATTGAGAATCCCGATACAAGGAAAATCGACTTGACAACTTATGAGTGCGGCATCAGATTCTTCTAGGTACTTATTTTGGTCAAAATCAAGATCAAAAAGAGCCTCGGTCGGACAAACGCCTACGCAAGCGTCACAGAGGGTACATTTTTCACTATCTAGAGTGATTTTGCCTTGATGGTCAAAGTAGAGCGCCTCCTTGTAGCACTCTTTGATACAAAGGTCACAGGTGTTGTGCATATATTCGCCCCGCAGACAAGAGAGACGATTGGCGTAAAAGGAATCTTTATGGGTGCTAAAGTCGCGTATATTCAAGGCAGCGTGTCCTAATAGCCTACAAGAGCAGAGTAGTCAGAGACGATAAATTCTGCTCCGAAGTCGCAAATCTCTCTATAAAAAGGGGTGGAGCAGGAGTGTTTTACCGAGAGGAGATAGGGCGGTATCCACGTACTCAAGTGCTCTTTTAGAAACTCCTTTTGCCCGCTTATCTCCTCTTTGGCGACGAGATTCTGCATAAAGGCGAGCTCAAGGCTAATGTGATCGGGGGATTGTATGTGCGTGCTCAACAAATCGCAACTGTAGCCGTGTGAGACGTAAAACTGCAAAAGAGGATTTTGCAAACCAACCTGCACCTCCTCTTTGTGCTCCAATACCACGCTTTCAATCGGCGGCTCGTCTACTAAAAATACCGTGGCATAATCTGAATTTAAAGCATTGTAGAGAGTTTCGGTATCGTTTTGTTCAAAATACCTCCACGTCTCGTTTCCGATACTTTGTAGGATTTCGGGTGAATTTTTGAGATCCTCAATCACTTTTTTATCTAGCACATCCGAAAATACTCTAGATAATAACGCGTATATCACTTCTCTATTACTCATACATACCTCTGTGGCGTGCCAAAAAGAGCCGAAGCTCTTAGAGGCATCCTTTAAAGAACGATTTTTTCGGCGGCGGAGGCGCTTTCATATCGGTGGCTTTGATGATTTTATTCTCCTCATCGACTTCGCCGATAATAGTGACTTCGTTTCTTCCAAAGCCCTTGTCAAGTCCGGCGAGTTTTACCCCTTCTAGTTTGAGCGTGTAGTATTTGGGCTGATTATGGATAAAAAGGACGTATTCGTTTTTCGGAGTGTCTCCGAAATTCCAATCCCTGTTACACCCTTCGTAGCCGCACATAGCCGTTTCTGTCCTGCAATCGGCAAACATCCCTTTTTCGGCACAATATTTACTTGTCAAAAATCCCACAACCTCTTCCGCTCCGAGAATCGAAGCAAAAAGGAGTGAACAAGCGATGATTATTTTTTTCATTTTAACGCTCCTCTTTCAACGTTTGCAAAAACGCTACTAGGTCATTTATGCTATTCTCATCCAGCCAATTATACGGTGGCATTGTCGATACTCTTTGATTGTTTTCATCAAGATTATACCACGCGTATGCGGAGTGTGCTCTTCTGTTGTATCCCGGTACGATCACGGCATTTGGATCGATGATAGATTCTTTGATATAGGCTCTAGTGGCGTAGCCGCCGATGTTACTAAGAGTAGGAGCCATATATTCGGGTGCGAAATCCGCCTCTTGGAATCTATGGCAAGCCGCGCAATTCTCCATAGCGACTTGCTTCCCTTTGGCTACATCCCCCGCCTCTTTTGAGAGTATCTCTTCAGCGAGTTCTTGAGAGCCGTTTATAGTCGGAAAACGTACGGGAAGCCAAGAGGTAAGTTTTTTCGAGCCGTCTCTATTTGCCTTGTCACCGTCCCAAAGCGCTATGGCGATAGGGAATCCGCCCCCTTTAGTGAGGTCAAGATAGCCGTCTTTGAGCGATCTTGTGAGTGTGACCGTCCAAATCTTGTTTGTTTTATCGTAGTTCATGCTACTTTTAAAATCAGAATCTTGTATCTCGGTGGTACTTCTAAACCCTTTAGCGATAAAGCTTCTATCATAACTCTCCCCGAGTTTTGCGACATCTTGGGAGAATTTTGTCGCTTCATCGTCGAAGTAGGGTCTGTTTTGCAATGCGACTTGATGTGCTACATCCCCCTTGCCATCTGGCTCATAGAGCGGTTTGGAGTATTTGCTTAAGTGAACCACCACCTCTCTTCCTTCGCTCCCCATTCCGATATAAGGAAGCTTTGTCACGTCGGCATATTCTCTAGGGAATTGCACCGCAAAGCCGTCCCCGTAGCTATCGCTCTCAAAATCCAACATACTCTCCGTAGCATCGGCCCAACGAATTTTAAACGCTATCTCGCTGTCGTTATAGAGTGCGCGTACTTGTATATCTTGTGCGAGACTCGCCCCGTTAAGTTCCCCGACTTTTTTATCGTTAAAACGGATAGTTGTTTGTGGATACGCCTTGTTCATAGAAGGGTAAGCTATGTTCCAAACTTTTGAATCCGGTGTAATCCCTGCCAATTTTTCATTTACCTTTACTGCCACGATCGCTTCTTGCGCTAAAAGTGAGCAGCCTAATCCTAAACCGATAAGGGCAGTGTGCAACTTAGCCATTAATGACCCCCTTTGAAAAAATGTGTAATCCCATGGGTCTCTTTGCCCGCTACGTAGCGCTCATCCACGGGAGAGAGTTTTTTTATCCCTAAAGCATTTTTCTCTTTTTCGTAGTAGCCGTTATCCATTCTAAACATTTCGGAATGTTTATAGGAGATGAGAAGATCGAGTATCTCGCTTTCACCGGTTTGTTTTCTCTTTTCACGCTCGGTTTTGAGTACTTCTACGACGTTTTCTACTTCAGGACCGAAGAGTTTGATAAGCTCTTCTTTTGGGATCCTATTGGAGCCTTCGATAGCTCTTCCGTTCTCATCGAGCTTGGCAAGCGTATCTACCGGCGGGATGTAAAATACGTTGGGTTGCGTATTGTAGTCCGGTCGAAGCGGTAGCGCGACTTTATATTTTTTGACGAGTTTATAGATTTGCCCCTCTTCATCATCCAAGAATCCCATAAAGCGTATCCTTCCTACGCACTGTTGCGAGCAGGCACTCGGGAGTCCTTTTTCTACTCTCGGGAAGCACATAATGCACTTTTCGCTCTTGCCTGTTTTTGGGTTGAAATAGATTTTTTTGTACGGGCATCCCGCCACGCAGTAGCGGTATCCTTGGCACCGTTGTTGGTCTATGAGCACCACGCCGTCGCTGTCTCTTTTAAATATCGCATCTCTTGGACAAGAGGCGAGGCATCCGGGATTGTCGCAGTGGTTGCAGATTCTCGGAATATAGAAAAAGTAGTTATCTCTCGGAAAGCTCCCCGCACCTTGATCTTCGTCCCAGTTGGGTCCCCACGTAGGATTGGTGTCAGGCTTGAACTGAACCCCTTTGTGGAGATCGGCGTGGTTGTAGTTCCATGGCGTGCCGTAGTCTTTTTTGATACTCGGAACAATCCCCGGTTGCAAGTCGCCCATCGCATCAAATCCCCCGCCGGAGTTTTGCCAATTTCTCGGATACCCCGTCCCCGGATAGGTCTCGACGTTGTTCCAGTACATATAATCCCTGCCGTTTCTGTTCGTCCATTGTGTCTTGCAAGCGACGGTACAGGTTTGGCATCCAATACATTTGTTGAGGTCCATGACCATTGCTAATTGTCTTTTTGACAT
>CAZCQG010000064.1:4178-8416 GCA_964500775.1 uncultured Campylobacterales bacterium
TTTACTATATCTACCGCGCCGTCATACGCGTATTGGTTTCCGTCCCAAAGACCGCCGAATTTGAGGTGTCCCCAGCCATCCGCCATTTCTAGGAGGTTGAGTGAAGTCGGTACGACTTCATTGTGCCCTTTGAGGTTTTTATACATATACGGTTCCCATCCATGCTCCATTACAAGACCGTCGTGTGGGACTTGCGCGGAGACTTTCGCCATCGCGTAGAACTCGCCGATGTTGTTGTAAATCTTCACTTCATCGCCGTCTTTGATTCCTTTTATCTCTGCGACATCGCTATTGATGGCGATATAAGGCACCCCTCTTTGGAGGCGCTGGAGGATACGGCTTGTTTTATAGTTGGAGTGGATAGACCATCTCGCGTGCGGTGTCATCATTACAAACGGATATTTTTTGTTTGAAGGTCTGATTCCCTCCATCCCCGTGTTGACGTTTGCACCAAGACGGATGAATATCTCGTGATCGACATAGAATGTCTGTCGTCCCGTGACGGTATCGAGTCTTTGAAATTTGAAGATATGGTCTTCAAACGAGTTGAACGGTCTATCGGCATAGAGCGGTGAGCTTTTCGCCGCTTTTTCGTTGAGTTGTAAGAATCCACCCATTTTATACATCTTTTCGATGGTGTATGGTTCGTACTGTTCGCATTTTGCGAGCGCCGCTTCTACCGCCATTTTATCTGTACCCAAATACGGCTCTAGCTCCCCTTCGGATTCATCGTCGTGATTGGTGAATTCTTTGTGGAAAATAGTCAAGTCGTGATAGCCGTCTCTCGCGTATGGTTTTACGTCAGGGACTTTTGCCTTGTCGATATTTTCGGGTCTATTAGCGATCTCCTCTATTTTTTTGGAGATAAGCTCAAACATCGCCCACTCGTCTTTTGCTTCCCCTACGGGTTTTAAGTTGTTTATCGGTTGAGCGAGGTTGGTAAATCTATGATACCCCGGCGAGCTTCTGATGTCCCACACCTCATAGTGCGATTTTGCGGGAAGCAATAGGTCTGCCCATACTGCGGTATCACTCATTTTATAGTCTACTACCGCAAGGTATTTCATCTTGCTTAAGAATGCGTCTTTGTATTTAGAGCCTTTGTTTCTTCTAAATCGCGAATCGGCGACCAAGATTCCCACTTCGGGAATCCAGTTTGGTTTCACCCCTTTTTTCTTGCCGTCTCTCCCCTCGGTGATCATAGCTTCGATGATTTTTTTGTATTCGCTTTTACTGATGCCGTTTTGCGCCCGTCGTACGTCTTCATCGCCGAAATACTCATCAAACGTCTCAAGTCCGTCGCCCAAAACGAATTCGCCGACGAATCCCGAACCAAACCGCGGGTTGTACTTCCCTTTGAAGCCGCTAAGCTCACCCATACCGCTTAGGGTAAATTCATTTTCGGTATTCAGTCCGCCGTATTGTCCCATTCTACCCGTAAGACCGCAGATTGAAGCGATATTCCAAATAGTGAGGATGCCGTTAAAGTATTTGTT
Organism: uncultured Campylobacterales bacterium; assembly: GCA_964500775.1. Lineage (GTDB taxonomy): Bacteria > Campylobacterota > Campylobacteria > Campylobacterales > CAZCQG01 > CAZCQG01. The sequence continues at coordinate 5,675 of CAZCQG010000064.1, forward strand.
GAGTGAGAATCCCACCGTTATCTCTACGACTTTCGGGAGTGCGATGTCTTTTGCGAGTTGGAGTACCATATCGGGGTGTACGCCTGTTTGCTCTTTGGTCGCTTCAGGGGAGAATTTTTTGAGATTCTCTTTAAAAAGCTCCCAGACGGTTGTCACTTCTACGTGATGACCGCCGTGAACTTCTACGCTCCAGCTCCCTTCTAATTCGGGATCGATTCCGAAATCTTCGAGACGAAGTGTTTTTGATTCGCTCGTCTCCGTACCCGGCATAAGGGCGATAGAGTTTGTGTTTTTGTTCCACGCGTAAAATTGTTCTTCATATTTATGGTGCAATTCTGCATCTTCGGTATGCTCCACATCGCTTCTTCGGAGCATTTTTTTATTATCTTTTCTCACCAAGAACGGAAGATCGGTAAATATCTTCATAAAGCCCGGCTTATAGAGCTTATGCTTGACTATTTCATGCAATACCGACATCGCTAAAATATTGTCGCTTCCCGCCTTGATAGGAATCCAAAGGTCGGCATTTTTCGCCGTGGCATTAAATTCGGGAGTGATGACGATTACTTTCGCACCGTTGTACTTCCCTTCCCATACGAAGTGTGCATCAGGGATTCTTGAAACCGAAGGGTTTGCTCCCCACATCACCGCGGTGTCTACGGTGTACATAAAGTCATAGGTACAGCCGAGATTCCCTTCGCCGTACGCTACTGCGGCACCTGAGAACATATCTCCTAGATACGAAGCGGGGTAGATTCTAATAGCTCCTAACTGCGTACAGAATCGAAGCGGCGCCCCTCTTCTTCCCTCGGTGAGTAGTCCCGTACCTGCTTGGATGAAGAGTTTATCCGGACCCATTTTTGGATCGGACATCGTGTCGAATATCTTTTGCGCCAACTCTTCGGCGGCCTCATCCCAAGAGATCTTTTTCCATTTCCCTTCCCCTCTTTCACCTACGCGCTTCATAGGGTAGAGAATTCTGTCTTTCTCGTACATTACTTGAGAGTGTTGTACCCCTTTGTTGCAACCTCGCGGGTTGAAGTCGGGAATCTTGGCGTTGATACTTGGATAGCGTGCCGATTGATTCTCCCTTGTAACAATTCCGTCGTTGCACCATATCTCCCACGCGCAGTTCCCTTGGCAGTTGATACAGTGGTACGCAAATCCGTGGTCGCTCTTCTCTCCGTAGGTAAAAGAAAACTCGTTTCTATACATATCCTCGGTGTAGTTGGTATTTGGATAATTTTCGATGCCGCTTTCGATGCTAAGCGGGTTTGTTTTTGCGAACAAATACCCCTCTGAAGCCACAAGCGCGGCAGTTGCCCCTGAAATTTTCAGAAAGTCTCTTCTTTTTATTTCACTCATAATAGTTCTCCTTATCGGCTTATCGGTAAATTCATATCGTTGCCCCACTCGTCCCAACTACCCGTATACACCTTGGCGTGTTCGTAACCGAGGAGTTTGAGAGCCGTGATGATGTGTGAGCTTCTGCCTGCGCCGACATGGCAATATGCGTATATTGTTTTGTCTTTTGTGATACCGAACGCATCAAAAGTCTTTTGAATATCTTCTAAATCCTTGAATGAGAGCTTGTTCCCCTCATCCGTGATATTCGTCCATTCGATAAATTTCGCACCCGGGATATGCCCTCCTCTTGCGACGTTGTCAAGCTTTCTGTCGCCGATTATCTCCGCAGTTCCTCGACTGTCTATGATGACGTATTGAGAGTTTTTTCCGTTTTTCTCTATATCCATTACCGCATCAAGAACATCTTTTTTTGCCGCTATCCAATTGTGATCTATTTTATTTATATCTATGTGGTATTTTTTCGGTGTTACGTCTTTTTCTGCCCCTTTTTGGACGAGAAGCGTTTTTTCTATCACTTTGAGCTTGCCAGTAAGCGCATCAATCTCTTCTTTAGGTGCTTTTGCTTTTTTCTTCGCTTTTATCTCTTCGTTGAGCGCATCATACTTCGGTTGATTCGGATCTATCTTGATGATGGCATCTCTACCTCCGTTGAGTATCTTGACTTTGTCATGACCGTAGCTTTTGAAGAAAGCATATACGCCGGTTGCGTTAGGTCCTCGATAGTTATCGTATGCTATGACTAACGTATCGTTACTTATCCCTTTGCTACCTATATACTTTTCAGCCTCTTCGGGGCACATAAACAAAGGTGCACAGTGCATATGTCCTGTAATATCGGCGTGATGCAAGTGGTGTGCATACATTTCGACCGAACCTACTATATGACCTAAACTATAAACGTCCGCATCGTCTCCGGTAACGAACATTACATTCGGTTTCCCGATAAGTTTTACCGCCTCTTCGGCAGAGATTAAGATGCTATTATCTTTGGCGTTTAAAACCGTCGTTAACAGTAATATTTTCGCCAATGCGATGAGTAGCCATTTGCCCATTTTTTCTCCTTATGAGATTTTGCAATGAAACCCAAAAAGCCCTAAAATAGGAAAATACAGAGCTTTATTGTGTTCATACAAGAATTATATTTACTAAACTTTTAAAAAAAAATAAAAATAAAAAAAAATTATAATTAGGAATCATAGAAAACGGGTTTTTAGAAGTATAGAAGTTTAATTAAATTATAATAATTACAAATACTATGCGGAGCCGAAAATGGGACATTTGGAAGGAAATTCTATACTCGATTTACAGCATGAATTTTTAAGTGTTTTTTACAGCGGGGTATATCTGAGCAAAGCCGATATACTCAATATCGCG
>CAZCQG010000065.1:0-8100 GCA_964500775.1 uncultured Campylobacterales bacterium
TACGGCTGAAAAATGGACCTCGCTAGTTTGTATATTCCACTCCCAGTACCCGTCCCCGTTGGCCTCGACCGAAAATATCCACTTTTTTCTATTCTCTTCCATCTCGTTTTTGAGCAGCTCTTCTTGGGTGACATCGATCCCTATCGTGGCGAGATAGTCCATAGAGCCGTCACTCTTTTGTACGAGCATATTTGACCATTTGAAAATCCTCTCTTCCCCGTTTTTAGCTATCCAACTATTCTGAAAGGATTTGAAAATACGTCCGTTTCTTGCGTTTTCTATGATTCCTAATACCTTTTCTTGCATCGCTACGGGGAGGAATCTTTTCCAAAAGTACGGTTTTTTGGCTATCTCTTCCTCCGTATAGCCCAAAAATTCTCTTGCATAACGATTTACTTTAAACATCCTCCCTTCGTCGTCTATGACGGCGATGACGGCGTTGGCATTGTCGATGATGGTGGAGGTAAAATTCTTTTGGGCTCGCAAATTCTCTTCAAGTATTTTTTGTTTCGTTACGTCTTTGAGCACGGAGAATAAAAACACCCCTTGGCTAGTGGTGATCGGCGCAGAATCGACATCCATAAATGCGGTTTTACCGTTTTTCAATTTATGCTCAAAATGGAAACGATTCACCTCTTTGTTGAATGCCGATTCTTTAAGCTTTGTGATTTCTTCTTTCGAGAGGGTGTTGATGTCGTAGATGCTAAGCGCTAAAAACTCCTCTCTGGTGTATCCGTAAAACTCTTCCGCACTTTTATTTACATCGATGATTTGAGCGCTTCTTGGATCTATGAGGAGCATAATGGAGCTATGGTCGTAAAACATATTTTTAAACTGTTCATTGGCAAGCGTGAGTTGTTCTTGATAGGATTTGAGTGCGGTAATGTCTCTAGAGGATGCGTAGAGGTATTTTTTTCCTTCTAGGTATATAGGTTGGGAGTTTATCTGCACGTCAATGATCGTGCCGTCTTTTCTTTTGTGCTTGGCTTCAAAGGTATGGGGTTTTGTAAATAGCGTCCCTACGAGGGAATCTAGCTCCGCTTTTGTCGAGACATCCCAGTCGAAAACCTTGATATTTATTAGCTCTTGAGGGGTGTACCCTAGCATGGCGGCAAATGAATCGCTAAACTCTACGAGCCTGCCGTCTTCGTCTATTATATGTATCCCGTCGGTGGCTGTTTCTAGTAGCTTGTGGTAGCGTTCCCGCTCTTTTTTGAGCAGGCTATTTGCGTCGTGCAGCTCTTCGATATTTTCGTCGAGCAACTCTTTTGAAGTGTGAATATCATACGCTATCCCCTTTACGGTCTCTTTTATTTCGTTAAACTCCCGAATAAAGCTTTTTCCGTTTGCCGTGCTTTTGAGATCAAAATTTTTAATGCTTTTTATCGCGGAGAGCATCCCTTCTATCTCTTTTTTTATGTAGCGCACCATCATAAAGCCTACTAATAGCGACAGTCCCAGTAGAGCGATATATGCTATAAGAGAGTATTTTTTGTTTTCTAAAAAGAGAAATTCCGAGGCGTTTTGGTACTCTTGCGCTTTGGCGTTTGAGTAATCGATTATTTTTGTAGTCGCTTCCCTTAGTTTATAATAGAGCGATTCGGCATTTTTTTCTTCTAATAATAACCTTGTCGCTTGCGCCCCTTGCGCGGCATACGTCTCAAACCCTTCGTGCGTTGTTTGTAGAAACGCATCTATAGAGCTTTTTAAAATCTCAATCTCTTTTTTAGATCCTAAATAGCGTGCCGCTACCGTTTGGTATTGCTCGTCTAGCCGATTTTCAAGATTCTGTATTTGTGCGGTTGCGTTTATTTCCAGCTTTTCTTGATATGCGGCTTTGAGGAGCATCTCCCACAGCGCCCGAGAATCGCCTCGAATATCCCGTACGTTGTTTATGACTACAAAAGGATAATAGTGGAGTTTTTGGGTAAGTTTCGCCGCTTGTTCGTTTTGCCAAACAAAAAGGGCTATAACAGAGGAGGTCAAAAGAAAAAGTAGCGTTAAAAAAAGCGAGACGAACCGACTAAATGACATCCTATCTTCCTCTAAAAAGCGCAAGTATACTTAAAGATTGTGGCGAAAAGATGTTTAAATATTCCTTTACATTATAGTTCGCAGTAAAGAAAATACTATAGTGTGAAATAGGTACGTGAATCGTATTCACAGAATATATTGTGTAGAATCTCTCTTTGAAAAACGGAGAATATCTTGCAAACAATCACGCCATCGACTAAAATCACGCTACTGCTTATCTCAATCACCACGATGATGTCTAATGTGGCGATAGTAACGATGTTGCCGCACTTAAAAGAGCACTTTATCGATACCGAAAATATCGAATTTTACTCGCGGCTAATGATCACCCTCCCTTCGCTTTCCATTGCGTTTCTCGCGCCGTTCTTGGGGCATTTGGTGCAAAAAATAGGGAGAAAGAGATCGAGCGCATTCGCGCTAGCGCTCTTTGGTATCGCAGGGAGTGCGGGGCTTTATCTAGGCACTATCGATTCGCTATTGCTTTCTCGATTCTTCTTAGGTATTGCTATTGCGATACTGATGATAGTAGTGACATCATTGGTGGGAGACTACTTTCAGGGGGAAGAGCGACACAAGTTTATGGGATTGCAGAGTGCCTTCATAGGAATCGGCGGGGTGCTTTTTGTCGTAGGAGGCGGAGTTTTGTCCGACATCCATTGGCGCTACCCTTTTGCCGTTTACTTGTCTGGCTTTTTGCTTATGCCTTTAGCGATTAAATTTCTATTCGAAAAAAGCGGACACACCGTAGAACACAGTGAAGAAGAGGTTGTGGGGACGAATCTTTTAGGTATCTATTTTTTGGCGTTTTTGCTGATGGTGATATTTTATATTTTGCCTACGCAAATGCCGTTTTTGATGATTGAGCACTTCGGGGCGAGCGGGACGCTCACGGGGGCTATCATCGCTATGGCGTTTGTAGGCAATGCGTTTGGCGCGATGAGTTTTTCGAGGCTTAAAAAAAGATTCGATTATTGGAATATCTATCTTCTCGGGATGGGGATATTTGCTTTGGGATTTATTTGTATCGGACTTATCGACAATGTGTATCTATTTTTCTTTACTTCCCCTTTGATGGGATTCGGGGGCGGGATTTTGATGACGAACGTATCGGCTTGGGTGTTGTATAGAGCACACCACAGTAAACGAATCAAATCATCGGGCTATCTTACGAGCGCGCTTTTCTTGGGGCAGTTTTTTTCACCCGTCGCATCACATCCTATAGTCGATATTTTTGGAGTACAGCATTTTTTTATCGTAGTCGGCGTATTGATCGCGCTCGGTGTAGCGTCGGTAAAAGTTTATGGGAGGATTTTAGAGAGGAAAAACCCCGCGTAAGCAGGGTTTTTAGACTTATTTCGCAACAGCGTCTTTGAATTTTTTCCCCGCAGAAAACTTAGGAACAAACTTATCTTTAGTTTTGTATTTTTTGGTCGTACCCGGAACTACACCTTCTTTCCCTTTTTGCGTAGCTCTTTTGAATGAACCAAATCCTACTAGATCTACCGAATCGCCTTTTGCAACAGCACCTTCAATAGTCTCTACCAACGCGTTTAATACGCTTTCGGCATCTTTTTTCGACAACTCGGCTTTTGCCGCCAACTCTGCAACTAACTCACTTTTGTTCATAGAACCCCCTCGGTTTTGATAAGTATTAAGACTATAAATACTGCTCGGCAAAGCCAAACAATAAGCGAAGTAACGACCCTCCGCCTAAGTCGCCTAGAAGACAAGGTCTTATGGCATAGAGGTATTTTACACTATATGATTTTGTTTTATCTTAATTTTTTGCGATTTTTGGAGAAATTTTAGACACTTTAGGGGAGAAATCCCCCAAAATGCGCTTAATCCATTGAAGGCTTAGGTGTTTTTGCCGTGCTAACGGGTAGAACGGGATAGATTATTTGCGGTTTATCGCCTGTGAGCGACTTCAAGAAAGTTACGATTTTGTCAGCTTCTTTATCACTTATTTTGATACCGAGCTGCGTACTTCCCATCTCTTTTACCGCTTCTTCAAGCGTCCAAATCGCACCGTTGTGGAAATATGGAGCAGTCTCTTCTACGTTTCTTAGGGTAGGAGTTTTTACCATACCGTTTTTATCCCCCGTGAAGTCCCCCATATCCGCGAACTTATATTTCGCCGCAGTTGCAAACGTCTGCATTGAGCCGCCTATAGCTACGTCATTGTGGCAAGCCGTGCATCCTTTGTCTATAAAGAGACCGAGCCCCTCTTTTTCGGCTTTTGTGAGGGCGTTTGTATCGCCGTTGAGGAAATCATCGAATCTAGACGGGGTAATGAGTGTCCTTTCAAAAGCGGCGATGGTGTTTGTAATCATCTCAAAAGGGACTTTTTTTACATCGCTTCCATATACTTTTTGAAACTCCGCTACATATTCCGGGATAGAGTTTACTCTCGCTTCTACGAGCTCTTTTGGAGCCGCCATTTCAGGACCCGCTTGTACCGGACCTTGCGCTTGCGCTTCTAGGTGTGGATCTCGACCGTCCCAAAATTGTACTTTATTGAGTACGGAGTTGTACACCGTCGGCGAGTTGAGATGGTGCGGGTTTGCCGTCCATTTATGCCCGATCGCCGCTGCTACGCCGTCCACACCACCTGTAGCTAGGTTGTGACAGGTATTACAGCTAATAAGACCGCTTTTTGAAAGTCTCGGCTCAAAATAGAGCTTTTTCCCGAGTTCGACTTTATCAGCCGTAATAGGATTCTTCGGGTCATCCACCATTTGTAGGACTTCTAACGTTGATTGAGGAATCGCGACTAGCCCCGCGTCTTTTGCTTTTTTGACGAGATCGGCATCACTCGCCGCATTCAATAGCACCGCACTTGCTACGACAGAAAATAACAAACCACCCAATAATTTCATAGTCTCTCCTTGTGGAAAAAATTTATCAACAAGGATAGTTTATTGGTTTCTCTCTAAAGGTTTACTTAAAATGATAAAAATTATTATTCAAAATAAATTATCATAACTAAAATTTACGTATTAAATTACGGCATACCTTCGGCAACACAACCGTTTGTACAACTTGTCTGTTCACCCATAAAGATACCGGCGGCATTGACGGTGTCGCTTAGCGTCGATGTACCGCTCATTTGGAACGTACCCCCCACGCTCTCTATCCCGGCTCCGTATAACTCTCCCTCCACTTGCCCATGGATAGTATTCATTTGTGCAAGAATCTCATTCGCACCATCGAGCATGCCGGTAAACGTATCGCTAATTGAATCTGATAGATTCGAGGCATTGACCCAATTTTGCGATATATCGCCAGTCACCGTAGGGGTGCTTGAAAAGGTGATCGTCATATTTACCGTCCCGTAGCTATTATAGACATTGCCGCTTGCGGTGCTAAAAACGTGTCCATAGGACGCCCCCGCATAGGTAGCTACTTGATCGCCCATAGTATCACCGATAAGCTCGGTGATCTTGTCTTCTGCGCTTAGCGCATCTCCTGCTACCCAGTAGGAGGGAGCGTTATAAAGCCCTACGGTATCATCCCCGCTCGTCCAATATCCCCATGTCATATAGTCTAGCCCGAACGTATGCTCTATGCCGCCCGAGTCTTCATAAGTGACGGTATCTTTACCCGAAGAGACCATCATACCCGTGATACCGTTAGAAAGGGTGTTTTCTAGTATCGCAAATTTATATTCGTCGACATAAGCGGAAAAATCGCCGTTGTAAACCACGTCCATGTAGGTCTTAAAAAACGCTAAGCCTTGTCCGCCGAAATCCCCCGCGAGTGTTAGCGTAGCAGATGCAGTGCCATCGAGAATAGTGACTGTCCCATCCGCTCCCCCGCCGTCTATATCATACTCAAAAATAGTATCTCCATCCACTCCCCCGCCGGGTCTAGTGATAGTCCACGTCGTTTGGCTACTGCCGTCATATACCCCTACTGCTTTGAGAAATTCGGTAGGCGCGGTGATGCCCGCATCCGTTATCACTCCATTGTCGTTTGTGATAGACATTGTTCCTAGTATGATTCCTTTGTCCATAGCATACCCCACGGCGTAACCGCTCAACGTCACGGGATCTGCCGATGTGTCTCCAAAAGTCCCCGCTCCGCTTTCGGGAATAGCGTAGATGCTATCATCCCTAAAGCCATACACCGCACCATTCTCGCGCGTACCCGCAAAGCCGTTGATTTCGGTACCGTAGAGGTATGTGCTCATATCTTCATACCAAAAACCCTCGCTGTCTTGATTGAAGACATAGCCGCCCATCAGCGCATCACCGTTTTCGTCTATTAGCCCACCTACTATGAGGCTAAAAAAATATCTACTGCTTAGCGCTTCATCACTCGTAGGGTCGGGTAGGTCGTATGCGAGATATTTTTCCGTACTTAGGTTGAGATAGAGTGTGGCGCTCCCCACCTTTCTAGTGAGTGCACCGCTTACGATGTCGTAGTCTACAAACGGCATCGTATATGCCGCTACACCGCTAGTGGGTACATCTCCATAGGGGGTCACATTTCCCACCGACTGTATAAGACCGAGCTGTATCAGACTGCCCCCTCCGTCAAAGCCGTACCCTACCGTCTCACGCACGGCAAATTCACCATATTCATCGGTAGCGAAATAGGACTGGATAGCAAACGACTTGCCAAACAAAGACAACACGCCCGATTCCCAGTTTTCGGTATCGGCGTATGCACTAGCGCTAAAAGCTTTATCGGAAACATACGTGAGAGCGTCTGTAGCGTAGTAGCCAAACATCAGAGGATATATGGTGTCGGTATCTCCCGACGTGCTTATGCCGAGTATATCCCCCACGTCCGTATCATACGTCTCGATTTCTGTACTACCGAAAATCATCGCGCTATCGGAAAAGCGCTCATCCAAAAACGAGTATGCTTGAGATTCGTATTCTTGTGCATACTTATAATCGCCGTTTCTAAGCGTAAGCGCCGTAGTCATAGTAGGCTCGCCGTAAAACCCGATGTCATTGGTGTGATCTATCAAGCCATAGACCTGATTATTCAAAGAGAGACTATCGCCACCCATTCCCCCGTTTGCTATCATCGTCGTCGTCACCCTATATCCCGCAAAAACATCCTGCAGAGGATCATAGTCGGTAGTCTCTTCGGCGCTCAAAAATAGCCCTTGGTACTGTGAGCCGTATATCTTTCCGACAAAGGGGAGCTCTGCCGGCGTGCCGTCGTAGTTTAGATATGAAGTGCCGGTGATTTCATTGGTGTTGATGATCTCACCGTAAAAAATCGCTACTGTCCCCCCGTAATTGTTCGCGTTGGTAAAAGCAAACACTTTCTTGGATTCATAATCCACAAATCCTGCCATACCGTACAATGGATCAAAATACATTTGTATGCCGGAGCCAGGGAGTGTAGTGGCATCCTTGCCGTAAGCGATGAGCTCTTCGTAGCCGTAAAGGTAGGTCGCCCCTACTGCATCGTTAAGCGCATCGGGCAAGTCAATATCGGCGACGCTTCTATATCTATACGCAAACTCTCCCTTGGTGTCTACATACCCCTCTTCATATTCTCCCGAATCATCATACCAGTATCCAAAATAGCCTAGATATTCACTCTCCAAATCAGAATCTAATAATGCCGTGGGTAAGCCGACGTTTATTACGAAATTTTGGCTATCTACATCATATTCGGTCCCGTCCCATATAAATCTAATAGGCGTGTCGGTAGCATATATCGTCTGCAGCGCTATTTGTGAAGCGGTATTTTCAGGCGTGGAGACACTCATACCGAGGTTTTTACCGAAAAAGTCTATGTAGTAACTATCGTTATTAAAACTAAACAACAGGTTTCCGCTATAGCCTTCACTTACCGTTGTCGGTATAGGTTCAGGATCGGGGTCTGGTAGCGGGGGCAATTCAGGGAAAGGAATGGGATCTCCTGTGTCAGGCGGGGTAGGGTCTTCAGGGAGACCTCCTCCTACATCAGGATCACCTTCAGGATTCCCTTTGGGATCATCTTTGGGTTCATCTCCCTCTTTCTTAGGTTTGTCACCTTGGTCTTCTTTCTTCTCTTCTTTTTTCGCTTGTTGTTCTTGTTGTTGTTCTTTCTCTACGG
>CAZCQG010000066.1:0-7973 GCA_964500775.1 uncultured Campylobacterales bacterium
AAACTCAAGGTGGAGGGATCGATGCAGGAGCACTCGCCGCTTTAGCACAAAATATGGATATACCGACTATCAAAAAGATTTTAGACGGTATGCAGATAACCATAAACATCAACTTTCCGAAAAAGTAATGGGAAAAGGGGCGCTACTCATAATTTCGGGTCCTAGCGGCTCGGGAAAAAGTACGATTTGCAAGAATCTCCTCAACAAAATGGAGAATGTCGTATTTTCCGTCTCAACCACCACTAGAGCACCTAGAGAAGGTGAGCAGGAGGGGGTGGACTACCACTTTGTAACAAAAGAAGAGTTTATAAACGGTATCGAAGACGGTGAGTTTTTGGAATGGGCGGAGGTACACGGCAATTTTTACGGTACAAGCAAAAGTGTCGTCGAGAAACTCCTCGCGCAAGGGAAGCTTATCCTTTTTGATATAGATGTGCAGGGCTTTAAGATTCTCAAAGCCAAACTGCCTGCGTTTATCACGTCCGTATTTGTCACCACCCCCACGCTCGATGTCCTTAAAACACGTCTAGTAAACCGCGGTACCGACACGAAAGAGACGATAGAAAAGAGGCTTGCAAACGCAAAAGAAGAGATGCACTCACTCTATGATTACGACTATTTGATAATAAACGACAATCTAGAGTTTGCCAAAGAGGGATTGTATAACATCGCAAAAGCCGCATTCTACAAAACTACCCTCACGGACAAAGAGACCCTTAAAAATAGGTGGGGTGTAAGCTGATTCCTATTAGAATCACAAAAATATTTTTCAAGGAGCAACAATGGGAATGCCTAGCATGCCTGAACTCATTATAATACTGGTTATCGTACTGCTACTCTTCGGAGCAAAAAAAATACCCGACCTCGCTAAAGGTCTAGGTTCAGGTATAAAGAACTTCAAAAAAGCGGTTAAAGAGGATAGTGAAGAAGAGGTAGCAACAAAAGAGAAAGTAGAAAATACGGCAAAAACAGAGCAAACAACGCAAACTACCGACACCACAAAAACCGCATAATTTCTCAATGAAAAAAAGAGTTTTAGAGCACCTAGGCTCCAAAGTAGCCCATAGCATAGTCCTAGAAAAGCCCAAGTCAAAAGAGCTTGGGCATTATGCCACCCCTATCGCATTTACCCTCTCCAAGGAGCTTCGGAAAAATCCTATGCAGATTGCCGAAGAGTTGAGCAATGACTTTCAAGACAGTATGTTTGAGAAGATTGAATCGATAAAAGGGTATATCAACTTCAAGCTTAGCCGCGACTTCTTAAACGCTTATGCCACTACGGCACTCAATCAAAAAAGAGACTTCGGCAAAGGGGAGCGAGGCGAGAAGATTCTTCTAGAATTCGTTTCCGCAAACCCTACCGGTCCGCTTCATATAGGGCATGCTAGAGGTGCGATAAACGGCGACGCACTGCTTAAGATAGGTCGTCATCTAGGATACGCGATCACGAGTGAATACTACATCAACGACGCGGGGAATCAAATAGAACTTCTCGGACTCTCGATTCTTCTAGCAGGGCAAGAGGTTATTCTCAAACAAGAGGTAGTATACCCCGAACAATACTACCGCGGCGGCTATATCGTCGAGATCGCCTTTGAAGCGCAAAAAGCCTTCGGCGATGCGGTATTTAGCGATAAGGCAAACATCCCCAAATTGAGCGAATTCGGCAAAGAGTTGATGCTAGAGGAGATAAAATCCAACTTGCGAGACATTAGCGTTACCTTTGATAATTTCGTGAGTGAAAAATCGCTTTTCGGTAGATGGGCGGTGACAAAAGAGCAACTCGAACACAACAAAGCACTCTACGTAAAAGAGGGCAAAATATGGCTCAATTCAAGTGAACACGGCGATGAAAAAGACCGCGTAGTCGTGCGCGAGGATGGGATACCCACCTATTTAGCGGGTGATATTATCTACCATAGGGACAAGTTCCAAAGAGAGTATGACCGCTATATCAACATTTGGGGCGCGGATCACCACGGCTATATCGCGCGGGTAAAATCGGCGGTACGTCATCTAGGGTATGATGATTCCAAACTTGAAGTACTCCTCTCTCAAATGGTCTCGCTCCTCAAAAATAAAGAGCCCTACAAGATGAGTAAACGCGCAGGTAATTTTATCCTCTTAAAAGACGTAGTAGAAGATATTGGAGCGGATGCGTTGCGCTATATTTTTCTCTCAAAAAAAAGCGACACCCATCTAGAGTTCGACGTAGAAGATCTCAAAAAAGACGACCAAACCAACCCTGTTTTTTACGTCAACTATGCCCATGCAAGAATCCACAATATGTTTGAGAAAGCGGGTGTGAGCTACGAAGAAGTACTCGCCGCAGACTTGCGAGAGTTACACGAAGATGCGATTGACCTTTTATTTGAAGCACTCATACTTCCCGAGATACTAGAGAGTGCGTTTGAGCAAAGGAGCGTCAACAAGGTCGCCGACTATCTCAAAGCGCTTGCTGCTTCACTCCATAGGTTTTACAATGAGCACAGGGTTTTGGGCACTCCGCAGCAAAACGGATACCTCAAAGTTTTACTCACGGTTGCAAATAGTATAGATACCGCTTTGAATCTCCTAGGAATCCAAGCTAAGAAGTCGATGTAAGCTATTTGTGTTTTTTATACGATAGCAAATCTTTGAGCGAATCAAGGGGATTTTTCCCTTTGATGATATTGTGCACCTCATTTGCTATCGGGGTGTAGATTCCTTTTTTGTGTGATATTTTCACTACCGCTTCGGATGTCGGCACCCCTTCTGCCACCTCGCCTAGCTCCTGCAAAATCTCGTCGATCTTTTTTCCTTTTGCCAACGCATTGCCCACACGATAATTTCTTGAAAGTGCCGAGCTAGAGGTCAAAAACAAATCTCCCGCACCGCAAAGCCCTACGAACGTAGAACGCTTCGCGCCGAAATATCTGCCAAATCGCGTCATCTCCACCAAACCCCTAGAAAGCAATGCGGCTTTTGCGTTATTCCCCAATCCAAGCCCGTCACTCACCCCCGCGGCTATGGCGATAATGTTTTTATACGCACCCGCTACCTCACCCCCTTTGATGTCGGAGTTGGTGTATATTTTCATAAACGGCGGAAAGAGCGGGACGATGTTACGCAAAAGCTTTTTGTTTTCGCCAAAGACCGTGAGTGCGGTAGGAAGGTGCATCTTCACCTCTTTAGCAAAACTAGGACCGGAGAGAAAATAAAGCTTCTCTTTAGGGATAAAATCCAAAAATATCTCATCCATAAACTTGCCGCTTTGTATATCTATCCCTTTGCTAGCAACGATGAGCGCTTTGAAGTGCTGCTTTTTGGGCATATTCTCCGCCAACCAAATTTGGGCAGCTTGGGCGGAAATAGCAAATATTACATATTTTGCATCCAATACTTCGGAGAGTTCTTTTTGATTGTATTTTTCGGAATCAAGTTTTTTTCTATCATAGATGACACATTTATTCTTGAGCGAAAGCGCCTCATAAAGCGCACTCCCCCAAGCACCCCCGCCGAGGATTCCGAAGATATACTCGTGCTTACGCATTGAGCTTGGATTGAAGGATGTCGTTGACCACTTTCGGGTTTGCCCCTTTGCTCGCTTTCATCACCTGTCCGACGAAGAATCCAAAGAGCTTGTCTTTGCCGCTTCTGTATTCGGCTACTTTCTCGCCGTTTGCCGCGATGATTGCATCGCACAATGCCTCTATCGCCCCCGTGTCGCTCACTTGCTTTAGCCCGAGCGAATCGATAAGCACATCGATGTCGGCTTCTCCATCCTCCATCAATTTATCGAGTATCTCTTTAGCCCCTTTGCCGCTGATGACATCCTCGTCGATTCTGCGCACGAGCATCCCGAGTTTGCTTGCATTCACGGGCGATTCTTCGATTCCCACACCCCCTTTAAGTCTTCCTAGTAGCTCTACGGTGAGCCATGTGACACTGGTCTTTGGCGTAGCTCCGGTGTCTAGCATATCTTCAAAATAGTGCGCCATCTCTAGGCTAGAGCAAATGACCGTCGCATCATACTCTTTGATGCCGAAATCTTTCACGAATCTATCCCGCTTCTCGTCGGGGAGTTCAGGGATCTTACTCCCCTCCTCCATAAGCTCGGGCGAGATGTAGACGGGGAGGAGATCGGGGTCGGGGAAATACCTATAGTCGCTAGATTCCTCCTTGCTCCGCATCGCACGGGTGACGTTATTGGCGATGTCGTAAAGCCTTGTCTCTTGGACGACCTCTTTTGCATACACGCCATCCTCCCATGCTTCGCTTTGTCTAGCTATCTCATACTCTATCGCTTTTTGGATATAGCGGAAGGAGTTCAGGTTTTTGATCTCTACCCTAGTGTAGAGCTTGGTGTCCCCTTTTGGGCGGATACTGACGTTCGCGTCGCAACGGAAAGAGCCCTCTTGCATATTTGCGTCGCTTATTCCGAGGTAACGGACGATGGCGTGGAGTTTTTTGAGGTACGCTATCGCTTCATCGCTGCTCCTCATATCGGGTTCGGAGACTATCTCTAAAAGCGGCGTGCCCGCACGGTTGAGATCTACCTTGCTGTGGTCGCCTTCGTGGATGTTTTTTCCCGCGTCCTCTTCGAGGTGCGCTCTTGTGATTCCTACCACCTTATGGCTGCCGTCTTCAAAGTCAAGCACCAAATGCCCCTTGCCGACGATAGGAATCTCAAATTGGCTTATCTGGTAGGCTTTTGGGAGATCGGGGTAGAAATAGTTTTTCCGCGCGAAAACGGAGTTTTGATTGATCACCGCATCTACGGCTTTGCCGAAACTCACCGCTTTTTTGACCGCTTCTTTGTTTAGTACGGGAAGTGCACCCGGAAGGGCGAGGCAAGTGGGGCAGGTGTTGGTATTGGGCTCATGACCGAAACTTGTAGCGCACGAGCAAAAAATCTTGGTTTTTGTATTTAATTGTACATGGACCTCTAGTCCGATGACGGTTTCAAACATTCTTTAACCTTTTTTAGCGGGAAATTAATTTTAAACTACTAAAATTTTAGCCAACAAAGCCATAATATAGGGTAAATCGATTTGCAACATAAAAAGCTCGCCGTAGCGTTTAGCGGTCCCTCAAATAGCGGTAAAACTACGCTCATAGAAAAACTCATACTCGTACTTGCCCCAAAATACAAGATCACCGCCATCAAGCACGACCCCAAAAATAAAGCGATTTTTGACACCGAAGGGAAAGATAGCTATAGATTCTTCCAAGCGGGTGCAAACGTTATCGTCACCTCACCGCAAAAAACCGCCCTCTTCTACCGCTATGAAATGGAGCTTGAATCGCTCCTGCAGCAAAGCGGTGATGCCGATTTGGTACTAATCGAGGGACTAAAGCACCTTCCGCTCAAAAGGATAGGAATCTTTCGGGGAAAATTTGATGAATCCTATACCGACTACCTCCACGCCGTAGCGATAGACCACACGGTAGAGACAGATACGATTCCTAGACATTTGGATGTTTTAGACCTCAATGAAATTGATACGATAATTGAATGGATATTTACTAATGCAACGGAGATACAATAATGACTATAAAAATAGGAGTTTTGACGGTTTCGGACAGAGCGAGCAGAGGTGAGTACGAAGACCTCTCGGGAATCGCGATCATAAATACCCTCCAAGAGTACCTAAGCACCCCGTTTAGTTACATATACAAGGTCATAGAAGATGAGCAAGAACTTATCGAAGAGAGCCTTGTTGCGATGTGTGACAAGGATAAGTGTTGTCTCGTGCTCACCACCGGCGGCACGGGTCCGGCAAAACGCGATGTCACTCCCGAGGCGACAGAGGCAGTTTGTCAAAAGATGTTGCCCGGTTTTGGCGAGCTGATGCGAAGTGCGAGTCTCAAATATGTACCGACCGCGATACTCTCTAGACAAACTGCGGGAATACGCAATAACACTCTTATCATCAATCTCCCGGGCAAACCTAAGTCGATACGAGAGTGCTTAGATGCGGTTTTTCCAGCCGTACCGTATTGCATAGATTTGATAGAAGGTCCGTATATAGAGACAAACGAGGCAGTTATGCGAGTATTTAGACCGAAGTAATTTTTGAAATAATAATTATTCTCTAATACAAGAATATTTTTATTATAATAGCGCGTTACCGTGTTTTATTTATTAGTCAAAATTAAGCTAGGATAAAAGAATGTTCAAAAATAGCGACACGCTGAAAAAAATGACCGTCTTGTACCTTGAAGACGATGCGGAGTTACGAGAGAACACCTCGAAAACCTTAAATTTTTTCGTAAAAGAGGTATATTCGACTAGCGACGTTAAAGGTGCGAAAAAGACCTTTGAAGAAAAGAATCCCTCATTGATAATCTCGGACATTGAACTCCAAGGAGAGAATGGACTTGATTTCGTAGAGTGGGTGCGCGAAAAAAATAAAACAATCCCTATAGTGGTCATAAGCGCTCATACGGCAGAGACCTATTTATTGCGTTCGGTCAAATTACAACTTACTGAATTTATAAAAAAACCTATGACGCTAGAGACTTTGACAAATGCTCTAGACAGTGCGGCGGAGATTTACAACGGCGTACTTAGCGAAAGCTACTCGCTCCCTAACGGTAAAGCGATAAACTACTCAAACTATACCGTAAGCAACGGTAAAGAAATTATACCGCTGACGGGGACGGAGACCTCATTGCTAAAGCTACTCATCTCCAATGAAAACAAATGCGTCTCTTACGAACAAATCGAAAAAGAGATATGGGGCGGAGAAGAGATGTCCAAAGGCTCCCTAAAAACAATCATCAATAAAATAAGAAAAAAAGTGGGCGAAGAGTATATAAAAAACATCTCCGGTCAAGGGTATCTCTACTCTACGGACTAGAGTTTCGCCCCCATAGAATCCAAAAGATTCTTCGCCATTAATTTATACGCATTTTTAACCGTTTCGTCGCCGCAAGCAACCGCTATTTCTCCATTGTCCGCCCCTTCTCGTATGCTCATGACAAAAGGTATTTGGGCAAGCAGAGGTACGTCATATCTCATAGCTATCTCTTTAGCGCCGTCTTTTCCGAATAGATAATAGACATTTCCCGTATCGGGGGCTACAAAATAACTCATATTTTCAACAATTCCCCCTATTTTTATATTTAAGTCTTTGTACATTCGTACTGCCCTGTTTACGTCGTCTTTGCATACCGTTTGGGGTGTAGTCACTATCAAAGCCGCGCTTATGGGTAGCTCTTCCGCCATAGTAAGCTGCACGTCGCCCGTACCCGGAGGCATATCAATGATTAAGAAATCCAGCTCTTCCCAATCGACATCTTCTAGGAACTGAATGAGTGCGGAGATTGCCACCGAACTCCTCCAAATAAGCGGCGTATCGTCTTCGGGGAGGGTCATCCCCACCGACATCAGCTTTACGCCGTAGTTGATCACCGGAAGCATTTTATTCTCCTTCTCCCCCTCGCCCCATTTGAGTCGCTCGTCGCTCACTTGAAACATCCTAGGAATATCGGGTCCATACACATCCGCATCCAATAAACCGACCTTATATCCTTCTTGCTTTAGTGCGACGGCGAGATTGCTTGACACGGTGCTTTTACCCACGCCCCCCTTTCCGCTCGTGACGGCTATCACTTTTTTAGCATATGCCGCTCTGTTGTTTGGATTTGCTACATCTCCGTAAGTAAGTGGTTTTTTCATAATTATTTTTTCTCTTTTTATTAAAATGTTAAATAATGTTTCACTTTGTAACACTACTTTTTATATTTTGAAAAATATTTTCCATAACCTCGATTTTCGCAAGCCACGCCCCGAATAGGGAGGCAGATTCCGGATAGACCCGAAGCATTTTGGAGTATTCCTCTTTTTTCTCTGCAAAAAATTCCGAAAATAGCCCGATAGCCTCTTCCTCGCGACCGTCTCCCTCAATATCTTTGAGCAGAGATTTCAAAATAACGTCTCTGTTTTTCTTCGGATATTTGTATCCTAGTTTTGCCGCGATATTGAG
>CAZCQG010000067.1:0-7834 GCA_964500775.1 uncultured Campylobacterales bacterium
GAACAAATTAATTATAGCCGAATTTATGATGCCATATATATCTTTTAATTTACCGTTGTCATCGATATAGTAAGTATCGCGCACCTCAGCCCCTGAAAAACCGAAATCACCAAGCAACAGAAGCTTTTGGGGCGGAACTCCGAAACGTTGTAAAGTGGTCAAATTGTTATTATCCATAGCCACCACCAAATCAAAAGCGTCTTGATGACTCTTTTCAAACTGTTTCGCCCTGTATCCGCTTATATCTATCCCCTCTCTAGCCGCTAACTCGATGGAGCTTTTGCAAGGAGCTTCGCCTATATGATATGCACTAGTACCCGCAGAATCTATCATTAAATCTTGCCCCAGCTCGTTACTAAGCTTTATCGCCACCCCTTTTGCCAAAGGAGAGCGGCAAATGTTTCCCAAACAGACAAAAATAATCGACTTAATCATAAAGTACCTCTATCAACAAGCATATCCCGCGCACTCTCTAAATCAAATCTCCCTATACACGCATCAAGAGTGCAAATCTCCACATCCGCGCTTTCCGCGATTGCAACGGCGAGTAGTTTATGGCATCGGATACGCGTACTATCAAGAAGTGTTTGCAGATTCTCTTTAGTAGCTTTCACATAAAGCGTCTCTCCTTGTAAGTATTGCAACACCTCGCTTAAAGAGGAAAAGAAAAGCGGATGGTTTTGTAGCATATGTCCGTTTTCCTCTAACGTATCCGTTACGATTTTTCGCATTTTCTCCTCACCCGTATGGCAATATGTACGCAGTAGCGAGCGCAACATCATCCCCACGGAAGAAGGATACGAATCATCTTGTGTTTGCGCTTCAACCGAGATTCCGTGTGTACACATAATCCAATGTCCATCGCTATATAACTCTTCCGTCCCTTTTTGCACAATTTCTAAAAAGAGATGCAGATAACGCTCGTCCAATGAGAGCATATACCCTTCATACAGAGCATCGCATAAGTAAGCATAGTCCTCCAAAAAAGCTTCTGTTTCGGGATTCTCCTCGGGGACGGTACAGTGATACAGCATCCCTCCGAAATAAAATCGCTCCAGTAACGTATCTACAACCCTCAAAGCATTCTCCCGAATCTCGGGTAAAACATAGGAGAGAAGAAGTATCGATTTGAGTGCCATCGCATTCCAAGAGAGGATGATTTTATAATCAACAAACGGATATTCCCTCCCCTCTCTCAATTTTTTTAATTTCTCAAATGTCGGAAACATCTCTTCATACGCCGAAACCTCATCTAGCCTCACGATATTTCTTCCGTGAAAATTCCCCTCCTTGCTCACCCCTATTGATTTTAGTCGTGTTTCACCGAGCAAGGTATCAAGCTCTTCAAATTCAAACGTATAGTAGCCGCCCTCGATTTTTTGTCCTTCGATAGCCGAATCAGCGGCGAGGGCACTTAAGAAAAGTCCTTCGCACTCCATTTTTTCATCCAAAAAGTAGAGGATTGATTTTGCGATTTCAAGATAGAGATTCTTCTTTGTAAAACCGTATGCCCTGATATATACCTCACATAATAGTGCATTGTCATACAACATTTTTTCAAAGTGGGGGACGCTCCACTCCTCATCGACGCTATACCTACAAAAACCTCCCTCTACCCAATCCCAAAAACCCCCTCGCACCATAGCATCTAGCGAAACCTCTAGATATGACCGAAGCTTATCGTCATTACGCCTACTCAAAACACCCAACAACAAAAGATAGATTCCGCTATGCGGGAATTTCGGTGCACCGAGGATTCCGCCATACGCAAAGTCTCCGCTCCGTAGTATCGATTCTTCAATCGCTACGTCGATGTTAAAATTGATTGAGCTTTTTTTCTTCGGCTGATGGGCGAGGGCTTTTACGATTTTTCCCCCTTCGGATTCGATCACTTCTGCATTTGACCTAAATCCATTAAGAAGCATTTGAATCAAACGCTCAAAGCCGATGAGGTCGTACGAATCTTCGGGAGGTATGTACGTAGCGGCATAAAACGGCTTCCCGCTCGGGGTGAGAAAAATCGATGTCGGCCACCCTCCCCCTTTTTTGTTGAAAATAAAATATACTTCTTGAAAATACCGATCAATGTCGGGACGCTCTTCTCTATCTACTTTGATGCAAACAAAATTTTCATTGAGCAACTGCGCGAATCGATCTTTTTGAAATATCTCTTCTTCCATCACTCCGCACCAGTGACAACTACTGTATCCTATCGATAGGAAAATGGGCTTTTCTTCGTTTTTTGCCTTGCTAAACGCCTCCAAACCCCATGGATACCAGTCTACGGGATTATTTGCGTGCATCTTTAAATACGGCGAGGTTTGGTACTGCAATCTATTCAAGGGTTTCCTTCTTAATCATAAAATAAATTTATATGTGATATTTTATCGCTTATTCTTTACAAAAAAATACAACGGCGGAAGAATGGAGTTTGCAAAGAGATGACATCTACAAAAACAGAAGACTTTGAAAACGTAAAAACGCTTCTAGAGCAATACAAACTAGCCGTCGATAAAAGTACGATTCTCTCCAAATCGGATCTAAGCGGCAAAATCACTTATGCAAATGAGCAACTCTGCAAAATATCGGGCTACTCCAAAGAAGAGCTCGTCGGAAAACAGCACAATATTTTGCGCCATCCCGATATGCCCAAAGAGGCGTTTAGAGAGATGTGGGAGACTATCCGCTCGGGAAAAATATGGAAAGGAGTAGTCAAAAATAAAGGGAAAAACGGCGATACCTATATCGTAGATGCGACCATCATCCCTATTATAGATTCCAAAGGAAATATACTCGAATACATCGGAATCAGGCACGATATAACCGCACAAGAACTCAATAAAGAGCTTCTCAATGCAAAAATAGAAGAAAAAACAAAAGATCTCCAAGATGCTTTTAATAGATTAGAAATCACCAATCAAAAGATAAATGAATACGTCGAGTTAATAGATAAAAATATCATCATATCCTCCACCGATCTATACGGCATCATCACCTATGCCTCAAACGCATTTTCAGACATCAGCGGCTACGCGAAAGAAGAGCTCGTCGGACAGCCGCATAGCATCGTACGACATCCTGATATGCAGGCAAACGTCTTTAAGGAGATGTGGGAGACGATAAAAAGCGGCAAAATTTGGAGCGGTGAAGTCAAGAACAAAAAGAAAGACGGGGGCTACTACTGGGTATTTGCTACGATCACCCCGAATTTTGATAAAAACGGGGAGATTACGGGCTACACCTCGATACGTCATGACATCACCGACAAGATCAAGATACGAGAGCTCTCCATCACCGATAACCTCACGTCGGTATACAACAGAAGATTTTTCAACACCACCTTCCCAAAAGAGCTTTCAAGAGCCAAAAGAGACAACAAGTATCTTACGCTTGCGATCTTTGATGTCGATTTCTTCAAACTCTATAATGACACTTACGGTCACAAAGAAGGGGACAAGGTGTTGAAAAAAGTAGCGAAAACGATAAAATCCTCCCTAAATCGCTCTTCAGATTATATTTTCAGAATCGGAGGGGAAGAGTTTGCTATAATCTTTTGCGATCTTGACGAAAAAAAGAGTTTTATTCTCGCCGATACACTTAGAAAAAATATCGAAGAATTAGAGATTGAACATAAATCGAGCCCCGTCAGTAAGTATCTTACCATTTCACTCGGTTTGGTAACTAGAAAGGGGCAAGAGATACATGATGGACAAGAGATGCATATTTTAGCCGACAAGGCACTTTACGAAGCAAAGCACAACGGAAGGAACAGGATAATTGCACATGGATAAGATTCACACATTCTTAAATAAATACACGTTATCGTTTTTTGCATTCACCATCCCCGTTCTCATCTATCTTCAATATGATTTTTCAAAGTTTGTCAAATACGATACCGATGAAAAGATGGCTATTTTTCAGAAAGAGTTTAAAAACGTCGTCTCTTTTTACGGCGAGGTTTTAGACATCAAGACCTCCGAAATAGCCTCAAAAAAAGAGGTGCTTGAAGCGCTGCGCAATACCTCTGGTGAGAATCTCAAAAAAGAGCACGATAAATTACTGCAAACTCTAAATCTTGATTATTATCAACTCCGCGAGCTTGGCGTTACTCTATTGCACATTCATACCGCCGATAAAAAAAGTCTCATTAGATTCCACAATCCCGAAGTCTACGGCGATAGTCTCAAAGATGTACGCCCCTCTATAAACATCTCTCAAGATAATCAAAAAACCATCGCGGGATACGAAGTAGGAAAGTACTTTACGGGGTATCGTCTCGTCCGTCCTATCATTGCAAACGGCGTTGCTTTAGGAAGCATCGAAGCATCCATACCGTTTGAAAATATTTTAAAAAAGCTCAATACCATTTCCCCCTCGTATTACAGCGCAATAATAAACAAGAAGTATTTCAAAGAGAAATACGAACTTGACAATTTAAGAGAATCCGACATGTCTAATGATTACATCGAGTATAAGATAGTAGTAAACAGTATAGAAAACATTGCCCTTGTCCCAAAACTAGATAAACTCTTAAGCGAGACTAATCTGCCGCTTGAGAAAGGAAAAAGCTTTCTACAACTTATTAGTGATGAAGAGTTTAATTATTACACCGTTATGTTTGAGCGTCTCACCAACGTCAATGGAGAAAATATCGGCTACCTCGTCAAATATAAGAAAAATTTTTATTATCTGCAAGTATTACTGGAGTATATAACCAAAGGGGTGATTTTCACGATTTTTATCGGCGTAGTGTTGTTTTTGATACAAAAGCGGGAAATCTACCATATGCTTTTATTGCAATACAAAGACGCGGTCGATCAATCCAATATCGTCTCCAAAACAGATCCAAGGGGGATTATAAAGTACGTAAACTCCAAATTTTGTGAAACAAGCGGATACAGCGAAGAAGAGCTTTTAGGGAAACCGCATAATATCATCAGGCACCCCGATATGCCCTCATCGGCTTTTAAAGGTTTGTGGAAATCGATACAATCAGGAAAGCCGTGGCGCGGCATCGTAAAAAATAGAAAAAAAGACGGGAGTACGTATATCGTCGATGCGCTTATTATGCCCGTACTCGACGAAAACGGCAACGTTATCGAGTATTTAGGAATCAGACACGATATTACCGAGCTCGAAAATTATCGGGAGATTCTCGAAAAGCAGCTCGTCGATAAAAGCGAAGGACTAAAAGAGAAAATCAATCTTATAAAAGAATATGAAAAAACTATAGACGCAAGTACGGCATACTCTAGAACAAATAAAGACGCGATCATCACCTATGTAAATGAAAAATTTTGTGAGTTATCGGGATACTCGCGTGAAGAGCTTATAGGAAAAAACCACAATATCATACGCCATCCCGACAACTCCGACACCCTATACAAAGATATGTGGTTGAGCATTTCCAATCTCAAACCATGGAAAAGCGTCATTCGAAATAAAAAGAAAAACGGAGACGACTACTATATCGACATCACTATCGCACCCATACTCGATACCGCAGGAAAAGTCGTAGAGTATATGGCGATAAGTCACGACGTGACGGAACTCTCCAAACTCAATAAAGAGATTTTTGAGACGCAAAAAGAGTTGGTGCAGACCGTGGGTACGATCGGGGAATTTAGATCGCAAGAGACCGGTATGCATGTTAAAAGAGTTTCGGAATACGGGTATCTTTTTGCCAAACTCATAGGGATGAGCGAAGAGGAGGCAACCCTCATAAAAACCGCATCGCCGCTCCATGACATCGGCAAAATCGCTATTCCCGACAAGATACTCAACAAACCTGCCGCCCTCACTCAAAACGAGTTTGCGACTATAAAAAAACACTCTTTGCTAGGATATGAGATGCTCAAAGTCTCCAACCGTCCTATCATAAAAGCCGCCGCGATTATCGCAAAAGAGCACCATGAACGTTGGGACGGCAAAGGGTATCCCGATGGGCTCAAAGAAGATGAGATTCACATATACGGCAGAATCATCGCAATTGCAGACGTATTTGATGCACTTGGAACTGATAGGGTCTATAAAAAAGCGTGGGATGTTGATGAGATATTGGCCTATATGATTGATGAGCGGGGGAAGCAATTTGATCCGATTCTTATTGACATTTTCTTTAAAAACATCAAGAAATTTATCGAGATAAAAGAGAAATATAAAGACATAAAAGCGTAGCAGAGAGATGCTTCCGAAATTTCTCTTTCTCTCCGTCTTTCTCCTTTTTTTTGCCCTCTTTACGTATTACGGTATTAAACGCTTTATTTATAGACTACTACTTCCAAAACTCGCAATACGCCTACTGACCGCTCTTGCTATCGTCAATTTTTTTCTCGTGGTCGCATATATGTTTTACAGGGGTTACGAAGAGAAAAGCGACTTATTGTTTTATACGCTATCTATCGCCATTGGCTTTGGCTTTTTACTTTTTATATTTGCCCTCTCCTACGAACTCATAATTATTGCCCTTATCGCATTGAAACATTTAGCGTTCAAAAAATATGTCGACCTTGCGATCGTAACGCTCTTTTTCGCCACTCTCCTCTACGGCACGCTCAACCAACTACGCGGCACGGTGCTGACTGAAGTATCCATAGACCTTCCTATGCTTGATACACCTATAGATGCAGTTATGATAAGTGATTTACATATCGGGGGTTTGGTTGATTCTGCATATGTTTCGGACACCGTAGATAAAATTAATACCTTGCACCCCGATATGGTATTTTTAGTCGGCGACATCATAGACGATACTCCGAAAAACATACTCCAAACCGTTGATTTGCTGAAAAAAATAGAGGCAAAACAAGGTGTTTTTTTTGTTTTGGGGAATCACGAGATGTTCCATTCCCCTAAGTACTGGATGGAGTATTTTTCCAAAATCGGTTTCAATGTTCTTGTCAATCAAAACATAAAACTCCATATTAAGGGAGAAGAGATAAATATCGTAGGTCTAAGCGATATATTCGGCAAAGAGGATTTACAAATAGACGTAGCAAAGAGCTTTCAAGGAGCACAAGAGGGGACGACTATACTCCTCGCCCACCAGCCGCAAAGTATAGGGCTCCTGCAAAACCAAAAAGCCGATCTTGTTTTAAGCGGTCATACGCACGGCGGGCAAATTTATCCGTTTGGATACATTGTAAAACTCAAGCAACCCTTTATCTATGGTTTGCACGAGGTTGAAAACATCGGAAAAGTATTCGTATCAAGCGGCGCCGGATTTTGGGGACCACCTATGCGGATAGGATCAAAAAGCGAAATAGTACATTTTCGACTCTATTAAGTGCAACTCTAAAAGCCCTTAAGATTCTACAAATGCGCGCTGCTCCATAAGGCGCTTAGGTTTATCGTAGATTTTAATTTTTCTTGCTTCTATACAGATTCCCTCACACAACTCAAAAACGACTATTTGCAATATCCTTTTACATTTTTCGGGAATATCGAATTTTCCGGGAAGTCCCGTCAAAAAGCGCCTCACCGGCGTAGAACTCTCCATCCCGATCACTCCGTCCCTACAACCGCTTAGACCCACGTCGCTTACAAAAAGTGTCCCTTTATCGATCGTCAGATCATCCGTCCCGATATGGGTGTGCGTCCCCAGTATCGCACTTACTTCCCCTTTGAGCATCGCAAACATCGCCCCTTTTTCACTTGTGGTTTCTGCGTGAAAATCGATAAATATGTTTTTTATCCCTTGCTCTTGCAATATGGAAACGACTTTTTTCGCCGCGATAAAGACATTATCAACTTGGGGCATACCGTAATGTCCCATCAGATTTACTACACCTAGCCGCTCTCCGGCTATTTCGTAGGTGTTCACTCCGATTCCCGG
>CAZCQG010000068.1:0-7417 GCA_964500775.1 uncultured Campylobacterales bacterium
GAGTGGAATTATAGTAGAAAATTATTTGGATGTCAAGAGGTTTTTGGGGGGAAATTGGAAAAAAGTGTAGAAAATTAAAAATAATGCGAGGAGAGAAGCTTTTAAAGCTCCTCAGCCTCTTCGATTTGGTAAAGTATATCATCCCATGGATGCCTATACATAGGCATTGCAAGCCTTTTTTCATCAAGCGCGTGCCCGATAAACCCGATTGTTCTTCCGAGAATAAAGAACGCATTGAGTGCCCCTGCATCAATAAATGTATCTATCTCATCCTCTTTGTATCCGAGTGAGTGCCACATATCCACCATCAAACACCCTATACATCCATCGACGTTTAAGATAAGGCTATCTTTTTTAGATGTGGTAAGTTTTTCAACTTCAAGTGCAAAATTCAATAATTCCGTTTTAGGGAAATGCTCGCTCGCATATTTTTTGAGACCGCTTACCCTTAGGTCGGGATTCCTTACCGATTTGATTCTGTGTCCGATTCCCGGGATAGGCACCCCTTGTTTTTTCATATATTCTATAAATTCACTCGGGCTCATATTTTGCTCGAAGCCGTATTTGAAATACTTCGCCGCACCGTCTATCGCGCCGCCAAATCTAGGTCCTATAGTAAGAATCCCGCTGATGACGCAATCGGTGATATTTTTACCTGCACGAGCGGTTACTTTTGCGTTATGTGCACCCGAAACCGCAGGACCGTGATCCGCTACTGTTTTTACAACGGTCTCGATAAAGTTTGTTGCCCATTTCGGGTATTTTTTCTTAAACCATAGAAGCGCCATTACATCGCCTATGGAATAGCCTGTGTCAGGAGTTGCTACTTGTGAGATAGGGATTCCGCAATAATTTGCCTCTTCGCCTCTGTCGTCGCTTATCGTACAGATAAACTCTTTGCTTCTTCGCACCTTAGGTACGGTTTTCAGCTCAGGCTCCGCTATCTCGGCAACCACACCTTCGTTTTTTAGTTTTTCATATACCGATTTTATGGTATGCGGGAGGTCGTTAAAGCTCTCGGGAACATAAATACCCGCTTCCGCCATCGCCTTATTTTTGGCGGCCGCAGTTTCTGCATCGGCATTTGCGCTCGCACCCGCATGCCCGAATTGTACGCCGCTAGCAAAATGTTTCGCGATAGTCCCTATGCACCATGCAATAATCGGTTTTTTGATCTTGCCGCTTTTTACCGCTTCGATCACTTTGTACTCTTCGGTTCCACCCACTTCGCCTAAAAGTACCATATATTTTACTTGCGGGTTGTTTTCCATCCTAAGAAGGTTGTCGATAAATACGCTCCCTACGAATCTATCGCCGCCTATCGCTACACCTTCTGCAATACCGTCTGCATTGATGGAGATGATGTTGCTAAGCTCGTTAAATAGACCCCCGCTTCTTGTCACAAGACCGCAAGAGCCTGCTCTATGCAATTTTGAACTGATGATGTTTTCAATAGTACCGCCTACGTTTGCGATTTTAAACGCGCCCGGAGCTATTCCGCCGACGGTTGCAGGACCTATGACCACAACGCCCGCATCGCGCGCCGCCTGATTCATTTTTCTAGCCATTCTCTCGGGAATCCCTTCGGCCGTCACCATGATGGTTTTAAACTGCCCTTTGAGCGCGATTGCTTCCATGGTCACGTCATACGCCGTTCTAAATGAAGCGAAGTTCAGTAGTACGTCTGCCTTCGGGAAGTCTTTCACTGCATCTGCGGTACTTTTGTAGGTAGGAATCATAATCTCATCCGGACCCCAGAAAAACTTATCGAAATTTCCGCCTGCAGTCGGTGCTATGATAGCCGCAACGGAAGGCTTCTCTCTTTGGATGACGTAATCGTAATCAAGCATTCTTTGAATTGCACTTTTGTTGTTATTCCAGAATATTGCTTGTGTTTGTTTAGTAAATAGTGCTCCCATCATTCTCCCCTTACTTGTTCTCTAATGCCATTCTGACGATGTCGGTGACGTGCGTCTCGGGTCCGTATACTTCTATATAGAGTCCTAATCTATCGGCTGCCTCTTTAATGTCTTTAAGACCTTTTTCATAATTCGGTCCTCCGCGTCGAACATAAATTTTTGTCCCTACCGCTTTCATTTTTTCCGCGTATGTCTCAAACGCTTGAATGATTCCCGTAAACGTCTTGGCAACATCGGTGAAGTTGGCAATCGCGCCCCCGATGATGAGTATCTTGCCTCTCCCTTTAGGATCTTTGTGTCGCGTCATAAGGTCTAACACCGTTTCGGCATAGAACTTCGTCTCGCCGGTCGTAGGACCGCCGCTGTATTCGCCGTAATTAGCCAAATCGCTCACATCGCCGCTAAGGTCTGCTATCGTGTCGGCATAAACCACCGATGCACCCCCGCCTGCGACCATTGTCCAGATTCTCCCCATCGGATTGAGTACCGTAAGTTTCAAGCTTGCACCGCTTTTTGCATCCGCCTCTGCTATGGCTTTCTCTTCCGGTGATTGGTCTTCCATACCAAACGCCGTCGGATATTCTATTTCGCCCCATTTTTCACTCATCAAATATCCGGCGGTATCGTCCAATCTCGCGACAAGGTCAAGAATCGCCATCTCGTTATTGTCAAGCATAACAATCGGATTGATCTCAAGGTATGCAAAGTTCATATCTCGGTAGAATTTAAAAAACTGCTCGGCAAACGCGATGAACTGCTCTTTGTTTTTCGCAGGGATTCCGGTAGGTACTTTTGCACGTATCATATGTTCGATATTCGCATCATCCATATTAATAGGTATAGCTACCTCGTTTACCTTCTCTTCCCAACCTTCTTCAACTTCCATACCGCCTTCTGCGGACATATAAAGGACATCATCTTCGCCGACGGTAGTCGCGGAGATGTAGTATTCTTGGTCTTGGCTATGCGGTGTGAAGGGTTCTACTACGAAATGGGTAAGCACCCCTTTTTGTCCTGAAAGCAATACCGTCTCGTGACTATTCTTTGAATCTATCCACTTTGCCGCTGTCTCAAGGTCTACGTCGCCTGGCTTCTCTTTTTTAAAAAGCACAAGGCCGTTTTTTCCTCGTTTTCCGAAAAGCATATCGGGTTTTGCGACAAGCGGTTCTTGTTTGAGCCATTCAAAACCGTGTTCTTTTGCCTTTTGTCGTAATTCGTCACCGCTGGTAACAAGTACAGATTTAAAGCCATAGTGAAAACCACTAAAGTAGTTCTCCCAATGCTTAGAGAACAGGGCTTTTCCGTCGTACTCTCTTATTGCTCTTTGAGCCATAGCATCTCCTTGGGGTAAATTTGGATAATTGTAACATTTTGTAATATATTTTGAAAGCTGAAGTAATGCAATTCGGGGAGGAAGAATGTTATATGTTTATTTTTGAAACATAAAAGGTTGCTATTTCTTGGCGATTGTAAAGAATCGAAACCTTTTGATCGGATTCGTTGAATAATTGCTCTTCGATTCTGTATTGATTCCCTTGCGTGATTCCGTAAAATTTTAGTTGGTACTGCAAATCTCTATCACTTGTCTGCACATAATCTATCCCCTCTTTTTTTAAAGCATCCGCAAGAGGTTTTGCGTAATGGAGTTTATAGGCGAAATGTTTTTTAGGATTCTCCATAAAGTAGTAGAGATATTTATTGCCGTAAAGCAAAGAGGTGTTACACACCAAAGAGAACAACACCAAGTACGATATATTTTTGTATCTTGTCCGAAACTGGGGCAGTCGCACTCTGTATCCGTCAAAAAATGTTTTGACAAGCAAAGGTGTTCCTACGACTAAAAACGGAGCAAAATCTTCTATATGGATTCTTTGTCGAAAAGAGAGGGCGAGAGACAAAAACATCGCCGTGGCTACGATAAACCATAGAATGTTTTTCTGCTCTTTGATGAGTGTTCGATAGATGGAGTAAAAGAAATAGACAAACAACAAGGGTGAAAAAACAGCAGCGTAGATTCCTAACGTATCTATAAAATGCCCTTTGGGTTTGCCGCCCGTGTCAAATCCGTGAATATACATCGAAAGAGAGAAAAGCACTACGGAAAAACCAAGGAGCCTTCCGTCTTTGTTTGCCGCGGCATACACGCTCATAGCCAATAATAAAGTTGCAAAAGCATTATCGATGAGCATCATAGCAATCAAAAGCAGATAGGAGATTTTTCCGTACCGAAAATAAAAATACAAAAAAAGCAATGTAGCAAAAATAATGATTCCTGCTTTTGAGACCAAAAGTGCCGCGCTATTTACACCGGGTAACATCAAGAATAATATCGAAGCAAAAAAAGCATCTTTCTCTTTTTTGAAAAAATATCTCCCGACCTCAAAAAACAAAACCCCGTTTACCACGTGCAAAAGTAAAAACGGTAGTCGCAACGCATAGTCGCTCTTCTCAAAAAGTGCAAAAAATCCTTGCAAAACATATCTCGCAATGTCGTTATCTTCGTAGAGGATTCTTGCTTCACTCGGAGAAATAGAGAGTGAGGGGATCACAAAAAATAGGGATACGGTATGGAGAAAAAGGAGCGCGTAAAACTCTTTTCTCCCGAAATGAAAATACATACCTAGCGAATCTCTTCAAATCTATATTTATGTGCGCTTAGGCTCTTGCGAATATCCTCTTGGTGCTCTTCGCCTTTTGTCTCTAGGGCAATCGTGACATTCGCATCGCCGTAAGCAAGCGTAGTGGATGTCCTGTCGTATCCAATAGAGACGATATTTGCCGAAAGGGAGGTGAATATATCGGTTAGCCCTTTGAGGCTGCCCGGCTTGTCAACCAATGTGATAAGGAGATTCATCTTGCGGCTCGATTTGATAAGCCCTTTTTGGATGATGACGGAGAGCATCGTCACGTCGATATTTCCGCCGCTAAGGACAACCGCTACTTTTTCATCTTTTTTGAGGGCTATTTTATCGTGCAATAACGCAGCGACTCCGGCCGCTCCCGCTCCTTCGACTACGAGTTTTTGTTTTTCCAAAAGAAATAAAATAGCATTCGCGATCTCTTCATCATCTACTAGGACTAGCTCATCGACACACTCTTTGATGTACTCTAGATTCTTCGGCGAAGTGTCTCGCACAGCAATCCCATCGGCTATGGTTCTTACGGAGAGGGAATCTATCGCTTCCCCTTTTTGGAACGATTCATACATCGCGGGGGCACCTTTGGCGCAAACGCCGATGATTCTTGTCTTTGGATGCATCTGTTTGTACGCAGAAGCCATACCGCTGATAAGCCCGCCGCCGCCTACGGGGATGACCACGGTATCAATATCTTTTTTTTCTTCTAAAATCTCTAGCGCGATAGTCCCCTGTCCCGCCATCACCTCTTCGTCGGCAAACGGATGGACAAAACTCAACCCCTCTTTTTCGCCGTACGCCCTAGCATACGCATAGGCTTCGTCGTAATTATCGCCATGCAGTATCACCTCCGCTCCGAGATTCCTACACCCCGTCACCTTGAGCAGCGGCGTGGCTTCGGGCATCACTATGACCGCCCTGATACCGAAAAAACTCCCGCTATATGCGACCCCTTGGGCATGATTCCCTGCACTTGCCGCGATGACCCCTTTGTTTCGCTCGGCATCGCTCAAGGTCGCTATCTTATTAAACGCCCCTCGAATCTTAAAAGAGCCGGTGTGTTGGAGATTCTCTTTTTTTATATAGATGTTGGCATCGGTTTTTTGGGATAAAAACGGCGCGTATGCTAATTTTGTCTTTTGCAGAATCTTTGAAAGCCGCTCGTGTGCTTCAATAATTTTTGATAATTCGATCATTTACTTCGTAGCCTTTGATGTTCTATTTTAATACATTTATTTTGGATAAATACCAACCCTCTTTCTTTCGCTTTGAGTGCGGTCTCGTCGTGAACCACTCCGAGTTGCGCCCATATACAAGGAATCCCTCCTATCTTGAGTACCTCATCTAGCACCGCAGGAAGCGCATCCCCTTTTCTAAAAACATTCACTATATCGACATTCTCCTCTATCTCGCTTAAACTCCTATACACTTTTCTCCCCAGTATCTCATCCCCTTTGGGATAGATAGGAAATATGGTATACCCTTGTTCTATAAGATAGCGTGCGACCATATTGCTCGCTTTGTCCACATCAGGAGAAAGTCCTATTATCGCGATCTTTTTTGAGTTCTCTAATGTTTTATCAATTGTTTCGGTATTTTCATTGATAGTCGTAAACGGACACTCCATTGCTATCCTTTCTAAAAAATTCTTTTTTTGAAAGTGATATTTTACTAAAATGACCTCAACTTTTGCGAAGGGTCGATAATGGAAGAGAAGAAAATCAAAGCGTATTATAGAAGAGAAGAGCGGTATGAAGGGCTTCAAATAGTGTTTTTTAAAGATACCGACGATAGAGAAAAGGTTCAAAAAGTTATCGATGACGCAGTGGAAAGAAGCGGGACGGCACCAAAAGTTTACGAAAACTGTTACAAAAATGAACCCAACAAATGTGCTTTTTACATCGAATTTGAAGATGACTACGACAAGGACGCAGGTGCGCTTTTTGAAGATGTTTTGTGCAAACTAGGAATCACACAGTGTAGTTAAACCCCTTTGCCATAAGGCTTAAGGGTGATCAAAAGCCTCGGCAAAAGTATGAGTGCGGAAGAGAGCATACTTATCATAACTAGTGCGGTCAACACTCCGAAATAAATAGTCGGAATGAGATTCGATAACACGAGTATCGAAAATCCGATGACCACCACAAGCGTCGTATAATACATCGCATAACCAATGCTAGCATGTGAGCGCTCCATCGCCGCGATGTAGTCTCTATCTTTCATAAACTCCTCTTTATATCGATGGATATAGTGTATCGTATCATCCACTCCGATTCCTATCGAAATAGCGGCGATGGTGATGGTCATAATATCAAGCGGTATGCCGCTTAGCCCCATTATCCCAAACACTATCCCGATAGGAATGATGTTTGAGACCATCGCAATAGACGCTACAAGGATACTTCTAAAGAGCACCAAAAACATTATGTATAAGATAAGCACCACAAAACCCATCGTCTTTATTTGCGAATCAAACAACGACTGAAGCATATTGTTGTAGAGCACCATAAGATTTGAGATTCTAAACTCCGCGACCTCTTTGGGGACTATGTTTTGCAAATCACTCTGAAGTTTTTTTATCAACTCGTCCCTTCTTAGATTGGGATCAGAATCAACCACCCGTGTCGCAAATCGTACTTCGTTTTCATCGATATTGATATAAGGAGCTATGATGATATTTCTATACTCATCGGGGAGCTGCGTATAGAGCAGCCCGAGTTTGAAGCTATCAAGCTCTTTCCCTTCGTTCAAAATCTTCCCAATCTTTAGAATCGTCGCGAAAGATTGTACATCTCCTATCTCTCCTATCGTTGCGAGATAATCGTGGACTTTGAGAATCAGCTCCATTTTTTGTGTGGTAAA
>CAZCQG010000069.1:0-7342 GCA_964500775.1 uncultured Campylobacterales bacterium
TTTACTTATCAATATTATAAATCAATGATACAAAAATACTCTTTTGATAAATTTTTTTAAGTTATAAATTATTTGAATAAAAAGTAGCGAGATTCGGCAGGAATTCTTAAAAAAATAAATTAGTTTTAACAGGAATTTATAAAAAACTATTTTTTTAATAAGTGGAGAAAATAGTTCTCGATAATAGCCTTATGATCAAATACCAGCTCCTCAAGCGGAATATCGCTTATCTTGTAGACAAAAACCCTTTTCGCATCGTCTTTTGCTACGGGAATCCCAACGGCTCTACATATATAAACTATAGAAACCGTATGAAAACGCTCATCTCTCGTGGGATCGGAGTAGACACCGAGGAGCGATTTTATCTCTACATCCAAATCGGTCTCTTCTTTCATCTCGCGCACAAGCGCATCTTCTACCTTTTCACCCATATCGACAAAACCGCCCGGAAGCGCTATGCCAAGTGGGGGATTCTTTCTTTCGATAAATACGATACCTTTAAAATCATCATGTTCGTTGTATAGCTCTATAATCCCATCAACCGCAACAAGAGGGGTTTTTATCTCCTCCAAACAACTTCCTTAAGTAATTAGATAAAGTAATATAAGGATAGCGTGATTTACATTTAACTTCATTTAACCTCTCTTTAAAATGGGCTTAACGACAGTCAATATACTTCTATCGTGAAAAGAAACGGCGGCGGGCTACCTGCCCTGCAAAATAAATAAAAGGAGTTCGATATGAAAAAAGTAATTATTAGCGCGGTTTTAGCGACACTGCTTGGAGGCGGATTGCTCTATGCAAAAGGAGCAATGGGAGAAGGGTTTGAAGGGTGTGGCAAAAAATCTCCCGAAACAACATGCCAATCAAACACAAAAGGCGGTATGTGCGACAAAGGGCGCAAAGGGGATATGCGAGGCGGTGATATGATGTCTATGCATGCGATAATGTCATTATTGCGAGATATGGAGCTTGACAAAGAGCAAGAAAAAGCGTTACGGAAAGTAATGTTTGAGAATAGAGAGGCGATGTTAGAAAAAAGCGAAACAAAAAACCCTCCGAGTCTTTCGCTAGACAAAAACGGAAACTTTGACAAAAAAAGCTTTATCAAGACAGCCAAAGCGGAGCAAGAGGAGATGTTAGCGATGCATGCAGATTTCTTGGAAAAAATATTTTCTATACTCACAAGCGAGCAAAAAAAGGGTTTAGCGGATAAAATTAGCAATAATAAAATCTAAGGTTTTTGATGACGCGAGTACTTATCGTCGAGGACGATCCCGAGTTTGCCGAGCTTATTAGCGGTTTTCTAAAAACTAGAAGCATAGAATCTTCTATCTGCTACGACCCTTATATGGCGCTAGCGGAAAATCTCGCCGACTATTCGCTCGTCCTTTTAGATTTGGGATTACCGGGGATGGACGGATTAGAGGTGTGTAAACGCTTCCGCGCCAAGAGCGCTATTCCTATCATCATATCTTCCGCACGCGGCAGTGTGGGCGATAAAGTGCTCGGTCTGCAACTAGGCTCGGATGACTACCTACCCAAACCCTACGATCCCGATGAACTCTATGCGAGAATCATCAGCCTGCTTCGCAGATCTAGCGGCGATCTCACCCCTAAGCCTAAAATGCCCGATTTTACGATAGATAAAAATAGCAGCGACATACTTTTTAGGGGCGAAAATATGCTTTTAAACGGGGCGGAATATGAGGTGATGGAGTGTCTCGTAAAAAACTTTCCGCATGTAGCCTCTAGAGAGCAGCTCCTCGGGAGTGCACCTTCGATACAGGCGACGGAGGGGAAAAGTTTGGAAGTGACTATAAGCAAGATACGACATAAAATCAAAAAATTTTCGGATAAAAATCATATTCTATCTATCAGAGGGAGAGGGTATCGTCTTGTGGAATAAAATAAAAAGCTCTTTATTAATACAACTGCGATTCTTATTTATCATCTCGTGTTTTTCCATATTCGTTTTGTGGGGATTTTTCTTCGTAGGGCAAAAGCAAAAAGAGTATAAAGAAGATATGGAGCGCTATTTTAAAGTAGCGCGTTCATTGCACCCCGTGATGTCGCACGGGATTCCAATAGATGATGAGATGTTTAGTGCATTTGATATGGAAAAAAGTACGGAGGCGATACCTAAAGACAAAAAAATCCTCTTCAAAAAAGGGGAAAAAGGGAGAGGGATAGAGGTCTTCATCGATAGAGGAGATCGCTTTTTACACCTCCACAGCGCGTATGGCGACATCATTCTCAAAGACAAAAAAACCAAAGAGATACCCTATCTTATTCACTTTATTTTCTTATTTCTTCTCCTCTCTCAAGCACTTTTGTATCTCAAACTCCGTAATTCGCTCCGTCCGCTCGGAAAAATCCACGATAAACTCCAAAAACTCGAAGGGGGTGATCTCTCCTCGTTAAACGAGCGCTCCGAATACAAGGAGATAACT
This sequence comes from uncultured Campylobacterales bacterium, assembly GCA_964500775.1. Taxonomy (GTDB): domain Bacteria; phylum Campylobacterota; class Campylobacteria; order Campylobacterales; family CAZCQG01; genus CAZCQG01. Next base: position 2,454 of record CAZCQG010000069.1, read on the forward strand.
AGCCTTATAGATTCTTACAACAATGCCGTTAGCAGGCTCAAAGGAATCATAGACACGCGAGAGATGTTTAATAAAGTATTTATGCACGAGATGAAGATGCCTTTGGCAAAAGGGATGTTTTATTTAAAGCTAGAGCCCTCAAGCACTACGCACGAAAAACTCGGGCAGATTCTAAGCGGTCTTGATGCCCAACTAGATCAATTTTCCCGCCTTGAAAATATGTTCATCCTACAGCAAAGCAATAATCAAACGACCGAAAAGATAGCTACTCTATTAAAAGAATCTATAGAAAAAAGCGGCATAGAGGCGACGGAGCTCATAACGCTCCAAGGCGATGAAGAAGCGACAATCTGCGGTGATAAAGAGTTATGGAAGATTTGCTTTAAGAATCTCATAGAAAATGGGGCGAAGTATGCCACCGACAGAAAGCTTTTTATACGATACGATACCAATTCGATCACTTTTACAAACCGCGGCGAACCGCTGCCCCTACAAGATGCCGATGCGAGTCAATGGAGAATCGACAAAAGCAAGCGACATAAAAGCTCCAGCGGTTTTGGCTTCGGGCTTTTTATCATCAAAGCAATCGCCTCTCTGCAAGGGTATGCTATACGCTACGATTATGATCAAGCCGCAACTCTAGTGAAAATCGAAATTATCAAATAATTATTAGTTAATATTTTTTATCCTCTTTTGCTATACTTTCACCATTCAGCGTGCGAGGTGCAAAAGTGGATATTCAAAAATCTCTCAAACAATGCGGTATGAAAATCACGCCGCAAAGGCTCTCGATACTAAATAGTATCAAAAAACGCGGCACGGCATCAATCGAAGAAATATACGAAGACATCAAAGAATCCAACCCCGCAATAGCTTTTAATACTATCCACAGAAACCTCAAAGAGATGACAAAAAAAGGAATTGTTCTAGAGCGCACGAGAGAAGACAACATCTCACGGTACGCACTCCTCTAAAGGCTTCTTTTTATCTACATCCCCTCCACGCTCCCCACCACTTTACCTAAAATTTGTATGTCCGTGTAGTGCGGATCTACCGATTCGATTGGATAAACCGTATTTTCGGATATGAGGTCGAGTTTTTGTTCGGCGCTGTAGCGTAGGCGTTTGGTAAAGAGGCGACCCCCGATATTAAGGACGAAAATACCCCCTTTGGCGACATCGTTTTTCGTCCGATCGATAAAGATAATCGCTCCGTCTTTCAAAAGCGGCTCCATCGAATCACCGTAAACTTTGAGCGATTCGATATTCTTGAGATTCCCGATTCCGCCGAGGAGGTCGGCGATTCTTGCATCGATATTGAGATACTCGCACATCTCCTCGTCATTCTCCGCTCCGCCCCCTGCAGAGGCATTTATGTGTTTGAAATATTTTACACGGATCAGCGATTCGGTGTGCTCTTGCAGGGCTTCGGGGAGCTGGTCGTAAAGCACCCAGTTTATCGAGACCTTGTATTTTGCGCAGAGCTGCGCGACCTTTTCGACGGGGACCTTGTTTTTCTTTTTGGCATAGCTAAACGCCACGGTCGTTAGCCCAAGCTCGCTTGCGAGTTTCGCATCGGGAACTTTTTGGAGTTTATGCTCTTTTTTGAGGATTGCTTTGAGCTTCTCGCTCACTTTGCAAAAATCCATCAAATATGGCGTTGGAGGAAATTTTTTAGCTCCCCCTCCCCTAGCGCACCGGAGATTCTCTCCACCTCTTTACCGCCCTTAAATAGTATCATCGTCGGCACGCCGCGGATAGCAAACCCGCCTGCAAGCGCATTTTGCTTATCGGTATCTATCTTTATAAATCGTGCTCTAAGCGGCAAACTCGCAGCCACTCGCTCAAACACGGGTGCTAAAGCCTTGCACGGTCCGCACCAATGGGCAAAAAAGTCGGCGACCACCAAGATGTCGTTATTAACCACGTGTTTGTTAAAAGCCTCCGCATCGACCTCTTTTGGATAGGTATCAAGTAGCGATTCTTTGCATTTACCGCAATTCGCTTTACTTATGACCTTGTCGGCAGGAATCTTATTTACCTGCAAACAATGGGGACATACGATATTTTTCGTCATCGCTCAATCCTTTTATTAAAATCTATTTTAATATTTCACGATTCTAGCGTCAAAATAGTTAATAATCTCTTTATGAAAATACATATGGATTTGGATTGCTTTTTCGTAAGTGCGGAGCGCACGCTTGATACTAGTCTGCGCGGAGTGCCCGCCGCAGTCGGAGGGAGGGGAGATAATGAGATATTCTCACATACGCCGCAAAGCGACAAAGAGCTATTACTTTGCAATAAAGGTGCATTCGTACCGCTATTATTTAGCTCCGTCCAAAAGCAATCAAAAAGCTTTCAAGAGCGATTCGTCGATGAGGACGGGAGGATTCGTGGCATCATCACCGCGGCAAGCTATGAGGCGAGAAAATACGGCATCCGCACCGGAACTACCGTACGCGAGGCACTGCTCCTGTGCCCGCATATAAAGATAGTACCTCCCAATCACCGTCTTTACCACATCCTCTCGCACGACATCTACGAATATTTAAAGACCGAGATTCCCGTGATGGAGCAGTATAGTATCGATGAGTTTTTCGGCGATCTAAGCGGATGGGTGGAGGACGAAGCGGCAGCACACGCCTATTGCCTAAGACTACAAAAAGGAATCACGGAGCGTTTCGGCGTTCCGATGAGTTTTGGAATCTACAAGGATTCTAAGTGGATAGCCAAACTCGCCACGGGATTTGCCAAACCTTATGGCGTGAAGCTCGTAAAGATAGGCGAACTTGAAGCATTTATCAAGGATATAAAAATCGAAGAGTTCCCCGGTATCGGGCGCGGATTCCAAAAAAAACTCAAAAGCTACTTTATCGAAACCCTCGGCGAAGCGGCACAAAAACCCCACCTTTTTGCACAATGGGGAACACAAGGGCGGATCCTCTACAAAAAAATATGCGGCAAAGACAACGAATCCGTCGCGGAACGAGGAGTGCGCAAAAGTATCGGCATCAGCCGTACTTTCGATCCTATAAAAGATCGTGAAGAGCTGCGGAGGCGCATAGCCGTCCTCGCGCGTCACCTCTCGCATACGATTCTCCATTTAGGGCTCAATCCCACGACCTTTTATTTCTCCATCAGTTACGAATACGCCCAAAAAAGTAAATGTTCTTTTACCGAAGATAGACTATTTCATGAGTTCTACTACATCGCGTTGGCAAAAAAGGTTTTTACCGAGCTAGACACCTACCCGCACACAAAAGTAATAAAGCTTAGTTTAAGTGTTTCAAACTTCACTTCGCTTAAACCCAAAGCACCCGACCTTCTGCACTTTGACGAAGATGTCAAAAAGAAAAAACTCACCCTCTGCCTCACCTCTATCAGGGAAAAATACGGTCTTGATGCCGTTCGCATCGGCGGTGAATAAAAGCACTTTCTCTTTACCTTTATTTAATCTTTATTTAAATATCATTACTCCATTTTACTCTCTAGAGGTGGGGACAATGCCGTATCTTAAAATTTTAGTCAAAGTTTGTATGCTATGCGTACTTGCAACATCCGTGTATGCCGAAGAGCCCAAAACAGTGAGCGAAGAGAGCTTAAAGCAGGCGGTGGCGACTTTTGATAAAAAAGACTATCAAGCCGCTTATAAAGAATTTTCAAAGCTATTTGACATCGAGCCGCAAAATGATGTCGTCAACTTCTATCTCGGAAGGTCGGCGTTGGAACTCAAACAGTACGAAGAAGCCATCGGTGCGTTTGAGAGGGTTTTGATTATAAAGCCCGGTTTCAGTAGAGCGCGAATAGAGCTAGCAAGAGCCTATTTTGAGGCAGGAAACCTTCAAGAAGCCGAAAGACTCGTAAAAATCGTCCTTGAAAATCCCGAACTCCCTGCAAACGTCAGACCAAACGTCGAAAAATTTGCCCAAGTCATAGAGGCGAAAAAGAAAAAAAGTTTTGTCAGCGGGTTTATGCTTCTTGGACTCACAAGAGACGATAACGTAAACAACACCGTAGGACAAACCGAATACTTCCTCCCCGTCCTCAATAATAACGTTGCGGCTGCGGCAAAAAAATCCGATTTCACTACAAGCGTTATTTTCGGTCTCAATCACGTATATGACCTCGGCAAAAGCGGTGATTGGCTTTGGAAAAGTACGGGCTTGGGATTCTTTCAAAAGTATCAAGACGTAAAGACCAATGAAATATCGCTCGTGAGCATAACGACGGGTCCAAGCTATATGACCAAAGCATACGAACTCTACCTCCCCGTCTCATACACCAAGATCTACAAACAAGCCGCCCCGTATATGATAGACAACACCATAGCGGCAAAATACACGAGAAAGCTTCCCATCTTCAACCTAACCACGAGTGCTAGCTTAAAGATGAAAACATATGAAAAAGAGGCGGACAGAAGAAAAGATTCTCTTACCCAAGAGCTTTCCATCGGTATCTCTAGACCTTTTGCCGAGGTATACACTCTCAGCGCATCTTGCGGTATGGCTTCGGAGCGGAGCGATGACGGCAACCAAAGCGACGTAGAATCAGATACCATCAAGTATTCTCTCTCTTTGGCAAAAAAGATTAACGACAAACTAGACGTTACATTGAGTCATACATTTAAAGACCAAGGATACACCCTCACCGATCCGTCATTCTCGGTAAAACGGGGTGATCAGCAAAGGACGTACGGAGCAAGTGCGATGTACAAGATTAACAAAAAAAATATGTTTAAATTCGACTACACTTTCACCGACAACGCGTCTAACATAGCCGCGTACGACTATGAAAAGAATACGGTCGCGTTTAACTATATGTATCTTTTCTAAAAGGAGAATCCCATGTATCCCCGTAACTACTTCCACACATTTATATTCAAGCTCT
>CAZCQG010000070.1:0-7231 GCA_964500775.1 uncultured Campylobacterales bacterium
ATGAACTTTCCATTGATGAACTATATTGATCAAGTATCACCAAGGCCAATACTGTTCATTATTGGAGAAAACGGGCATTCCAACTATTACAGTGAAGAAGCATACAAAAAAGCAGCAGAACCCAAAGAACTCTATATTGTGCCAGGAGCAAGACATATAGATTTATACGATGGAGGAGATAATAACTATATTCCTATAAAAGACAAAACCTATGAAGATAATAAGCTCAGGGAGATGGATACATTGCTAAGAAAGTTTGGTTCAAAGTTTGAACATGGCTTATTCTCCAGCTTATTTAAGCCTACTGCTAATGATATAAGAGAACAAGTAAGTTATTTGTCGCCCGAAGATAGCAATATTGACGATATAGAGAAAACGCAAAATGATGCTTTTGAAAATCTCACAAACTATTTGTCATCAGACTATATGGATGTATACATAGCCACCTCGATGAGAGAAGAAGCTGATTTTATATCAATAAATAATTTTATAACTATGCTTTTTGGCAGAGATAACATAAAGCTTTTTAAATTGAGATATTTTAATCCGACACAATCTTGGTTGGATGACAGGGTTGGAAAAGGTTTAGTTGAAGCAATAATGCTTAAAAGAGCAAGTGTTACTGTTTATATGGCGCAACTCGAAGACACATTCGGAAAAGACTCGGAAGCATCCGTCACATTAGGACAAGGTAAGCCAGTTATTATTTATGTGCCTAAATTAGAAATTGATAATGAAATATTAAACACTGAAAGCTTATGGAAGAAACAAGCATTGGAACTAAATGATGAGCTAGATGAGAAGCCAAACGAAAAATTAGATAAAGAATCACTATTTGGAAAAATACTAATAGAAAAGCTATTAAAATTGAATGATGGTAGATTTCTAGAAGTAATTAAGAAAAATTGGGCTAATTTTAACTTAGATAGGGAATTAAAAAGAAGAATTTTTGATAATCCTAGTTTGCTTGAAGAGTGTTTGGGTATTGTTAAAAAATGCAAAAGCGATACTAGTATTAATGAAGCTAGTATTTCTAATGAAGTAAAGCATAAAATATGTGAAACTTTAACTGCCACTTCTATAAATTTTGAAAAAAGAGCGAGTGTTTTTAGGGATTTTCATCCATTAGCTTTGCAGGTAATTTTAGAAAGTGGTGTTTTGAATGGTGTATATGTTGCACGGAGTGTCGAAAGTTGTGCCACACTGCTAGAAGAGATATTGATGAATAATCTAAGTTTTAAAGTAGAAGCAGATGAAAAGAACTATAGATTAGTTGAGGAAAAAACAGGCTCAACTATCAGAGTTATATCAAGAAATAATCTTATCAATAACTCATTTAAAATGTTTTATAAAAAAGGTACTATATGCCTGAGATAATGAATTTATTAGTTGGAGTAGCTTCGTCATTAATTGCGGCTTTATTGATATTTTTAGTAACACCATTTTTTTCAAAAAGAATCCGATGGATTTGGATAATTATTTTAGGGAGACTTGTCGGTGTAAAAATAGAAGAAGTATTTAAGACACAAGAAGAAGCAAAAAGTGATGTTTTAAAAGAATTAAAGCAAAGTAGTAAAATTAAAATCTTTGTAGGAAGGGGAAGAGAATTTCAAGAAGCAGAATATGCAGATATATTTAAATCACAAGCTAAAGATATAAAAATACTTTTACCAAATGTAGTCAAGTGCAGTGATGAATGCAAAAATATAAATTGGGTTGAAGTTAGAAGCAATGAGCTAGGTAGGATTGAAGAGCATTACAAAATCGACCCAAAACATTTACAGAGACAAATCGAGGAATCTGTCAAAGTTTTTCAATCAAGATGTCCTAATAATTTAAAATATTATTGCGTACCACATATTGGCAGAATAATTATTACTGATGATTACGCATATTGGACAGCTTATACTGATAATAGCCATGGCAAGGATACACAAGTTGTAAAATATAGAAGTAGTGATAATATGTACAAATTTTTGGAAAGATACTTTGATTTGATATGGGAAAAGGATTCTATAGAATTTAGTCAAACTTGCAAGGAAGAAAAGCAGAGCTCTAAATGTGCGGTATCCTAGGCGCTTGCGGCAATTTTGACAAAGAGAGATTCCAAAAGGCATTAGAAAAACTCCGCCATCGAGGACCCGACCATAGCGGCATCTATGAAGGCGAAAATCTCCTCCTCGGGCATACCCGCCTCTCTATCATAGACCCCCATCCAGAGGCGCATCAGCCTTTTATCACGGATGATTTTGCACTGGTGTTTAACGGGGAGATTTACAACTACCGCGAACTTATCAAGCGCTTTGATCTTAAATGCACTACCAAGTCCGATACCGAGGTGATCATCCGTCTCTACGAAAAGATAGGGATTGACTGCCTTGATGCGTTTAACGGGATGTTTGCCTTTGCGCTGTATGACAAAAAAAATCGCGAGCTCCTTCTTGCGCGCGATAGATTCGGCAAGAAGCCGCTCTATTTTTACGCTCCAAATCTTAGTGGACTCGGAAAATACTCCAAAGAGGACAAATCCTCCCTCCGGTCTGAGCCTCTTTGTCATAATTTCCAAGTCCACTCTTTCCTCTTCTCCTCCGAGATAAAGGCGATTCTTTCACTGCTAGATGCCAAGCCTCCTTTAAATCTCCAAGCGCTGCACGAATACCTCGCCTACCTCGCACCCCTACCGCCGAACACGTTTTTTGAAGGGATACACAAGCTAGAATCGGGGCATTTTGCCGTGTACGATTTGGATTCTAAGCGCTTTATGATTCGGAGATATTACGACTTGATAGAGGCGTCCAACGCTGTAAAAGAAGAGAAAAGTATCGAAGAGTTGCTTTTAGAATCGATAAACCTCCGCTTGGTGGCGGACGTGGAGGTGGCGAGCCTGCTAAGTGGGGGGATTGATAGTACGCTGCTTTCCGCTCTGTATGCGAAAATATCTGACAAAAAAATCACAACGTTTTCCATCGGATACGAAGAGCACAAACGGTACGACGAACTTGAGTTTGCCCGCCTCGCGGCAAAGAGCATCGGCTCAAACCACCACGAAACCGTCCTCAAAAAAAGCGAGTTTTTGGACGCGATTCCGCAAGTCATTGCCCACCTTGACGAACCGCTAGGCGATTCGGCGTGCATCCCTGTCTATTTCCTCTCAAAAGCGGTGCACGACGCGGGCTACAAAGTCGTCCTTAGCGGCGAAGGGAGCGATGAAATATTTTTGGGATACGATAGATATTTTGAGATACTAAAAGCGGGGATGGAGAAAGAGTACGGCGGATTTATCGAGGTCTTCGACCCGAGCGAATTAGCAAAACTCCTTCGTCGCCCCGCAAGCGTACAAAGATTTGAATCGCTCAAAGCAAGGAGTAATGATTCCAAGCTATTAAGCGCCATCGACCTTTCCCAATGGATCCCCGAAGTGCTGATGACCAAAGTCGATAGGATGTCTATGGCATGGAGCCTAGAATCCCGCGCCCCCTTCCTAGACCACCGCCTCGTAGAGCACCTCCTTGCACTCCCCGACGCTATAAAAATTGGTAGCACAACCAAATCGCTCCTCAAAAATATCGCCGCCAAATACATCCCCCGCGAGATAGTAGAGCGGCAAAAAAAAGGATTCTCCTCCCCCTATTTCGAGTGGTATTTCGGCAGTCAAAAAGCCCAAATACTCCCGCTGTTCGCACGCGTAAACAAAAAACTCGCCCTATTCAATGAAGATTATCTCAAATTACTATACAATCAGGGTGAAAAAAACCAAAACAGGCAGCAGTTGTGGAGCTTGATCGTCTTTTGTTTGTGGTTTGAAAATTACTATGAAAAGGTGTAGTCTTGATCTGGTTTGACCTCGTGACCCCAAAGAGCGTGCTGTTTTTCCGCCCTTTTATCAAAGAGATAGAATCACGTGGGATAAAGGTACTCGTGACCGCTAGAGAGGGCGAGGGCTACACCGAGGTAGTGGACTTGCTCAACCTTTATCAAATAGAGTTTTTCAATCGCGGCGGATTTGGCGGGGCAAATCTAGGCGACAAGCTCAAGGCCTCGATACATAGGCAATTATTATTGATGGAGTTCGTCGAAGAGCACGACATCAAAAAGCTCATCTGCCTTTGCAGTGTCGATGCCAATCGCGTGGCGTTCGGGCTTGGGATACCGATAGTCAACTTTTACGACATCCCCCTCTCTGACTATCGGAGCGATTTTACAAAAGCCCTCCCGCAGGCGCGCCTCACGCTCCCGCTCTCCAAAAAGGCATTCCGCCCCTATATGGTGCCGCACGAGATATTTGAGCGTTTCGGGCTGACTGATGAGCAGATATTTAAATACAACTTCCTCGACGTGCAGGCGTGGCTGCACGACTTCCGCCCGAGCCGCGATATGTATGACGCACTACTCGGAGCGTACGGATGCGACCTCAAAAAGCCCACGGTCATCATCCGTGAGGAGGAGTTTAAAGCGAGCTATGTCCATAAAAAATACCCCATCCTCTACGAGGGGCTGGACGTGCTCAAAGACAAAATCGATGCCAACTTCGTCATCATCCCGCGCTATGAGCCCGAGCCGCTTATCGAGATGTTCCCGTATGCCAAGGTGCTCAAAGAAAAACTCGTCATCCAACACCTTTTGGCGTATTGCGACCTCTTCATCGGCGGCGGGGGGACGATAAACTCGGAAAGCTGCTACTTCGGCACTCCCACTATCTCGACCCGCTCTTTTGTCAGCCATTACGACAAAATGCTCATAAATGAAGGGCTGATGGTAAAAGTGGACACCAAAGAGGAGCTCATAGAAACCGCGCTCAAGATTTTGGGTAAGCGCAACGACAGCTCGCTCCTCAAACATCAGGAATTTAATCTCAAAGAACTCGTAGATGAGATGCTCAATGACTGATAACGAAATATTTGCAAGGATAGAATCGTTGCGCTCCGAGATTATCGCGCAGAATCTCCCGATAAGTCAGATCGATTTTGGTGCCGGCGATCCGAATGAATGCAGAAGTGCGGATGTGATGGCGCAAGGGGTGATGAAACGGACAAGTACCGCCGAGATGTGCCGTATCGGGCTAAAAGGGGAGTGGGCGGAAAAGCTCTATTTCCTTATCAAAGAGCGCAAGCCGAGAATCGTCCTAGAGCTTGGGACGTGCTGCGGATTTTCCTCCATTTATATGGGCAAGGCGTGTGCCGATACTACGGTCTACACGATAGAAGGTTCCCCCGAACTCGCCGCAATCGCTACGCAAAACAGGGCAAAAGCAGAGTGTGCGAACGTCGTCCAAAAGATCGGGCGCTTCAGCGACGTGCTGCCCGCGCTGCTTCCCGAGATCGCCCCCATCGGCGTAGCCTTTATCGACGGTCATCACGACAGGGATGCCACTATCGAATACTTCCGCGCCATCGCCCCCTCTATGGAGCGGGGCGGCGTGATGGTGTTTGACGACATCACGTGGAGTGCAGGGATGGAAGAGGCGTGGCGCGTGATAAAAGAGAGCCAAAATATACAAGTCATAGAGGAGAGCAAGAAGCTTGGAATCATCGAAATTATTTGAAGAATCATTATACGCCCTCGGTGAGCGTGCCGATACAATACGGCGGGAAAAATACGACAATAAAACCTTTTTCAACGTCAACCGTCACATAAACCCGACCAACATCTGCGAGGATGTCTGCAAGTTTTGCGGCTTTAGCGCCCATAGGAAAAATCCAAACCCCTACAAACTCGACAAACCCGAGATACTACAACAAATCGAAGAATCCGCGAAGCTTGGAATCAAAGAGGTCCACATCGTCGCCGCGCACAACAGCGAGTACGATTTGGCATTTTACGGCGACCTTTTTACGAGCATCAAAGCGCGATTCCCCGAATTGCACTTAAAATCACTCACCGCCGCGGAGGTGGACTTCCTCTCCCGCATCTCGGGCAAGCCGTATGAGTATGTCCTAAAAACAATGGCGGACAGCGGCGTGGACAGTATGCCCGGCGGCGGGGCGGAGATATTTGACGAGGAGCTGCGCAAGATCATCTGCAAGGGGAAAGTGAGTAGCGAAAACTGGCTGCGTATCCATAAGATATGGCACTCCCTCGGGAAAAAAAGCAACGCCACGATGCTTTTTGGTCATATCGAAACTAGAGCGCACAGGATCGACCATATGCTCCGCCTCAAAAGCTTGCAAGAGGAGAGCGGCGGATTCAACGCTTTTATCCCGCTTTTGTACCAAAAAGAGAACAACTTTTTGAAAGTGGAAAAGTTCGCCACTGGGCAAGAGGTACTAAAAACCATCGCCGTGAGCAGAATCCTCCTCGAAAATATCCCGCATATCAAAGCCTATTGGCCCACACTCACGATAAATCTCGCACTTTTGGCGCAGGAATTCGGCGCGGACGATATGGACGGCACCATCATCAAAGAATCCATCCAAAGTGCGGCAGGGGCAAAAAGCGGCAGGGGAATCACACAAGAAGAAATGGTAGAATATATAAAAAATAGCGGTTTTCGAGCCATCGAGCGCGACAGCGTCTATAACGAGATAAAGGAACACTAATGTACTACAATTACAACGCGTTGAAAAAAGATCTAGATAAGTTTTTTACAAAGTTCAAATACAAGCCCGATGTCATCATCGCCGTAGCGCGCGGTGGGCTTACTATCAGCCATCTTTTCGGCAGCTATCTAGGAGTACGCGACGTGCTCGTGGCAAACGCAAGCTCGTATGACGAGAAGAAAAAAGGGACGCTAGAAGTCAAAAACATCCCCAATCTCACGGGCTACAAAAGGGCGCTCCTGATAGATGACATCAGCGACACGGGCGACACCCTCAAAGCGATAGACGAAGCGCTCAAAGCAGCCCACCCCGAGGTAGAGATCAAAAGCTTTACGATTTTTTATAAAGAGGATTCTAAATTTAAGCCCGACTACTACATCCGCGGCGCGCATAACTGGGTGGATTTCTTTTGGGAAGTAGACCTCCACAAGGAGAAGTAATGACGAAAATCACCTTAGAGGTCAAAGAGAGCTTCCTCCCCAAGCTCAACACCATCCTAGAGCTACTCCCCAAAAAAGAGGTAAAAATAAAAAGAGACCGCCTCAAAGAAGAGGTACAAAGACGCATCGACGCGATACAAAGCGGCGAAGAGAAGGCGGTCTCCTCTGAAGAGATGTGGGCGAAGATAGACGCTAAAATAGCGAAACATAAGTATGGACATTAAGTATTCAGAGCGGTTTGAAAACGAATTTTTT
>CAZCQG010000071.1:0-7183 GCA_964500775.1 uncultured Campylobacterales bacterium
GCTTTATTGCGGGAGTCACATTCGCCGCAGGAGGCAAAAGCGCTCCTAGAATCACTCAAAGCCGAAGTGCGAAAATATGAGGGCGAGTTTGTGATTCTTTGGCATAACAGCAGTTTTGGGGATAGATGGGCAGAGTATGATACACTATATGAAAATATCCACAGAAAAACAGATAGCGGATTTACAAAATGAGCTTGAAAGGTTAAAAAAATGAGTGGTGAACGATTGATAAGTGCGGTGAGAGAAAGCAAGGAGAAGTTGCAGAATGAAGGCATTGCGATACTTGGAATCTTCGGCAGTTATGCTCGGGGGGACTATACGAAAGATAGCGATATAGATATTTTATACGAGATTCCAAATCCCGAGGAGTTCGCAAAACAACACGGCGGTTTCGGCGCTTTTGCAAAAATAGAAGAGATAAAAGAATCACTCGGGAAGATACTCGGCAAAAAAGTCGATTTGACGGCAAAAAGCTCGCTTAATGAGGTGGGTAAAAAATATATTTTGAGAGATTTGCAGTATGTCTAATGAATCTATGAAAATCAAAATTGAATTTGCGCTCAAAATGATTGACAACATAGAGCGTATCATTGCCAAGCACGGCACGATTTTTGCGGTTTTGCAAGATGAACTCGAAGCACGTCCTGCAATATTGATGGCGCTTATGCAGATAGGCGAGACATTGAAGAAAATAGATGTAGAGATTTTGGAAAAATACGATTTGCTGACAGAGAGCAAAGGTGCGTATAGCGTGCGGAATTTTATTGCACACGATTATGAGGGTGTGGATTTGGGATTACTAGAGACTATTTTGCGATTTAATCTGCCTGTTTTGAAAGAGAAATTAGTGAAGTTACAAGCGGGGTCGGATGGTTAGAATCGAATCGAAAAATAAATCTTTAGATGAGTTGGCGAAAGAACACGCAAATTATGTACTTGAAGATTTATATGGAAAAGCTCCTACATTTTTACTTCTTGGAAGAAACTATATATATGATTTGCTGATTGCCACTCCAAAACGATTAGATACGCTTTCAAAGCGCTACACCAATGATAAGAGATTTAATTTCATACTAGAATATTATGAAAATATATTTTCTAAAAAACATACAAAAAAGTATGATGCTTACTCTTTGGCTTCAAAGCTTGGCGTAAATGTCTGCCCATATTGCAACAGAAATTATACTTTCACTATCAAGAATAAAGATGGCGGAACGAGACCCGAATTTGACCATTTTTACGATAAAGCTACCTATCCGATTCTAGCCTTGTCATTTTATAATTTGATACCCTCTTGCCATATTTGCAATTCAAGTTGTAAAGGTCAAAAAAAATTTAGTATAGATACACATCTACATCCCTATATGGATAGTTTTGACAAAATTGCCAAATTTACTTTTAAACCGCTTGATGTGTCTGTATTCCAGAATCTAGCTACTTTTGATAACTCAAAACTGGGATTGTCTTTTGAGAAAAAGGATTTTAGGGTTACGGACGAAAAGTATGCAAAAGTAGAAAATAATATCCAAGATTTTTGCCTAGAGCCTCTCTACGTCAACCACAAAGACATCATCCTAGAGCTCATCCAAAAAGCCGAGATGTACAATAAATCCTATATCGATGAGTTGCTGCAAAAATACGAGGGAAGTCTTTTTAAAAATCGCGAGGATTTGATGCGACTACTTTTTGGAGGCTATATCTCCGATGAAGACATCGGCAAACGCCCCCTCTCCAAGCTCACTAAAGATATTTTAGAGCAGCTAGAGATTATTTAGTCATCTCCACCACCAACCCGTATTCATCTTTATATCTCCGCATCACTCCGATATTTGCGAGCAAAGCGACGATTTTATACTTTATCTTGTCGAGTTTTTTTTGCGATGCGCTTTTTGGTTTTTGCGGTGTAGATTCTTTGTAAAATCGCGTTGGGTAGCGGTAATATTTCTTGCCCAAGATTTTGGCTTTGGACTTTTCGTAGATGAAATATTCACTAGCGTGCGCCTCGCACTCTAGGGTGTATTCTTTTCCGAATCGCGATTCGAAGATTTTCGCGTCAAAAAGGGTGATGAGATCAGGCGGCGGTGTGTCGCACCATAGCTCTCCGAGTTCGCGCACCGATTCTACGTTGGGGGCGTTGAAGAGCATCACGCCGCCTTTGCTTAGCAGTCCCAAATAATGCGCCAAAAACTCCATCGGGTCATCGACGCACCCGATAAGCCCCGTGTGAAAGATACAGTCGTACCGCGCCCCTTGCGGCTCTTTTTGGGCGTAATAATCGCCGAAGCACTCTTTGGCATACGCTATCGCACTCTCGGAGATGTCGATGCCGAGGGCGTTTTTATAGCCGATGCTCTGCAAATACGCCGTGACGTAGCCGCTAGAGCATCCTATCTCTAGGATATGCGCCTCTTTTCGGAGCAAAGGCAGGCGCTCAAATAGCTTTTTGAGTGTCGGGGTTTTGGAGAGCATTGCCCCGCATTTTTGGGAATCACCCAAAAGATTCTTAACCGCCTGCGCTTTGGCGTAGTGAAAGGCGTAGGGGCTATCTTGCGCGGCGTGGATCTCTTCGTGGTAATTCCCTCCCGCACCCCTCGCAGCAAACCTACATCCGCACGTAGGACAGTCATAGACTAAAAATCTCCACTCTTTATCGATGTAGGGGGCAAACTCCTCTAAAAACAGCGCCTCGTTTCCGCACACATTACACTTCATCTAAAGACCTTTCGCAAAATACGCCGCATATCCATCCGCCATAGCACCGCCAAAGAGATAAACCCCTCTTTAAGAGGCTTTGGAAAATGTCTGATGTAGTCTTTGTAGTACCGTTGCGTCGTGAGGTATTGCCACACCCACGTCCGCTTTCTATCGGGGTGTTTCGCCCAGTAAAGAGCAAGAATCTCATCGAGTTTTTTCCCGCTATCACGCAAAGATTCCATAAAAAACGGCTCACGTTTGACCTTTGTAAAATGTGCGCTTGCATAGTCAAACGCTACCTTTTCGCACTCCAAGTATTTCTTTGCCGCCTCGAAAAATCGCTCCCCTTTTTCGGAGAAGATTCCCACTTGTGAAAGTCCGTTTTTGCGCCTATCTCCGCTTTGTGCCTCGACAAACGCCCACGCATCTTCGATCCTGATGTCAGCATGGGTGGCGTTTTTGTACATATCGCACGAGAGACATACGTCATGTACCGCCTGCCCCGTACGGAATCCCGCCGCAAAGAGGTCGTCAAACTTATCTTTAAAATATTTTTTCCCGTCGGCAAACTCTACCGCTACGCCCCATTGATGCCAGTTTATCGCTTTGCTCCGCATATTTATTTTTTTGATGCCGCTAGGATTCACATCATTTTTGAGGTGTTCGCTATAGCGTGCAAAGAGATTGTACCCGGGGTGTCCGAAGCAGCGAAAATCGACCAAGAGCACATCACCCCAAGCCGCGCTATCGCCGAAATATTTTCGCAAGCCTCCTATCTGACACGGAGTGGCGATGACTAAGTATTTTTTGTTTTTCTCTATCTTCTCAAACGCTTCGTATGTGAAGCTGGGCAAATACTTCGACCCCCGTATCCGCGAAATATCGCCCTCTTTTTCTATAAAAACGTGGCGCACCTTTTGGCTTGTAAAATCAAACTCCGCTCCGACCACGACATACCCAAGCTCTAGCGCCGCACTGCACAGCGCACTCCCCACGCCGCCCGAACTCGAATGGAAGCGAATCGTATCGTCTTTGTGTATCGCGGTATACGTCGCCTCATTTTCGCCGAAAGGGTGTGCAAAAACATCTTGGTACTTGTAGCACACCTTTTGGCACGCACCGCAGTTTATGCACGTCTCTTCGTTCGCTATCGCCTCGATGTAGCCGTCAAGATTTAGCGGGAGCGATATACACTCCTCTATCGGACAAGCGAGCTTGCATACGCTACAACCGCAACATTCAAAGGTGCTTTGGGCGTTGATACTTTTGTCGTTTTTGGTCATCTCTGTAGCCTTAGGTTTTTTTGGCGATAATTACCAAAGAATCGTCGATATGATACAAAAGTTAAACAAAGGAACTCTTTGCAGGTCGCCCACGTCTCATTTATGCCTCGCATCATCTCCGGAGTGGTCAAAAAGTATGCCGATATGGCAAAAGCCGCCGAAAATATCGGGTTTGCGTGTGATTTTATCATCCTCAATAACGACATCGAACGTGTGGAATCCAATCTCATTTATAAAAAATTTACCTCCTTCAAACTCCCCCTTTCGCTCAAAAAACAGCAGCAGCTCTTTACCTATCTGCTCATAGAGCATTCGATAGATTTGGGTAAATACGACTACGTCATCCTCCGCTATCCGGGGGCGTGCAGTATCGGGTCGTGCTATTTTTTCGCCAAATACGGCAAAAAACTCCTCACCGAGCACCATACCAACGAAGACGTAGAATACGCCCAGTATCGCAAAACGGGGTTGATAAATAATATAAAATTCGCTTTTGAGGGGTTTTGCGCGAGGAGATTCCTCAAAAAAGTACGGGGAATCATCGGCGTGACAAACGAGATACTCGCGCTAGAGCTAGAAAAAAGCGGCAAAAAGCCGACGTTTTTGCTCACCAACGGCATCGACGTAAAAGCGCATCCTAAAGCTCCCGTTCCGCAAAAAAAAGATACGCTAAAAATTCTCTGCGTCGCTAGTGGTGAGGCGAACTGGCACGGCGTAGATCGGGCGATAGAGGGGATAAAAAACTATAGCGGCGCGTTAGCGGTGCAGCTTCATCTAGTAGGGAGGTTTGCTGCCGAAAAATATAACGAATCCTTTATCACGCTGCACGGTGAACTGCACGGCGAGGCTTTGGATGCGGTGTTTGACGAGGTGGATGTCGCCCTCTCCACGCTCGCCCTCCATCGCAAAGATATGCGTGCCGCCACGCCGCTCAAAAGCCGCGAGTATATGGCGCGCGGGATACCGTTTGTCTATGCGTACGAGGATGACGACCTGAATGGCGAAGAGAGTTTTGCGCTCAAGATTCCAAGTGACGAATCACCGTTAGACATAGAGCGTTTGGCGGCGTTTGTAGCACGTGGGCATGATAGAGAGAGCATCAGAGAGCTTGCCCTGCGAAAAATCGGTTGGGACGGTAAAATGGGGCGACTAAAATCATTTTTGGAGGTGCTAGATGGAGAAGCTTGAGGTGTTAGAGAGCCAAATAGCCCATTACATGGCATCGCACAAAGAGCGCCCTTTTTACGTCGAGTATCTCCGCACCAAAAAATACGGCTACAAAAAGATAGCGCAAAACTTCATCGGCGAAAACGTCCTAGAGCTAGGGAGCGACGGAGCGGCGACGAGTTCGATACTGGTGCGTTGGAGCCAAAAGCTCACTATCGTCGATGTGTACGACAATATTTCAAAATTGGTACAAAAAGACCCCGAAATAGCCCGCGCGACGTTTGTGCAGTCGCTATGGGAGGAGTTTGCTCCGAGTGAGCGATACAGCGATATTTTGCTGACCGATAGTTTGGAGCACGTGGAGAATCCCGTAGAGATCTTGGGTTTGATACGCGGTTGGCTCAAAGAGGAGGGGCGGCTCCACATCATCGTCCCAAACGCCCTCGCACTTCATCGGCTCATCGGCGTGGAGATGGGACTATTAGAATCACCGTACGCCTTCAACGCCAATGACATCAAAGCCTCGCACAAGCGGGTGTATGACTTTGAGACGCTGCGGAGTGATATAGAAAAAGCGGGTCTAACTGCGGAAAAGATGGAGGGGGTGCAGCTCAAATTTATGACCGACACGCAGCTCTCTACCTTCCCGCTAGGGTACAAAGACGCTCTTGATTCTTTGTCGTCTCTTTGCGACAGACACTGCGCAGAGATCTATGCGTGCTGTAAGAGGGGATAATTGAAACATCTAGCGATCATCACCCACAATATGAGCTTCGGCGGCGTGCAGCGTGTGGTGAAGAATCTCATCGACGGATTCTGCGGGGAATATGGAATCACATTGGTGCTCTTTGAGAAGAAGCCCATCGAGTTTGCTTTGCCCGCAAACGTACAGGTGGAGTATCTCGCGGAGCGGCGGTTTGATTACGGTGCTTTGATGGCGCGAAGCGAAGCAGAGATTCTCACTTTCGGTCGGGAGCTGTTTGCCTTTCGCGTCGAATCTCTATGCGCGGTTTTGGAGCGGTTGCAGCCCGACATCCTCCTCTCCCACGAAGACTACGACAACCTCGTGACAATGGAATCCTTGGCACGATTGGGGCTGAAAACCCCTGCGATTCTCACCTCGCACATCTTTTTGGAGAGCTACAAAGCAAAGCCCATCCACCTTATGGATTGGGCATTTTACGAATCGGGCATCAAAAAGCACTACAAAAACGCGCAGGTCGTGGCGGTGAGTAGCGGTGTAGGCGCAGGGCTGCACGCCCTAGGCATAGCATCAACTATCATCCCAAACGGCGTAAACATCGCCGAAGCAAAAGAAAGGGCGAAAGAGGGTATTGCGGTGCAGTTTCAAAATAGCTCTTCTCAACAAGAGTTGCCGCACGACGGGTGCCCCGAAACTTCGTACTTCGACCCGTCGGGGCAAATTGTCTCGTCGAGCTGTTTTGAAACTGCGTATGAACCCTACATTTTGTGTATCGGGCGGATAGAGTTTTCGCAGAAAGGGCAGGACGACCTCTTCAAAGCCTATGCCAAAATTGCCGAGCGGATTCCTCATAAGTTGCTTTTTGTGGGCGAAGGAAAAGACAAAGCGAAACTAGAATCGCTAGTGGCGGAATCAGGACTAAATGAGCAGGTGGAGATTCTCGGATTCCAAAAAAATCCGTTCGCGTTTATGAAACACGCCGCATTGGTAGCTTTTCCCTCTTATTTTGAGGGGCTACCAAACACGATACTCGAAGCCCTCGCGGTGGGTGCAGCGATAGTGAGCTACGACTTTGAACCCAGCGCGCGGGAGATTTCGGAGGATGGGAGATATTTTCCGCTGATTCCGAGGGGGGATGTTGATGGGCTGGCGGAGAAGTTGGAAGCGATTTTGAGCGATGCGGCAACACTAGAATCGTGGCGGAGTTTGTCAAAGGAACGGGCGGAGGCGTATGGGTTGGAATCTATGCTTGGGAAGTGGCGGGAGATGATAGATGCAAGCGCATAAAACCTTGCTAAACTGGTATGCCAAACACGCCCGTCACGATCTCCCTTGG
>CAZCQG010000072.1:0-6688 GCA_964500775.1 uncultured Campylobacterales bacterium
CGTCACGGGTCTTGCGTGGGATTGCGGAGCGGTGACGACAGGACCGGTGACCGTGCCGCTTGTGCTTGCGTTGGGTATCGGGATTACGAGAATGGTCAGTAAAGATGACGGCGGATCGGCAGGTGGATTTGGTGTGGTGACTTTGGCATCGGCATTTCCGATTATCACCGTCCTCCTTTTAGGTACGCTTTATGTAAATAGCGTCCCCGCTCCAATGACACAAGAGCAATTTTTCTCGGATTCTAATAGACAAAAAGCCCTTTTTCTATTTGAAGATAAAAACGAACTTGAGGGGTATCTCCTCAAAAACGGCGACGAATCGGGACAAAAATCCTATTTCGGGACAGAAGAAGCGATGGGGCGCTATTTTCAAGAAGCCTCGGCAAACCCCGACTTTGCCCAAAAAATATTCGGAGGCGAACAGGAATACCGCAAATGGTATCTCACCAAAGCCACCGCATTCCAAAAAGAGGCGATATACGGCTCAAAAGAGCTAGCAAAAGAACAACTAAAACGCTTTGCCGCCGAACCCGTGAAAACCGTAAATGTCCTTGATTCGGTGACGACCAATTTCTTGATGTCGGCACAAGCAATCATCCCTTTGAGCCTATTTCTTTTTCTCACCCTCGTGCTCGTATTGAGAGAAAAGCTCAAAAAAGCGGACGAAATCGCCTTGGGACTTGCTTTTGCAGTACTTGGGATGACCCTTTTTAACATAGGAATCGAATACGGTCTCTCCAAACTCGGCGCTCAGGTGGGAGAAAAAATCCCCTCCTCTTTTAAAACGATACGCCTTCCCGAACAAAGCGTAGTTATAAAAGAGTTTGATCACGGTATCGTCCAAAAAGCGATGTCGCTTGACGGCTCGCAAAAAGAGTTCTTTTACGCAAACATCGATAATCAAATCGTCGCACTCGACTACGACAAGGGGGCTTTCAACGAAGAGAGCGACGAATACACCTACGTCCCCGTACAAAGACCGCTCTATAGCAGTGAAGGAGGGATAGTAGGGATAGGTATCGTCTTGATATTTGCATTCATCATGGGATACGGCGCTACGCTTGCCGAACCTGCCCTCAATGCTTTGGGGCTGACGGTAGAAGAGCTTACCGTCGGAGCATTTAAAAAAAGTACGCTCATTCAAACCGTCGCCGTGGGGGTAGGTTTTGGAATCGCTTTTGGGGTAGCAAAGATCATTTGGGACATTCCGCTAGTCTTTATGCTCGTGCCGCCGTATTTGGTATTGCTCGTCCTTACAAAACTCTCTACCGAAGATTTTGTAAACATAGGCTGGGATAGCGCCGGAGTGACTACGGGTCCTATCACCGTGCCGCTAGTGCTAGCGATGGGGCTAGGCATCAGCGCAAATGTGGGTGTGGTAGAGGGGTTTGGGATATTAGCGATGGCATCGGTGATGCCGATACTTGCAGTCATCACTATGGGGCTTATCAAACAACGCTCCGCAGTAAAAGCGTAGGGGGATAGGATGTTACAAAGAATAAAATGTGCGAAAATCACCGTACAAGTACCCAAAAGAAACCATAATCTCGCGATAAAAACGCTAGAAGAGCTAGGAATCTTCAATTATTTTTCCCAAACAATCCGTACCGCGGCACTCAAGGAGCGCGAAGCATTTTTATTTTTCCCCGCCAAAATGGAGATATTTGAAGAGAACGGCGACGTGTTGAAATTCTTTATCCCGACCGAAATAGCGAAAAATACTATAGAGGTCATAGCCGACAAGCTCCATTTCGGCAGAGGCGGTCAAGGCGGCGTGTATGCCGAAGAGATCGAAGTGCTTTACGATGACGCTTTCAACCTGCTCAACACATCCAATTCGATAAGCGTTCAAACTCCCGAGAATAACTATGTGATCGATGACCTATGGTCGATCAGCTGTATCCTTCAGCGAGGCGAGGGTCAAGAGATAGTCGAAACGGTACTTGATCTAGGCGTAGGCGCTCCGAGCGTATATTTCGGTGAGGGGACCGGATTCCGCGATAAAATCGGACTACTCCGCATCACCGTCCCCGCCGAAAAAGAGATAGTAAACGTCGCTGTAGGAAAAAGCGACCTCAATGAGACGATGACCACTCTTATCAAAACAGGCAAACTAGAAGAGCCGGGGCGCGGTTTTATCTACTACTATCACCTCGGTATGGGGATCGTCAGCTCGCAGATAGTCTTTTCAAAACGGAGACACGCCGCCTCTATGGAACAGGTAATATCCGCTATCGACAAGCTCAACGGCAACACAAAATGGCGTGCCACAACCGCAGCGGTAGAATCTGCGACCGACATAAAAATGCTAAGCGATCTTATGTGCGTCAATATGTACTCCAACGAAGGAAAAGGGGACGAACTCGTAGCGGTAGCTATGCAAGCGGGATCGGGGGGTGCGACCATCAGCAAGGCGAAAATCAAAAATGAGACCGTATCCAACGAGACCAAGATTCTCCCCGCTCAAGAGATCTCTACAATGATCGTGGGAACGAAGAATCTTGAAGAGATTTTAAAAGCGCTCATCGAAGACAAGGTGCATCTCGATGACTTCAAGGTCATCGAAATAAAACCCGTCCCTAAAGCGTGTACGTATTTGGGATAATCCCTTTACGTACGGCTTTATGCCCTAAATTTTTCGAATAGTTCCCGCTTATCTTTTTGCAGTATATATTGGGTGGTCGCCAATCTAGTCTTGAATTTGAAATAAAGCCTAAGTTGTAAAAATATTCCAAATATACCAAGTACCGCCATCGCCCATAAAACAATCTCTAGACTCTCGGTATAGTAATCAAAAACCATCGCACTTATGCTTCCAAACACAATCGCCGCAGATATGATAAATGAGCGAAGCATAAGGTAGTCTTTGAGCTCTATCGTTTCATCCTGCATAAAATCGACCGTGTGTATCCTTGCAATCTCGAACGTGATTCCTTGTAGGGTAAATATCACCAAAATGAGATATGTAAACACGATGACCGATTCACTAAATACGGAGTAGCTTGCAATCTGTATCGCATCAAGCAAAATTGCAAAAAGATAAATGTTATAGATTTTAATATTTTTGAACAATGGCTGAATAAAGCCATCGAGTGCGCCTATCAGCATAAAAAAACTAATCATAAATACAGGAAGGAAAGTTCCCTCTAGTTTCGTTATAAAAGGAATCAACGTCCAATCGATATACGTCGTGATAAACAATGTAGCGACCTGGATTCTTAAGAACTTGCTTTTTTTAGCTTCCGTAAACATGGTAGAGTAGTTGCTGAAAGGCATAGTGTTGCTCGCAAAAAGTAAAATGGCGGCATTATAGCACCCCTTTCGATTTTTGCGGCAAAAAAGTGAAGTTATTTGTTACTTTATAACATTCGCTTCTTCAAAATCAAGTCTCATTTTATAGAGGGCAATAAATAATTTGTAAACTAAAAAGAGTGCAAAAAGAGGAAAAAGTATCGTCATCACGATAAACTGGGTCGCAAGTTCTACTACCGTACCGACCCACCGCTTGACCTTGGATTCTATCGATTCGTACTGCTTGCTAAACCAATCCTGCCACTCACCCGTATCTTCTTGGTCTTTAAGTATATTTGAATAGTAGATAGAAAAGTCCTCTGCTTCTTTGAGATTCTCGGTCGCTTTTGCATAATTTGCCGCAAAGAGCGTTTTGTCTATAGATTCCGAGCAAAAAGCTATGGCGGGCATAGCGATGATAACGAGTGCATAGAGTAGATAGCTCTTTAAAAAAAAGAGTTTCCATTCCGAGGAGAAATATCTAAGGTGCAGGAATAAAATGG
Source organism: uncultured Campylobacterales bacterium (assembly GCA_964500775.1). Classification (GTDB taxonomy): domain Bacteria; phylum Campylobacterota; class Campylobacteria; order Campylobacterales; family CAZCQG01; genus CAZCQG01. The sequence continues at coordinate 3,795 of CAZCQG010000072.1, forward strand.
TGATGCCGCCCAATAGCACCAAGCCGTAAACAAACGCCGCCCCGCCGAATATCTCCGCCATATACCCTTGTATACGCAGGACGATACTCACCGCGAGCATTATCCAACTAAACTGTTCGATAATATCATTGAGCGGGTCGAGAAACTCTCCGGGGGAGACGTTTATCCCCACGCCAAAAGGCTCAAAGCTGATCTCCGCATCCTGCACGAAACTCACGGCAGCATTGATACCGCGGGCGATGACGAAGGATTCCAATGCTTTTTGCGAGGCTTCGTAATAGTAGTTTTTACTCATTTCGCTTTTTTGTCCATAGAGTGCTGCGAGGGCAAAAAGAAAAACAAGGGCGGAAAAAACCCACGTACGCTTCAATGAAAACATCTTACTTCCTCGAAAATTTTTTCGTTATTGTAGCATTTCTGCAGGTGCGCCATACGCATACGGCAACACAAATTTTAGAGATTTGTTCTATAATCAGAGCTAATACGAAACTCAAAAGAGGTATTAACTATGAAAGTACTACTCACGGGGAGCACGGGATATATCGGCAGGAGATTAAAGCAAAAACTACTGCAAGATTCTGACGTAAGCTTGCGACTTTTTGTCAGGAATAAAAAATCCCTCTCCAAAGAAACACTGCAAAATATAGAGGTATTTGAAGGCGATACGTTTGACTTAGTTGCCTTAGAAAAAGCACTAACAGGAACAGACGTAGCCTACTATCTCATCCACTCGCTACAAAGCACAGACTATAAAAACCTCGACAAAATCTCCGCCCAAAACTTCATAGATACGGCGGAAAAATGCGGAGTCAAAAGGGTTATCTATCTAGGAGGTTTAGGGGTTAAAGATGAAAACACGAGCAAGCATCTCCTAAGCCGAATCGAGACGGGCGAGGTGCTAAGCGCGAACAAAAAAGTGCAAACCATTTGGATAAGGGCGGGGGTAATAATCGGCTCGGGGAGCGCGAGTTTTGAGATCATTAGAAATTTGGTCGAAAAGCTCCCTATTATGATAACCCCCAAATGGGTACGCACGAAAGCCCAGCCCATAGCAGTAAGCGATGTTTTGGAGTATCTACGAAAAAGTCTCTATCTCAACACGAAAGAAAACCTACAAATCGACATCGGTAGCGAGTGTTTGAGTTACAAAGATATGATGCTACAAACCGCCAGCGCTTTAGGACTCAAACGTCATCTCCTTCCCGTGCCCTTTATGAGCGTAAAAATCTCTTCACATTGGCTCAATCTCTTTACTCCTGTCCCTTTTACCGTAGCGCAAGCACTCATCGAGGGGTTGAAATCTGAAGTACTCATCCAAAACGACAACGCACGGAAATTTTTCCCCGAGGTAAAACCCATAGGCTATCTTGATGCGGTGCGACTAGCGGTAAAAGAGATAGAGGATAATCAAGTCATCAGCAGATGGAGCGATAGAGGCGGGCAAGCATGGGAAGAAGACCACGAAAAAACATATAGCGATGCGATCTTCGTAGATAGAAAAGAGCTCTCCATAGAGGGGATAGAGAAAGAAAAAATATACAAATCATTCGTCACTATCGGCGGAGAAAATGGGTGGTTTGATTTTGATTTTCTTTGGGAATTGCGCGGGGTAATCGACAAGATTCTAGGGGGTGCGGGGCTCAATAGAGGGAGGAGGAGTCAATGCGATTTGAGAATCGGCGATTGTCTTGATTTTTGGAAAGTGGTGGACTTGCAAGAAAACGAGCGGTTGCTACTTTTTGCACAGATGAAACTTCCGGGGCTTGCGTGGCTAGAATTTAGAATCAAAGACGGCAAACTCATCCAATCTGCCTACTTTTACCCAAGAGGGCTTTGGGGGAGAATCTATTGGTATGCTTTGATGCCGTTGCACTACTTCGTGTTTAACAATATGATAGTGTCTATCGTGGAGAGGGGGAGAAAATATTAGAGAGTTGCAAAAACGCCCCCCTTTGAAATATTGTGTTATAATGCGCATTATTTATGTGAGCAAAGGATGTGTTATGACTATGTTTTATAACAAAGATGCCAAGAAAAAACCTACAAATGTAACCATCAATAGCGAACTCCTCCAAAAAGCCAAAAGCCACAATATCAATCTCTCTGCTTGCCTCGAAGCTACTTTGGAAAAAGAGCTCAAAAATATCGAGCAAGAGCTTTGGGAGCGGGAGAATCAAGAGGCGATTGATAGCTACAACGACAGGGTGGAGAAAAACGGGGTCTTTGGTGAGGGTTTGAGGGCTTTTTGATGGCGCAATTTGATGTTTATAAGAATCCAAACCCTCACACAAACCATCAAATCCCCTATCTCCTAGATATGCAAAATAACCTACTAAAGAATCTCAAAACAAGAGCAGTTGTGCCGCTCGTAGCAAATATGAAACCCGCAAAATATCTCAATCTCACCTTTGAAATCCAAGGCGAAACGGTAACGCTTTCCATGGCTGAGCTTGCGGCAATTCCACTTAGTGCGCTCGGTGAATATGTTTGCTCTTTGGGGGAGCATAGAGATGAGATTATTGCGGCTTTGGATTTTTTGATAACGGGGATTTGATTGTGGGATTTGGAAAAGTAACATGTCTTTTTTTATACTCGTCTATTTTCTAGGTTTCAAGAGGTCTGACCCCCCTTTAACCCATGTTTTAACATAGCATAACGTTTGAAATGAGCCAATAAATTGCCCGTAGGGTAATTTATTGGCTCCTCTGATTTGTTATATTTCATCTATCAATAACAATCCTGTTGAATCAACATATAAATCTTTTCTAAATTTCATATGATTATTGATTTCAAATACAATAGAAATATCATTTTCCTCATTTTTATAAATATTATTCATATTTATTTTTTCTGCTGTTGGTTTTACTATTTGTGATAATAGTTCATTTTTTTCT
>CAZCQG010000073.1:0-5895 GCA_964500775.1 uncultured Campylobacterales bacterium
GGATGCTGACCAAGCGGGCGAGCAGGCGGTTGCGGAAGAAGTACTGGTCGCGGGTGCTTAATGAGTATTATCCGCGATTCCTAGAGCGGTTCCCGAGTTTGGAATCCTTAGCAGCCGCGGATTTGGAGGAGGTGTTTGCGCTTTGGAGCGGGCTAGGGTACTACTCTCGGGCGAGGAATCTCCACAAAACCGCACGTCTTTGTCCAAGTGGTCTGCCGCAAAATATGGACGCGCTCCAAAAGCTCCCCGGCATCGGGCGCTATACTGCGAGTGCGGTGTGTAGTTTTGGGCTCTCGCAATGCGTAGCGGTGGTGGATACCAATATCGCACGGGTTTTGCGGCGCTATTTTGCGCTCTTAGATTCTAAAGAGAGCGAGGTTTGGGAGGCTGCAGAGCGGTTTTTGAATCGCTCCTCGCCTAGGGAGCACAATCTAGCACTCATGGATTTGGGTGCGATGATTTGCACGGCGGCAAATCCGAAATGCGGCGAATGTCCACTCCAAGAATCTTGCAAAGGGAGAGAAACCCCGATGCGCTACACCGCAAAAAAAGCCGTAAAGTACGAGAATCTCGAACTCTTTTTAGGCGTATGCCGCAAAGGGGAGCAAATCGCCTTTGTCCGCTCACACGGTCCGATGTATGTCGGGATGCTGGAGCTGCCGAGCGTAGAGCCTATCGAGGATGAGTATCTCGATAGTTTTAAACACGGCTATACCAAATATCGCCTCACGGTCAATCTCTACAAAAAAGACGGAAAACCCGAAAATGCCGAGTGGCTAGATGTAAAGGAAACGGCGCACGCGCCGATATCTTCGCTAAGTAAAAAGGCGCTAGCGCTAATAAGACGCAAGGATTTATTATGAAGAGATTTGCCCTCGTCGGCGCGGCGGGCTACATCGCTCCTAGGCATATGAAAGCGATAAAAGAGGTCGGTGGCGAAATGGTCGCCGCACTCGATAAGAGCGATAGTGTGGGGATCATCGACAGCTATTTTCCCGATGCGCACTTTTTCACCGAGTTTGAGCGCTTCGACCGCCACATCGACAAGCTGCGTCGCAAAGGAGAGGGGGTGGATTATGTCTCTATATGTTCGCCAAACTACTTGCACGACGCACATATACGATTTGCTCTGCGGAGCGGAGCGGACGCGATATGTGAAAAGCCGCTGGTCTTAAACCCTTGGAATCTCGACGCATTGTGCGAGATAGAGGGCGAATCGGGGCGTAAAATCTACAACATCCTCCAACTCCGCCTCCACCCTAGCATCATCGCCCTAAAAGAATCTGCCGACAAATCGCGCCGCGCAAAAGTCAAACTCACCTATATCACGAGCCGCGGAAAATGGTATTTCCACTCGTGGAAAGGGGACGTGAGCAAGAGCGGGGGTATCGCGACGAATATCGGTATCCACTTTTTTGATATGCTCATTTGGATATACGGGAGTGTGCAAAAAAGCGAAGTGAATATTTATGAAGATGCGAAAGCGGGCGGATTCTTAGAGCTAGAAAATGCGGATGTCGAGTGGTTTTTGTCGGTTGATAGCGCCGACCTGCCGAACGAAATCGCCGCCAAAGTCCAGCGCACCTACCGCAGTATCGAAGTGGACGGCAATGAGGTGGAGTTTAGCGAAGGATTCACCGACCTCCACACGTTGAGTTACCGCGAGATACTGGAGGGACAGGGGTTTGGTATCGAAGAATCACGTGCGAGTATAGAGCTGGTGCAGAGGATGCGAGCCCAGCAATAAAAGCGGCTTGACTTCATACTCCAAATGAATTATAATGCAACGAAAATCGGAGTAAGAAAATGAAAATGCAAACAAGCGTGCGGGTAGACGACGTATTTTATAACGAATCAAAAGAGGTTTTTAGCCGTTTTGGATTGAGCTTCGGAGATGCAGTAAATCTCTTTTTGGCAAAAGTTTCGATGGAAAAAAAGATCCCTTTTGAGTTGAGCTTGCCTTCCGATGAGCTAAACGAGAGGGTTGAACATATCAAAACCGATAAAAATACGCAAATTTACAAATCCGCGAATGAGCTTTTTGAAAATCTCGGCATCTAAAAATGGTTGAAATCAAGATTGAAAAATCGTTTCAAAAAGATATAGAGCGAGATAAAAAAAGCGGCGCGTATAAGAGCGAAGATTTTGAAGAGCTAAAAAGCATAATCAAAAAACTCCAAAGCGGCGAAGAAATCGATAAAAAATATAAACAACACCCGCTGAAAGGGACTATGCTTGAACTCGAATCGCTCCACGTCAAAAATGACTGGCTATTGATTTTTTCGATCGATACGAAATATTTACATCTCATTATGCTTGGAAAACATACGCAAGTGTACAAAAAATATAAGTGATACGCTAGGTGCGGGAAATAAAATTCTATCTCTATATCCTCCGTTGTAGCGACGATACCCTCTACACGGGTATCACGAATAACGTGGAGAGAAGACTCTCAGAGCACAACACCTCCAAAAAAGGGGCAAAGTACACAAAAAGCAGACGACCGCTAGAGCTACTCTACACCGAAGAGTTTGCAAATAAAAGCGACGCGCTCAAAAGGGAGCTAGAGATAAAAAAACTCAATAGGACAGAGAAGCTCGCACTTATCGCAAAAACGGAGGCGAATCTATGAAGATCCTCCTCGATGGCGACGCGTTCCCAAATCTCCTGAAACCTATCATCTTAAAAGCAATCAATAAAAGAGCCATACAAACGATAGTGGTCGCAAATAAAAAAATATCCGTTGGCGAATCGGAGTTTGTCGAGTACATCATAGTCACCCAAGGTATCGACGGCGCGGATAATCACATCGTGGAGCTAGCCGAATCGGGGGATTTCATCATCACCGCCGACATCCCGCTAGCAGATCGAGTCATCGCCAAAAACGCCCATGCCCTAGACCACAGAGGCGAGCTCTACACAAAAGACACCATAAAAGAGCGTCTCGCGATGCGCAATCTCCTCGCAGAGATACGAGAGAGCGGCGAAAAGGTAAAAGGTCCCGCCCCTTTTACCAAAAAAGATGCCGAGGCTTTTGCGAACGGGTTGTATACTTTTTTAGATAGAGCATGCAAAGCGAGTTTTTTGTAAAAATTGACTTTATTGTACGCATTTAAGTACAATAATACAAAGGAGTGCGTAATGATTGCTATCAACTATTCAGACCTTAGACAAAATATGAAAACAAACCTCGATCGTGTCTGCAACAACCACGAGCCTATGATCGTGACGAGAAAAAACGGGGGGAACGTGGTGATGCTCTCGCAAGAGGATTATGAGAGCATGGAGGAGACTGTGTATCTGCTACGAAGTCCGAAAAATGCCAAGCGCCTACGGGAATCCGTCGAGAGTTTTTGCCAAGGAGGCGGGAGTGAAAGGGCGCTCATAGAAGAATGAAAATCATTTTTCATCCAAACGGTTGGGATGATTACTGCTATTGGCAACAAAATGACAAAAAAATGCTCAAAAAGATTAATGTACTCATTCGGGACATAGAGCGCGATCCTTTTGAAGGGATCGGAAAACCGGAGCCGTTGAAATTTGATTTAGCGGGGTTTTGGAGTAGGAGAATCGATAGTGAACATCGGTTGGTCTATGCGGTGAGGGAGGATGAGTTGCATATTTTGAATTGTCGGTATCATTATTAAGGAGCAAAATGAACTACTACATCCACGCATCAAGCTATATCGACGACGACGTTACCATCGGCGAAGGGACGAAAATCTGGCATTTCTGCCACATTATGCCCCGCACGACAATCGGTAAAAACTGCGTTTTTGGGCAAAACGTCACGGCAGGACCCGATGTAACTATCGGCGAACGGTGCAAAGTGCAGAACAATGTCTCGCTCTATAAAGGAATTGTGCTGGAGGATGAGGTGTTTTGCGGTCCTTCGATGGTCTTTACCAACGTCATTAACCCGCGGGCGGGGATAGAGAAAAAGTCGGAGTTTAAAACCACACTCGTTAAAAAAGGGGCGACCATCGGGGCAAATGCGACTATAGTGTGCGGCATCACGATAGGCGAATACGCCCTCATCGGCGCGGGTGCGGTGGTACGCGAAGACGTGCCGCCATACGCGCTCATGGTCGGCGTACCCGCGAGGCGCATCGGCTGGGTCGATAAAGCAGGGGAGAAAATGGTATTTGACAGCGCCGGAATAGCGGTAGATAGCTATGACGGGACGCGGTATAGGGAGCGAGACGGGGCTATTGAGGTTTTGCTATAATGTCTCAAAATATGCGGCAAGTAAAAAGGCAAACGCAATGAGAATATCGCATGAAGAAGCCGAGATCATAAAAACAACCATCTTGAAGTATATAGAGGGGGCAAAAGTCATACTTTTCGGCTCGCGTGCGCATGATGACAAAAAAGGGGGCGATATAGACATACTTGTGCAATGCGATATGACCGTAAGTCTGAAATTGAAACTAAAAATATTGGCGGAAATCGAGATGCGAGGCGTGGCGAGAAAAGTCGATATGCTCTTTGAGACTGCTTCCCAAAAAGAACAAAATATATTTAAAACTGCACGCCAAGAAGGAGTGCTCTTATGATAGAGGATATTTTAGAAAAAGTAGCGCTCCATAAAAAGGAGGGCAAAGCTTGCTTTGCAAGAGATACAAGGGTGGCAAAACCTTGAGTGCGGCATATTTGAAGATTTTGAAAAAGTCAAGACGATGGACACTTTTATCTATAGATTTATAAAGCTTCAAGATATGATGGGTGAGAAGTTATTTAAGGTGTTTTTGGATGAAATCGGAGAGTACAAGGAGAGTATGTCGCTTCTTGATATGCTTGATAAATTGGAAAAATTTGGCATCTTGGATGATGCTACTAGATGGATGGAGTATCGCAAACTTCGTAACAAGCTGACCCATGAATATCCAAACAACGAACAAGAGGTTTTGGAGGGAATTACGCTTGCGATGGAGGCGTTTGGCGAAATAGAAGGGGTTTTGGAGAAGATTGAATTATATAGAAAAGAGCGCAAGGGCGGAGGGCGATGATGAAAACGGTTGTATTAGACGAAAAGTTAAAAACAAAACCGTATCTTAAAAAGAGTCTTACAAGGTATTTGGATTTAGGAAATACTAAAATGAGCAATCAATTGAAATTGAAATACTTTAATTGATATTTTTATAAAATTTATTATCTAAGCAAAAGGTTATGCTTTATGAAAAGACAAGCTATCAACTTACATAGGATTGCAAATACCGTTAAGTCTCATAGAGAGCAAAAGGGTGTATCACAGGAAGATTTGGCAAAAAAAATAGGTATCACTAGGACACCTATAGCTTTGCTAGAGCAAGGAAGAAAACTAGTATCAAAAGATAACCTCAAAAAAATAGCTTCAATTTTAGATTTTCCAGAAGAATTGATTATCATATCCGACAGCGAGCAACAGAGGATAAGATTTGAAATATTTCTTTTTGAAGTCACGGGTCAAAATGTAAGTTTAGAAAGTTTTGATGATATTCAAATTCAATCCTTAGAGAATAATATTAATAAAATATTCCAACCACATGAAAATCCTAGCCAAACATTAGATTTAATAAATAAATGCCTTGTATATTATGGAATACCACAGATAAAAAGAAAATTTTTTGATAGGTATATCAAAGAAGCTATTAAAGAAAGAAATCTAGAAGAAGCTTTTTTGAAATTTCAAAAAGATGCCATAAGACTATATAGTTCATTTTCGGAAGGATTTGTTAAGTTAAATTCTGATGATTTAGAAAAAGAGATAAAAAAGATTGCCCCATACGATGATGAAATAAAAACGGGATACACTCAAAGAGCTGCTTGGGATTCCATCAAAGAGATATCAACTGATAAACTCAAATTATTGGGTTATATTTCTAGAGCAGATGAAATAAAAAAGCAAAAAGATGA
>CAZCQG010000074.1:0-4795 GCA_964500775.1 uncultured Campylobacterales bacterium
ACGGTTTCATAGGCTTGCTCATTGTACCGCCTCCCAAGGGGCAGGTTTGCCCACGTTTGCGAATACTTTATTATCTAGCGAATCACATACGTCTTTAGCGAAATTGAGCAGCCCTGCATACGCCCCGTAGCTTATCTTTTTCTCTTGATTCACATCCACGAACGCCACGCGCTTTTTGATAGCGGTATAGAGACTTCTGCCGCCGGCTAATAAAATGTCTACGTTTTTTTCACTGATGATTTTGGCTTGCTCGTTTGCGGGGGATTGCATCAAGATTCCCGTTTCGCCTAGTACCTCTTTGCATTTAGCGATGTCATCCTCGGTACATTTGCGCACCGATGTCCCGACTACTTCGATCCCCATATCTTGGAGAGCGGAGGCGATAGACCATGCTTTGTTGCCGCCCGTATTAAGGAGCGCTTTTTTCCCTTTGAAATGCGCCTTATAGACGGCTAGTTGCGCCTCAAGTTTCGATTCTTCACGCTCGCATACCTCTTTGGCTTTTGCGATTATCTTTGCATCACCGAGAGCATTTGCTATTGCCATTATCGCATTCGTCGTATCACGCTTGCCGTAAAAGCTCACCGACACATAAGGAATCGCGTATTTTTCTTCCATCTTTCTTGCGATGCTAATGAGCGACTTGGCGCAGACGAGGACGTTAAGCTTCGCCCTGTGTGCGCTTGCGACTTTCTCGATTCTCCCATCGCCGCTGATAGTGCTAAGAACATTTATGCCGATCTCTTTGAGGAGCTCGGAGTATTGCCACATATCACCCGTGACGTTGTACTCACCGATGAGATTGATGTCGTATCCGTTTGTAGATTCCGGCTCTTTAGTGCCGATGATTTTCTCCAACACGTCGTCCACTCCGAGGCGGCTTCCGAGATTCTTGCTGCCGCTAAATCCGGGTGCGTTTATCGAGATGACGGGGATAGCGTATTTGGCGGTGTATTCTCTACATACTGCCTCCAAATCATCCCCTATCATCGCAGTCACGCAGGTGGAGTAGATGAAGATTCCTTTGGGTGCATAGTTGTCATAGATGTACTCTATCGCACTTTTAAGTTTTTTCTCTCCGCCGAATATCACGTCATTCAGACTCACGTCGGTAGTAAATCCCATATCGGTGAAGTGAGATTCTTGATAGCTGCTTGGCGTCGCTCGTGTCTCCCAAGAAGCTCCCAAGCAGGTGATGGGACCGTGTACCAAGTGGGCGACATCCGCAAAAGGGAACAAGGCTATTTGCGCCCCTTCAAAAGCGCAACCTCCGGTCGTCGCGCCGGGCGTGGCTTTATTGCAAGCGCTTTTTTTGGTTTTGTTGTGTTCGCAAGAAGTTTCGTTGAGTAGCTCTGCTACCCGTTTTCTATTGTTCACTTACCATTCCTTTCAATATTCTGCGGAAATAGTACAACGATTAGGATACTATTTATGCAAAGTACTTGTATATTTTTTAGTCATCCCCCGAGGGGGGAGGACATTATCGTACGCAATCGAAGAAGTAGTCTGTTTTGGCGATCTGTTTTGTCTCTGCGTCAAGCTTATCAAGGACAAAATTCACGACCCAAGTAAGAAGGTTTAATCCACCTTTGTATCCAACGATAGAGTATCTATGGAGGTGGTGTCTATCAAAGATAGGGAAGCCGATTCTAAGAAGCGGGATACCTGTATCTCTTTCTAGCTCTTTACCGTAGGTGTTTCCGATGAGGAAATCTACAGGCTCGGTGAAAAGGATGCTTCTTAGATGCCACAAATCTTTTTTGCTCCAGATATTGCATTCATCTTTCGCAGGGCAGTTTTCAAGTATTGCCTTGATGTCCTCTTCCCAACCCTCTTTTGGAGTGTTGTGGCAAAGGATATGCTTCGGCGTCGCACCCATTTCTACCATAAATCGTACGATTCCGATAACGAAATCAGGGTCACCGTATACCGCGAATGTTTTATCGTGTGTATATGGATACGAATCTTGCATAGCATCTACGAGTTTTCCTCTTAGCTCGCTCACTTTGGCTGGGACCGGTTTGCCGCTAAGTTTGGAGAGTGCCATTACAAGCTCATCCGTTCCGCCTAAACCGATTGGGTTTACAAACACGGTTTCTTGTTTGAATTTTTTCGCGAACGATTTCATCGTTTTTTCGGTCGCATATTTTTGCATACTAATCGTCGCTTTGCTGTTGCAAGCGTCTTTCGCATCGGCTATTTTTGTACCGCCTTTGAACATTTCATATTTACCCGCAGGCATATTCCATTGTTCGCTGTGGTCACCTAGCATGATGTAGTCGATTCCAAAAAGCTCGGCAAGCTCTTTTTCCTCTTCAAGACTACCGATGTATGTTTCAAAGCCCGGGATAAGGTTAATTCTCTCGGTCTTTTCACCTTTTTCGGCGAGTTGATTCACGATGGAATACATCATATTGTCATAGCCCGTGATATGGCTTCCCACGAAGCTAGGAGTGTTGGCATACGGCAAAGGGAAATCCGCAGGAACCGCGCCTTCGTCTTTTGCGCCGGTGGTGAACGCCTGTAGGTCATCCCCGATAACTTCAGCCATACAAGTCGTACTAACAGCTATCATCTCAGGCTTATACATAGCATAGCAGTTTGCTATACCGTCTTTCATATTTTGCAAGCCCCCAAAAACTGCCGCATCTTCCGTCATAGAGTCGGATACACAAGGAGTCGGCTCTTTGAAGTGTCTTGTGAAATATGATCTAAAATACGCTACGCACCCGTGGCTACCGTGTACATAAGGCATCGTGTTTTCAAAACCGAGTGCGACCATCACCGCGCCCAAAGGCTGGCAGGCTTTCGCAGGGTTAATCGTGATGTTTTCGCGAGCTAGGTTTTTTTCTCTATACTCCCAAGATTTTGTCCATTCGGCTATTTCTGCTACTTTGTCGGCAGCAGGCATACCTTCGAACTGTTTCTTACCTTTAAGCAATTCGGTATATTCAGGTTGTTGGAAAAGGTCTTTTCCGTTTACTATTTTTTCAACTTTTTGCATTTTATATCCTTCTAAAGCTCAAGTATCTGTGCTTGGCTGTAATCTTTTGATGTCACACGCTACCGATAGCAAAGCCATCCATAGCGGCAGGGACACGAGTGTCCCTCGCGACCCCCTAAAGCTACCCGCAAAACTCTTGCGGGAAATTTATACTATGCTTCCCAAGGTGCGGAGGTTGCGCTCCAAACAGGAGAGTTTATCGCCATATCTATATCTTTGGCGAATATCGCAAAACCGTCAAAACCGTGGTAAGGACCGCTGTAATCCCAAGAGTGCATTTGTCTAAACGGAAGACCCATTTTTTGGAATACATACTTCTCTTTTACACCCGAAGCAACCAAATCAGGATTGAGTTTTTTAACAAACGCTTCTAGCTCATATTCGTTTACGTCGTCATAGATCAATGTCGATCTAGCGATGTCTTCTTTTGTCCTGCTATAGTCATCATCGTGAGCAAACTCATACCCTGTACCGATAACTTCCATACCGAGGTCTTCATATGCGCCGATAACGTGTCTAGGGCGCAAACCACCGACATAAAGCATTACTTTTTTGCCTTCTAGTCTCGGTCTGTATTTAGCGATAACGCCTTCATACATTGCTTTGTATTTTTCGATAACTTTCTCTGCATTTGCTTTGATTTTATCATCAAAGAACGCAGCGATCGCTCTTAACGATTCGACTGTTTTGCTTGGTCCGAAAAAGTTGTATTCAACCCAAGGAATCCCAAACTCTTTTTCCATATGTCTAGAGATATAGTTCATAGATCTATAGCAGTGGAGCAAGTTTAGTTTTGCTTTCGGTCCGCTTGCCATCTCTTTAAATGTCGCATCACCGCTCCATTGAGAGATCACTCTAAGACCCATCTCTTCAAGAAGGATTCTTGAGCTCCAAGCATCACCGCCGATGTTGTAATCCCCGATGATTGCTACGTCATATTTGGTAGATTCGAAACCTTCCATATATTTATCGCTCAAAGGGAACACGTGATCTCTTATCATATCGTTTGCGATGTGGTGTCCGAGTGATTGGCTCACCCCTCTAAAGCCTTCGCAAGAAACAGCGATAATCGGCTTGTCTAGCTCTTTGCTTTTTCTACCCGCTACAGCTTGGATGTCATCACCGATAAGACCGATCGGACATTCTGATTGCACGGAAATCCCGCTATTTAAAGGGAAAAGCTCGTTTATTTCATCTAGTGCTACCGCAAGATTCTTGTCACCGCCGAATACGATGTCTCTCTCTTGGAAATCGGTAGAGAAGTTCATAGTAACAAACGTATCTACGCCGGTAGTACCGATGTAATAGTTTCTTCTACCTGCACGGCTATATTGACCGCAACCGATAGGTCCGTGAGAGATGTGGATCATATCTTTGATAGGACCCCACACAACTCCTTTAGAACCTGCGTATGCACAGCCTCTTTGGCTCATTACGCCGGGGACTGTTTTTTTGTTGCTTCTTACGTTGCCGCAAGTTTTTTGTGATTCATCTTCGGGTCCACCTACGCCAAGGTGTTTTTCCCTGTTTTTTCTAGTTTTTTCAGGATAGCTCGCAAGTACATCGCTGATGGCTTCTTGCTGTACCTTTTTTAATTCTTCCGGTCCCATAAGTATTCCTTTCTTTATATAATTGTCTCCTCGTCAAAGCGGCAAAGCCGTTTTGACAATTCCCCACTACTCAAAGCTTGCCTCTCGGGCAGAATTTTTGCTAAGGACGCTTAGCTATAGATCACGTCTACCGTGATAGTATCCATCCCGTCAAACTTTTTGCAGATCTCTAGCGTCTCTT
>CAZCQG010000075.1:0-4707 GCA_964500775.1 uncultured Campylobacterales bacterium
CAAAACGGATAATTTTGCGCCTCTGCATTTTGCGCTTTTGTCAGCGCATTAAACGTTGTCGATTTGCCGACGTTCGGTAGCCCCACGATGCCTATACTTAAACCCATTAATTTTTACCTTTTATTATATTTTCTTGTATGTAATTTATCACCATTCTCACCCCCGCACCGCTTGCACCGTGTGAGTTGTATCCCCACTCTTTTTCGACGAATGCAGGACCTGCTATATCTATGTGAAGCCATTTGTCTTTGTACTCTTCTTTGATAAACTCGCTTAAAAAGATTCCCGCCGTGATCGCTCCGCCGTATCTCGTAGAGGAGATATGGCATATATCGGCGATCTCGCTTTTAAGGAGCTTCTTGAGGTATCTATTAAACGGAAGTTCCGCGCACAGTTCGCCGCTTGCAAGAGCGCTTTGAATAAAATTCTGTTTGAGCGTATCATTGAAACCCATTATACCCGATGTATATTCCCCCAAAGCTACGACGCATGCTCCCGTAAGTGTCGCGAGATCAAAGATAAGATCGGGTTTTGTCTCTTGGGCGTAATCCAAACAGTCGCAAAGCACAAGCCTTCCCTCTGCGTCGGTGTTGCGAATTTCAATGCTTTTTTTAGAGCGAGATTCTAAAACGTCATCGGGTTTGTAGGCGTTGCCTCCGATCATATTTTCGGTAGCACCGATGATACCGTGAATCTCCACGGGGAGTTTCAGCTCTGCTGCTGCTTTAATGATTCCAAGTACAGCACAGCCGCCGCTTTTATCGCTCTTCATCGTCGTCATCGAATCCCCGGGTTTCAAGCTAAGTCCGCCGCTATCATACGTAAGCCCTTTTCCGACGACGGTGATTTTCCCTTTTGATTTTTTCGGCTTGTATGTGAGGTGAATGAGGCGCGGCGGTTCGCTAGATGCACGAGAAACGGCCAAAAACGCCCCCATCCCCTCTTTTTTGAGATATTTTTCATCCCCGATAAAACATTCAACGTTTCCTATTTCCTTGGCAAGGGTTTCGGCAGTATTGGCTAGCATTTTGGGAGTGGCGATGTCAGGAGGGGTGTTGATAAGGTCTTTTGCGAAGTTTACGGCTTCAGTCAGAGTTTTTGCATACGCTATTTCACTTTGGGCGACTTTTTTATCGTATGTATACCCGAGTGCATCTTCGGAACTAATTAAGATTTTTTTGAGTTTGCTTTGATTCTTTTTTGTCTTATATCTATCAAAAACATATGTACCAAAGAGTACTCCTTCTACGATATGCTTTATACTTCCTTCGCCGTAGGTTCCGATTTTGACAGAAGTAGCCGAGGTTTTAGAGGCACTCTTAATACATTTAGCTAGGGCGATTTTTATATCTTCGGCATCGTGTATGTTTACGCCTGCGTAAAATATTTTTTTCGTGGGTAAAAATGCGATCTCTTCACTTTCGCCTTTAAAATTGAGCAGCGCCAAATCATCGCTATCCTCTACCCAAGTATGCGTCAGATTCTTATCACAAACTAAAACAATGCTCAAATCCGCTTTGAGCGTCTTGAAACCCTCTTCGACAAAAACTATTTCCATTCATATCCTTTCATCGTCGTGTTACGACATCAAAATATCTGTATATCAAAAACAAAAAAAGAGCTGCTATAGGCAAAGCAAAATAAAAGTGCTCTTTTGCCCACTCCAGTATCCCTAGTAACGTCTCGCCGAAGATGTACGCCAAGACTATCGTGATCGCCGCCCACACAAACGCACTTATGAGATTGATAAGAGCGAAAGTCTTGCCGCTATATTTTGTGATGCCGATGCTCATCGGGATAATCGTGCGCATACCGTACATATAACGTTGCACAAAAATAATATACCAACCGTATTTTCTTAAGAGCAAATGGGCTAACGCAAATTTCCTTCTTTGGGTTTTTAGCCTATTTTGGATGAATCTCTTATTATACCTACCGATATAAAAGTAGAGTTGATCGCCGCTAAACCCGCCCAGTGCGGCTACCACTATCGCTAGGACAATATGCATATCCCCCGTGTGACTCATTATTCCCGCCATAATAAGCCCCATCTCCCCTTCCATAATGCTCCAAACAAAGAGGATGATGTAGCCGTATTCTTTGAGCCACTCTAAAAATAGTTCTTCCAAGTAAAATCCTAGTCAAAGCTAAGAATCTCTTTAGCCTGCATCATATCCTTATCTCCTCTGCCCGAGAGGTTTACGACGATGATTTTATCCTTTATCGCTTCTTTATCCATCTTTTTGAGGTGTGCTACGGCATGCGAGCTTTCAAATGCAGGGATGATTCCTTCGCTTCGAGAGAGCCACACAAACGCATCCAATGCCTCTTTGTCGGTGATATTTTTATAGATCACTTGCCCGCTCTCTTTGAAAAATGAGTGCTCAGGACCGATACCCGGATAATCAAGACCCGCAGAAATAGAGTATGCTTCTTGTATCTGTCCGTCTTCATCTTGCAATAAATAACTCATCTGTCCGTGTAAAACACCGGGCGAGCCTTTTTCCAAGCTTGCCCCGTGGTGTTCGGTATCTACGCCGAGTCCGCCTGCTTCGATTCCGATGCAAGTCACCTCTTTCTCGTCTACGAAATGGTTAAAGATTCCCATCGCGTTGCTACCGCCGCCGATACAGGCGATGACATAGTCCGGCAGTCTTTTCTCTTTGCTCAAAATCTGTGCTTTCGTCTCATATCCGATGATTGACTGGAAATCACGTACCATCATAGGGTAAGGGTGTGGACCTGCTACCGTACCTATGATATAAAAGGTATCTCTTGCATTGGTCACCCAATGTCGTATCGCTTCATTCATAGCATCTTTGAGTGTTTTAGAGCCTGATGTCGCAGGGGTGACTTTTGCCCCGAGGAGCTTCATCCTAAAGACATTGAGCTCTTGTCTTTTGATGTCCTTTTCTCCCATAAATATCTCACACTCTAGCCCTAAAAGTGCCGCAACAGTCGCAGTAGCGACCCCATGCTGACCGGCTCCCGTTTCGGCGATGACACGCTTTTTGCCGAGATGTTTGGCGATGAGTCCTTGCGCAACCGTATTATTTACCTTATGCGCTCCGGTGTGGTTGAGGTCTTCGCGCTTGAGGTAGATTTTCGCACCCAATTCATTGCTAAGATTCTGCGCGTAATAGAGCGGGGAAGGGCGCCCGACATAGTCGTTGAGATACTTATTGACCTCTTTCCAAAATTTTTCGTCAAAACGTAACGTATTATATTTTTCTTCAAGTTCGATGAGGATAGGCATAAGGGTTTCAGGGACGTATCTGCCCCCGAATTTCCCGAAGTGTCCGTTTGTATCGGGGTCATGACTCGTCTTAAAAGGTACGTACATATTAAATATCCAAAACAGAATATATGGGTGCTACTTTGCTCACTTTTTCATCCCCTTTGAGAAAAGTGAGGTTGATGATAAAACAACACTCGACACATTTTGCGTGTGCTTGATTAATAAGTTTTGCGGCAGCTTCCGCAGTTCCGCCCGTAGCTATAAGGTCATCTATGAGGAGCACTTTAGCGTTTTGTTTCTCTCTAAAAGCGTCTATATGAATCTCAACTTCGTCGACGCCGTATTCGAGGGTATATTTTTCGCTAATGGTCGTATACGGGAGCTTCCCTTTTTTTCTCACGGGGACAAAACCGATATTGAGTTTGCTTGCCAGTGCTGCACCGAATATAAATCCGCGAGATTCTATCCCTGCGATAAAATCTAATTCACGCGCACCGTAGCGCTCTGCTAAATGGTCGATGAGTAGAGAAAAAGCTTTCGCATCATTAAGAAGCGTGGTGATGTCTTTGAAGATAATTCCGGGTTTTGGAAAATCGGGAATATCACGAATAGATTTGGAGATGATTTCTTTGTGGTTAGGGTCGAGCATAAAGGACTCCTGTAGATATAATTTCTCTCTATTATATTACAGAAGTGCTTCAATTTTCTGCTCTAAGTCCCTTATGCGCGTCTTATATTTTTCGCTTTCGATTCTGTATTGCGAGTTTCTCTGTTTGATGAGTTTGAGTTCGCTCCTGAGGCTCCCAAGCTCTTCGGTGAGTATATCTATATTCCCGAGCGCTCGCTGGAGCTGGAGCTGATATTTTCTAATAAGAATCTCCGCCTCTTGCAAGGTGAGCTTCATAACGGCGCTGTTTTTTTCCTCTTTGTGGGCGACATTTCGGTAGTAAAACACCCGCACCGCCATAAATACGACAAATACGACAAAAACAGTCGCGAAAAGCCACTCGGTAAACATCTATCCTCGCACTCCTATAATTCTATCTTGCCGATCCTGCACGCGTGTCTGCCGCCTTCGAAACTCGTGGTAAACCAAGCTTTGAGTATACTCTCAATCACACCGAGACCTACCACACGCTGTCCCATACAAAGTACGTTTGCATCGTTGTGTGCCTTTGTCATTTGAGCCGTATACGCATCGGTACATAAAGCCGCTCTAATACCTCTGTGTTTGTTTGCAGCAATACTCATTCCAATGCCTGTTCCGCATACGAGGATTCCGCAACTTTGGGAATCCTTTGCTACCTCTTCGCAGAGTTTATGGGCATAGTCGGGGTAGTCTACTCTATCGGCAGATTCGGGTCCTAAGTCGATTATTTCGCTTACGTTATATTTCTTTACCTCTTCTTTAATAAACTCTTTTATTTCAAAACCGGCGTGATCGGTGGCTATATAAACCTTCAAAAAAT
>CAZCQG010000076.1:0-4688 GCA_964500775.1 uncultured Campylobacterales bacterium
TATCACTATTATATCTAAAATTAATATGTAATGCAATACATAAATAAGCATAAAAAGATTAGTAATGCAAAACTGCATAACTTGCCAAACTGCGAAAGTACCTTTTATTCAGAGAGAAGATGTTGATATTGCACAGTAAATCTATATTATTTCGATTTATTATGTAAAAAAAGATGATAGTAACAACAAACGATTGATCTTATAAAGTATTAATTCTGAAGTGGTCAAAATCTTAAATTAATCTAAAACATATGCACAAGCTACACGAGAAATTAGCAACTATATCAGTTGAATTTCATGCAACTTTCTCTTGTCTAAAAACTTGTCTATTTTTACAAAATTATCAATTTTAGACAAGAGAGCAAATTAGTTAGAAGCCCTTAAAATAGATGTTTTAGAGCTTTTTAGATGCAAAAAATGTCATCATAATAGACTCGTATCTGCATTTATTCTCTCTTAAAGTTTTATGTATAAAGCCAGAAAAGTGCAGTCTACTATAGCAACGATTACAATTTCTCTAAAATCTTGATGTCTTGCCGAGAAAATACCGACTTATACTCTTTATCAGAGTTATTTATCGCTATATCATACAGCGCTACCCCGTTTAACGGAAGCTTCTGAAACCGAGCTTTGTACTCCCCTTTTTCTTCTTCCGAAAAACAACCTATAATGAAGGCGTTTCCGAATACGCGAAATATGTTTTCCGGCGGAAACACCTGCTGAATTTGCTCACAGATATTTTTGATATGAGAATCTATTAAATGAAGCTCTTCTGCATTTTTTTGCGTATCCAAGTTATGAAGCTTGACCATCAACCAATGAGAAAAATGGATATCTCTGATTTTTCCGTCAAAAACGATTTTAAGATAAAAATCGTTGTGCACTCCGGTGAGTTGATCTTGAAAGTAATACAAGAATCTCGCTCTCTCAATCGGAGTAAGCGGTAATTGTGCCGTTTGAGCACCGAGAGCAATATCGGATAACGCCTCCAAAGCAGCATCCACAACCGCGGGGTGATACCATACTCCTTTATATTTTACGATCTCTTCCAACGCCTCATTCATCGATTTTCTAGACTGATATATCCTGTTGCTTGTCATAGCATCGATAGCATCTGCGACGATCATGATGTGTGCCGTTAGCGGAATATTTTCACCGGCAATTCCTCTAGGATAACCTGTACCGTCATATTTCTCATGGTGATTCAGTACTATTTCGGCATGCGGCGTATAGTGGGAGATATGGTGGAGTATTTGGTATCCGACATCCAAGTGAGTCTTGATAATATCACGCTCCTCCTCACTCAGCCGACCGGGCTTAAGAAGTATCGCGTCCGGAATAGCTATCTTGCCTATGTCGTGTAAAATAGCTGCCTCTTTCAATATCATGGTCTCCTCTTTGTCAAGACCGATTTTTTGGGCGATTTTTTCACAATAGTCGCTTACTCTACCCGTATGTCCCGCCGTATAAGGATCTCTTTTTTCTATCATATCTATCAGACTCTCTAGCAGTTCGGACATATGCAGTGACTTTTCATATTCCATTTCGGTGATTCTTTTTTGTTGGAAAATCATTTTTTGTTTTGAGAGTGTTTTTTGATAAAACTTTTCAATCTCGTCGATAAATCTCGGGAGAAATGCTAATTCAACCTCACTCCATGGATTTGATTTAAAACGCACGATTTCCTTAAAGGCCGCAAAGGAGGTTCTGGGGGAGATTTTTCCTTGTTCGTCTACGAATCCTTTATCATTTGGATCGCCTCCCCAAGTAAGAGTTTTGGTGATTTCGGCTCGGAACCAAACACAATATGTAGGGACTTGTAACATTATCTTTACTATCAATAAACCGGAGAATTTTCTTAAAAAATCGGGAGGCAGAGACGGGTCTACGCTTTTTAAAGAATCGGTATAAAACGTACTATTGCAAACAAGAGGCAAAATAGCTCTCTTTAGTAAAGATATTTCATCATCGGCTATTCTACAGACCGAAAACATCTCTCCATCGGTAGCGATAAAAAAGCCGTCGCACTGAAACATATTTTGGAACAAACCGGTGTATCTCCCCAGTAGCGGCAAAATACTATCACCGCTATCAGAATCTACCTCTAGACTATTAATAACACTCACGAGAAAAGAGTTGAGATATATGTTTTGGCGCTGCTTTTCGGCATTTAGATATATTTTTAACACGCTTGAAAACATAGTGCCGAATGTTCTGCACTGCTCGATTTTGCGCAAAGTCATATGATGCAAATCCATATGATGACAGGCAATCAGCCCCCAAAGCTTCCCTTCGACGAGTATAGAGATCGTCAGCGTCGCTGAAACTTCCATATTTTTCAGATACTCGATATGGACGGGAGAGACGCTACGCAACAAGCTATGTGTCATATCCAACGGAGGAAAGGTTGCCTTTCTGTAAAAAGGGACGGGAGTGTAACCCACATCGGGAATAATTCGAACCGTTTGCTTGACATAAAGCTCGCGCGCTTGAGCCGGAATATCGGAAGCGGGGAAGTTTAAATCCATATAACTACTTAATGCATCGCATTTTGATTCGGCTATTACCCGACCGTTAAAATCAGTATCAAATCTATAAATCATCACCCTGTCAAAACCGGTGATGTGGCGCACCTCCTTGGCTCCTTGTTCGCAAATATCTTCTATATTCCGCGAAGAAGAAACTTTTTCAAAAAAATCGGACACGAAAGCATCCGTAGAGATACATTGAGTTTTATTTGCGGGATTTATTTTGATTAGCTCTATCATCCCCTCTTCGCCGCTTCTACTCCAAACTATGTCATAAGTTGTATCTTCTTGCGTCTCATTCCAAAATCGTTCATCGTTCAGTACTTCCCTTACGATAGATTTTTCTTCGCATTTCTCAACAAATGCGTAAAGTCGTTTTGTCACGATCGTAGCAAGATTAGCACCGATGATATTTCCAAAGTTTCCGCTTGTACCCGTAATCTCTTTGGTGGCAATCAAATACGACAAAGCAAAACCGTGAGGCTGTATGAAGCCGGGAATGTGTATTTGCTCTTTTTCACATAATGAAATATCAATCATTGTAAATACCTTGTAAATAATACTTTTACTAAATTATATTAAAGAATGTTTTTATTTACTTTAAAATTTTAAGCGAATCACACACGACCCTCGGAAGAGTAATCGTAAAACTTGCCCCGACATCAGTATTGTATGCATATATAGAGCCTCCAAACTTTTTCGTCACTATGAGTTTTGCGATATAAAGACCCAAGCCCGTCCCCTTATCGCCCTTTGTCGATACGTAGTCGTCAAATAATTTATCGGGAAGCAATTCTTGCGGGATTCCCCCTCCGTTGTCTCGTATGGTAATGATTCCGTGCTCTTCATCTTGTGTAAACGTAATATCGATTTTAGCATGAACTTTTTTTTGGCATTCGAAATTATCAACCGAATTGTTAATAATATTCAGAATAGCTTGTTGCAATTCACTCATCGTGCCCAAAACGCAAAAATGCTCATGCTTATGGATGCGAACATCTATGTTGTGTTTTTTTAAATTAAATTCGACAAGTCTTATGACAAAATCAATCGTTTCGCACCCGAAAAATTTCACCTGCTTTTCGGAGGGACTAAGATAATTTTTAAAATCATTAATGGTTTGTGACATAAAGCGTATTTGGTCTTGGGTGATTTGATAACATTTTTGTAGCAGAGCGAGCGGTTCTTGCGGGATTCCTTCAAGATCCTCTATGATGTCCATATTGCATAAAATAACATTGAGAGGTTGCTTCCATTGATGGGTTATAAAACTTACCATATCCCCTATTTCCGCGAGTTTTTGCTGTCTCACCAAGGCTCTTTCGTATTTCACTCCCTCCTTCGCGGAATCTTTTTTTACCGTGACCTCTTCGCTAAAGTCTGCTACTAATGATTGGCTTGCGTATTTAAGCTGTTCGGCGCTCTCTATGTGTCGACTAATATCCGTAGAGACGCTTCCCGTCGCTATAAGAGTGTTCGCAGCATCAAAAATTGGATATTTTCTTACGAGAATAAAACGCAAAGAACCGTCCTCCCCTATGGTCGTTTCGGTTTTTTGTATACACTCGCCCTTACGGAGTTTTTGCGCCCGTAAATCATCTTGAATATAAGAGCGTATAGGCTCGGCTTGCTGCGGAACACCGAATATTTCGGAATCGGTTTTTCCTAAAACATCCTCTTGGCTTCTATGCCCTACATACTTGACGTATGCTTGGTTTGCGGCAATCACGCGAAGCTTGAGATCTTTTACTGCCAATATGTCTTCGCTCTGTGCAACTGCCGCCGCTAAAATATATTCACGATCGATATGTGTCGATTGAGCCTCCACGTCCACTCCCTACGATTCTGAACTTCAAACGGTAAACTAAAAGTTTCTGAATGAATTGTAGCGAGCAAGACGGAGGAAAAATCAGAATAAAACGTAGAACTATGAGGGTATTTAATTTTATTCCCAATCCCAATTAAGCCTGTACCCCTCTCCGTAAACGGACTGGATAACATCTTCGTGTGCACCCGCACCCGTTAGTTTTTTTCTGATATTTTTTATATGAAAATCAATTGCGCTGGGTTGACAATTCAGATAGAGAGCAAATGTGATGCTTTCCCTGCTTAGAGCGGTATGCGGATTTTTAAGAAAATATTCCAATATCTTGTATTCCG
>CAZCQG010000077.1:0-1815 GCA_964500775.1 uncultured Campylobacterales bacterium
AAGAAATATTTGATAATGGACTGCACAATATAGTACATGATGTATTGAGAAATAGTACTGTACACGGGAAATTATATAAAACTTCATGGAGTATCCACTACTCTATAGAACCTTATTCTAAAAGTATATCTATTACTTTTGATAAAAATGTAATTTTAGAAAATGAAAAAAATAAATTGAATTCAAAAGGAATAGAGTATCTTTTAAAATATGTTAAATATGTAGATGTAATTCAATTATTCAAAGATTACAAAGAATGTGCAGTTTTATTGTATACTTGGTTTGCAAATACCATAAAAGAACAGTATAAAAATGATTTTATTTTGTATGGAAAATATATAAATTGGCTAGAAGAAATAGATCAGAAAATAGTAACTGGACTAAAGAAGCAAATAGAGAATAAAAATAAATGTGAAAAATAAAGAAATAGGCTACTTTAATAGAGAATCCAAAAATTAAAATAATTTTTCCACCAACTCTTTTTTTGTCATACCAAAATGGTTCGCCACCTCTTGCAAAATGGCATTGAACGTCCCGATTTTTAGTGGATTATGTGCGGGGATAGTGATGTTATGGATGCTCTTTTGTGTAGTTGTTAGTCTTATGTGGCTTCCGCTCTGCCTCGTTATTTCATAGCCGAACTTCGCCAATATTTTGCAAAGTTCAATGCCGCTTAAGTCCCTTGGAATCTTAGGCATATTCTAAAATTTCTTCTTTTACGAAATGCAATCTTACGATTTTCGGCGAATCGACATCACCGAAATGGCACGCTAACGCATCTTTAATATTCTCTTTTAGCTCTTTTTCGTCTTCACCTTGCGTAAATATAGGCACCCCCAAAGCTTTAGCGACAAAGCCCGATTCTACATCCTCTTCGATCATAAATATTATCTCACTCATCTCGCCACCCTTTGCGCTAGTTGTAGTCATACATAAAAAATTATACCACACTACCAAAAAAATCCCCTACGAGAATAAGGTAGTAAAAAATCTACCCTAGTAGCTTTTCCCTTCACAAAATATCCACCCAACCTCATCCCGATCCAATCGGACACACACTTATAAAACAGAAAATTTGCGGTAAGGAATCAAAAGGTATAATCTTGACACATCAAAAAAGAATCGGAGACGCAAATGATCATCGCCTCAAACTTCAAGCTCAACCACACAAGAGCCAGTACGAGAGAGTTTATAGAGTACGTAGATAGCTTTATTTCCGAAAATAATATCGCCCATAAAGCCTACGCTTTCCCCCCTTTTAGCGCGTTTGAGGATTATAGCGCTACGAAAGTGACCGTCGGCGCGCAGGACGGATATTTTCAAGAAAAAGGCTCTTTCACCGGCGAGATGGGACCGGTGCAGTTTGCGGAGTTTAATATTAACACCATCCTCATAGGGCACAGCGAACGCCGCCACGTCATAGGCGAATCCCAAGAGCTGATCGCTCAAAAATACGCTTTTTATAAAGCACTCGGATACGAAATATTCTACTGCATCGGCGAGCCTTTGGAGGTAAAAAACAAGGGTTTGGAAGCCACTTTGGAGTACAATTTCGCCCAACTTGAAGGAATCGACATCGATTACGACAAGCTCGTCGTCGCGTATGAACCCGTCTGGGCGATTGGCACGGGAGTATCCGCGACCAATGAAGAGATAGAGAAAATCCACGCGGAACTGCGAAAAACCATCAAGCGTCCGATACTTTACGGCGGCAGCGTCAAAGCAGAAACCATCGGCGAAGTATGCGCTATCCCAAATGTGGACGGTGCGCTTATCGGTACGGCTAGTTGGGATAAAGAAGCGTTTTGTAAAATG
>CAZCQG010000077.1:1915-4224 GCA_964500775.1 uncultured Campylobacterales bacterium
CGGAGTTTTTTAATGATAATGAAGGGTAAAAAAGGTCTCATAGTCGGTGTTGCGAACAACAAATCCATCGCATACGGAATCGCCAAAGCATGCCATGAACAAGGGGCGGAGCTAGCGTTTACCTATGTTAATGAACAGATACAAAAAAGGGTAGAGCCCATAGCAGAAGAGTTTGGCAGCAAAAGCGTCTACAAGCTAGATGTCGGCAATCCCGAAGAGTTCGCGCAGGTACGTGCGGCATTGGAAAAAGATTTCGGCAAGATAGATTTCTTGGTACACTCCGTAGCGTTTGCTCCTAGAGAAGCACTCGACGGCGCATTTGTGGACACGAGCAAAGAGGCTTTTAGAGTAGCGATGGAGGTATCGGTGTATAGTTTTATCGAGCTTACACGCGAGATGCTCCCAATCCTCAGCGACGACGCAAGCGTGCTTACTCTAAGCTATTTGGGCGCTATGAAATACGTACCGCACTACAACGTCATGGGCGTAGCAAAAGCAGCCCTAGAATCGAGCGTGCGCTACCTCGCCAACGACCTCGGACCGCAAGGAATCCGAGTGAACGGCATCAGTGCAGGACCGATCAAAACACTAGCGGCAAGCGGTATCGGCGATTTTCGATTTATCCTCAACTGGAACGAATGCAACTCGCCGCTTAGACGTAACGTCACGACCGATGACGTAGGCAAATCCGCGATGTACCTCCTCTCCGACCTAGCCAGCGGCGTAACGGGAGAGATACACTACGTGGACGGCGGCTACAATATGATGGGAATGTGCGCTGTGGATGAAGAAGACGGCAAAGCGACGATGGTGTGGGAGAAGAATAAGTAGGCATACGCCCGCTTACCTTCCCCTTTTTCTATTTACAACTCCGTGATTCGCGCCTGCTCTTTTGTCGGTTTGTAGACATAGCACGCGATTCCCTCTTCCGTGTAGTTATTCTGTTTTAATCCTTCGGATTTATCGAGCGAATAAAAGTGATTGAGTTTTTCTTGACGATTGATCACCGATTTTAAATACCCGCGATACAAAGGCACGAGTGCCGGATCATACTCATCCGAATCATAGACATATCCGCACACACCCTCATAAACATACCCCCATTTGCCGTCCACATGCTCTTTTAAATCAATAGAATAAAAATGGTCGTTCGTAGTTGTGCTGAAATAACGCCTCAAAGGAACAGTATTTTTCATCTCCTTCGCATACACCATACACGCGACACGTTCGCAAACATAGCCACTCTTGCCCAAATGCAATTCACTCCCGTCCGTCGTGTAAAAATGATCGTCAATACCCGCATTGTAGTACCTATATAGCGGCACTAAGAGATCAATTTTAAATTCATTCTCCCTCAAATAACGCTCTATTGTTTCGGTAAGCTCTTTTTTTCTTTCTGCATATTCCACATCGTCGGGAACAAGAGATGCGATTGAGATGAGCGAATTCTCCCGCATATCGACAAGAACTGCATTTTCGGACGTTACGCTTGATTTCCATCGAGTAAAGTTATTTTGCATCCCTTTCCCATCGGCATCAAAACTTAAAGAGACGTTTTCGATAGATTGGTGCGTCTCTCCGCCTATGGTTTCTATATGTATGCTCATCTCTTTATTGGTATCAATCAAACTCTTGTCGTATTTTCCATCAGAATCCAAACTGACGAATTTTTCATACGCCGCTTTCACTCCCGCCTCCAAGACCGCCGTTTTTTCGTGGCGCTGAATTACGGAGCGACATAAAATCTCTACTCGACCGCCGTGCGAATAGTTTGTTATGACGTGCGTGCCGTATGATTCGATCAGCTTTTTGGCACTCATTTGCCTCAAGTCTTTTAAAAAGCCTTCATTGAGATACGGTTGTAATTTTTTCGCATCGGCATAAAGCGACAAGCTTCTTTCTCTAATGATAAAAAAATAACTCCCGAAGGAGTATTTTGCGTCACATTTATTTTTATAGGAAAATTTTGTGTTCAGCGCTCCCGAAAATCCTTTATACTCTCCTTCAAGTTTTACGCTTGCGCTAAGATTTGCACAATACTCCATAGAGTTTTCCGCGACCACTAATTTCATGTCCGAAGTATTTGAAATAAGACACTGTATATTGTCGGGATTTTCCTCAAAAAATTTCTCTAAATTTACTATCTTTCCTCGCACAGATAGGGGATGGCAATATCTGCCCGTCACATCGTATCCGTAACCTAAAAACTGTTCGTCGTTCAACATCGCTACATTTACTTTCATAGTTTTACCCTTTGTGGCAAATTTTCAGACTTATGTATTATATATTTCTTAATTTAAAGAATAAAC
>CAZCQG010000078.1:0-3041 GCA_964500775.1 uncultured Campylobacterales bacterium
TGGCTCCGGATGCAGGATTCGAACCTGCGACCAAGCGGTTAACAGCCGCCTACTCTACCGCTGAGCTAATCCGGAATATGGTAGAAATTTTGTGTCAGTCAAAATGGAGTGAAAGTATATTGAAATATGCTTCAAAAGTCAAGGAATCTTAGAGAAAAAATCGATGTTTCCTACACTTTTTTTTGTAATTTCACCCCTTTTTTCCATCGTTTCTATGAGGGCGATAGTCTGGGTATCGAAGAGTGCTTCGAGATCATCTTTGCATAGCGGGCGTTTTGCCAAGGTGTTGAGAAACTCTTCTTTCGAGAGGTGTTCGTTTTTCGGAGTAGATTTTTGGGGTGCGGCGATGAGGATGTTATGCACTCCGAGTTCTGCGGCGAAGGCTTCCAAAGTATCAGTTTCTACGCGCTCTACGGCGAATGCTGGAGGGCGGTGGATGGTGCCGATGTCGATTCTATCAGGCTTTATGTCCTCCAGATATTTTTTATAGAGTTTGGCGCTCTCCAAGGAATCATTGCACCCTTTTGCCAAAAGTATTTCGATGACTAGTTCGCCTTTGTAGATGCGGCGAAATTCTGCCATTCCTCGCAAAATCTCTTCAACCTCGATTCCCTGTATAGCTCTATCGATTTTACGAAACACCTTTTGTTCGACGGAATCTAATGAAAGTTTGACAATGTCTAGTTTCGCAAGTGAGCGGCGCACTTCTTCTCGCATAATGGTCGAGCCGTTGGAAAGGATGAGCGACTTCGCGCCTTCTTTTAAGCCATTAATCCCCGCTATCAGTATATCGAGATGCTTGTAGAGGGTAGGTTCGCCGTTGGCGGTGATGGTGAGTACGTCGGGAGTTTGTATCGTTTTGAGGCGCGATTCTAACTCAGCCAAGATGGTCTCCGGCGGGACGTGCTCTTCTTGTGTCCCGTCGCTCTTTTCGGCGTGCGGTATCTCGCAGTAGAGGCAGTCGAAATTGCATATTTTTTTATTCGGAAACGGGTCGATGCCTAGCGAGATGCCAAACCTCCGAGAGAGTATAGGACCGAAAATGTGTTTAGATTCCAAATAATTCCTTTGCCATTTTTATCCCGTCCTTCCCTTCGCCGTAAAAGTCTTTCAAAGCACCGCATCTTCGAAATCCAAGCTTTTCATACACGCGTATTGCGGCAGTGTTGTTTGATTCTACCTCTAGCACCACGTTTTTGTAGTGCTTGTTCTTTGCGGATTCTACCATCGCAAGGGTTAGCGCGTTGCCTATTCCTTTGCCCCTGTATCGCTCCGCTACCGCGAGAGAATAGATTCTCGCATCCCGTTTTTTTGGGAATAAAACTATCCCGTATCCCACGATTGCCCCTTCAGATTCGAATAAAAGGGTGCAATTGTTTTTTATATGGTACTTTATGGAGTTTAGATTGAGCTTGTGTATCGAGGAGGCGAAAACTTCTTCCTCGATACCGTAGAGTGTTTTTGCATCTTGCGAGGATGCGATTCGTATCATTTTTGGTAGATAGTGTATTTGGGGATGAGCTTTTCGGGACGGTAGGACATTTTGACCTTTTTGAGGTTTTCAAAGCCCATATCATCCCCTACATTGATATAGACGCAGCCGAATTTATCTTTGAGAATTTTGCAAAATTCTCGAAAAATAAACTGCGCGCATCCTAGAATCTCAAAGTCGGTTTTTTCGATGATGATACTCGCGGTGTCTTCGTTGACCATCTCGCCGACGGTAAATCCTTTGATCTCGCCGTCTATTTCGATGACGATGCCTTCTAACTCAAGCTCTACAAAGTGTTTGAGCATCCTTTTTATCGCGAGGCGCTCATGGAAGATGCCATCTAGAAATATATCCGCCTCTTCTTTGGGCATATATTTGATCCGGTCGCTTACCCATTTATTGAAGAGATTGATGATATTATCGCCGTGTTCTGTAGGGTCTAGCGGTTTTATCTCAAAACTCGGATGGCTCTTTTTAAACTTATTAATCTCATTGCGCTTGGTGTGGTATGCGTTGCCTTTTAGATCGATAAGATCTTCACTCTTGTAGATATAATCGACAAGCTTTTTTTCGACGAGGTATTCTGCGAGCGATTCAAAAATCACCGTCCCCTCTTCGAGATAGTCTACAAACTTCTCAAGGATGCTTTCGTGGACGTACTCTATCTTGGAGTAGAACTTCGAGCTATTGTTTTGATTCATAATATTGAAACACTCCATGATTGCTTTATTGACGTTTTCTTCTTCGCCTAGCGGCGGCAAAAGCATACTTAGCTCTCCGCCTTGGAGTATAAAAAGGCAAAAAGTATCGTGGATGACACCGTAGAATCCCGAAGCGCTTGAGAGCCAAATGTAGTTTGCGGCAAACGTGTAGTCGCTGATGTCAAAATTGAGCCTTTGGAGATATTTTTGCATAGTCTCTCGGGCACCTATATCAAAGTGTTTGAGCCTGTGGTTGAGTATTTTAAGAGTTGACATTTTCTCTTCTTGGGTGGAGTAAAAAAACAGCGAAATATTACTCTTTTTTACAAGAAAATCAAGGGGGTTTTGAATTAAATAATTTGTAATTTTTTAAAGCCCCGAAAATGGGGCTTTGTGTAAAAATATATTAGCGTTTCGTGAGTGTTTGGACGAGATGTATAAAGTATTTTGCGTTTTCTACGAGGATGTCGGGGAGGATGCCGTGACCGAGGTTAAAGATATGCCCCTCTTTGTTACCCATTGTTTTAATGATATTTTCAACACCCTCTTTAATGGCATCTTTGCTATACAGACGACAAGGCTCCATATTGCCCTGCAAGACGTATTTAGCACCCAGCTGTTCTTTGGCTAATTCAATAGGGGTACTCCAATCTACGCCGAATACGTCAAAATCTCCATCGATAGCGTCAAGATAGGGTGAGATTCCTTTTGGAAATGCGATGACGGGAATATTTGGATTCTTTGCTTTGATAGCGGCAGCGATTTTTTTGATGTAGCTCCATCCAAACTCCAAATACGCCTCTTTCTCTAGCGCGCTCGCCCAAGAATCAAAAATCATCACCGCATTC
>CAZCQG010000079.1:0-2896 GCA_964500775.1 uncultured Campylobacterales bacterium
CGCAACGACCGTAAAGAAAATCGTCCTTTTGTATTGTACGACGTAGCGGGCGCAGATTTTCGTGAGCGACATATGCTCTTCAAAATGTAAATTCGGCTTTGAGCGCGGCAATAACACCAAAACCGCAGGGAAAATAACAAAAGCAATAACAAGCGACATCGCCACGCCGCTAGACATCATCCATCCAAGATTGATAACGGGTTTGATATTTGAGAGCATCAGCGATCCAAATCCAGCAATAGTAGTGATGATGGCAAAAAACGACGGATTCGCTTTGGAGAGGATCGTATTTAAAACGAGTCTTTTTTGGCTTGTTTGCGTATATCTGCCCGCTAGCTCCCGATAACGCACTATGAGATGGAGTACGATGGAAATCGTGATAATGAGCTGCAAAGCGATAAAGTTTGAAGAGATGACGGTGATCTCCCACCCGAAATATCCTAGCGCGCCGGTGGTTGCGACGACGGAGACAAAACAGATAAGGAGTGTGAGCGCTACCCAGCGAATCTCTCTAAAGATAATCCACAAAACCCCTAGCAATAAAAAAATAAGGGAGATTCCGTAGATATACAAATCGCTCTTGACAAACCCGATGACATCATCGGCTATCATATTCACGCCGCCCAAAAAGAGCTCTGCTTTATCTCTATATGTATGAATAATCGCACGTATTTTTTCGAGATTCTCGTGTTCTTTGATTCTCGCTTCGTCACGATACTTTTTAAACTCCGCTTCGGCGAGTTTGAGCGCTTGTTTCTCTTCGGCATTCAACTTAGGTTTAAAAAGGAGGGTGTTTCTTTTTTTGAGAAGGTCGGTGTATGTTTGGTCGTTTTTGAGATTAATAACGATCGCCGTAGTTTTAAAATCCTTACTCACCAAAGAATCGCTATACAGCGGGCTGTGTAAAAACTCCTCTTTGACAAGCGCTTTGTCAAAATCGGATTTTGCGACCGTCCGCACTTCATCGACAAGATCGGTGATTTTTATCGGAGGGCTTTGTAATAAGGGGACATTGAGAATCGAAGTGATGCTTTTGACATTGGGCACGGCACTAAAAGCATCGCTTAACTCTTGGAGCAAAGCGAGATTCTTCGCTTCAAGCAAATCGCCTTGCGGCTTGAAAGTCACAACCAAAAAATCGCTGGTATAGAATTTTTGGTTGACCTCTCTGTAAAATTTTAAATCCTCGTCGTTTTCCAGTAATAAGGTCTGCGAAGAGGCATCGATCTCTAGCTTGGTAGAATAGTATCCGAGTACGGAGATTCCCAATAAAAGGGCAAAAAGGACACTTAGCGGGAATCTCAGGACGATTTTGTCGTATAGCCGATAAAACATCCGTTACTTAGCGCTCTTTAAGTTATCCAAAAGATCGGTAAATGTTTTTGTCTGCAAAAATTCTGCAAATTGCTTTCTGTATGTTTGGACGATACTCACCCCGAGTATATCGACATCATACACGAGCCAATCGCCGTTTTTGTCGTAGAATTTATACACTACGTCATACACCTGTTCTTTGCCGACGATATTTGAGACGAGTTGGATTCTGTTCTCTTTTACTTTCGTAAGCTCTTTTACCACAATCGCTTCATCCGTATAGAGGTCTATTTTATCAAGGTAGGAGTTTTTTATCCGCTGTACGAAGAGCTGGGTAAACTCCCTTCTCTCATCGGCACTTAAATCATTAAACGTCTTCCCTAAAGAGATTTTCGCCATGATCTCAAAATCAAACACGTCATCCATAATCACGAACAACTGTTTCGTTTTTTCCTCTTTATCGATCTCTTTGTTTTGTAATAAATGAACCGCTTTTTGGATACGAATCTCCATTGCGCTTTTTATCTCATTTTCGACTATTGCAAATACGGAAGTGCCGAGCAACAGTAGTGCGAAAAAAATCTTTTGAATCTGCATCTTATTATTCCTTTATGAGTTTATCTCTACGCTGTTCGTAAATATCCCGTAAAAACGGATATAAATCAATCGCGTCTTGTCTTAGATTTTCATATTCACCCAAATGCAACGAAATAGCATTTGTCTGTTTGTAAAATTTAAGGAGCAGCTCCTCTCCTTCACTATTTGGTATCGCGATAGCGCTATGCTCTGCGTACGCGGTGGGATCTATGAAGCTATCTCCCACCATGCCGACTATGTCGCGAACATTTGATGGTCCGAGCACCGGCAATACGACGTGAAAGCCGCTCCCTATACCGTAATATCCGAGGGTTTGTCCGAGGTCTTCGTTATTGCGCCCTATACCGTAACGCTCTTTTGCCGTATCAAATAGTCCAAAAAGTCCTGCCGTAGTATTAATCCCGAACGAGCCGACTTCCTCAAAAGCATTATCGATCTTCAACTGCAAAAGATTATTGGCAAAACGAATCGGAAACATCAGATTCTCAAAGAAATTATACACCGCGATTCTCCCTTTTTCGGGTACGGCGTATGCGTATTGCCTAGCCAATGGACTAAAAACCTTTAGGTATAAAGCATCATTCACACCCGTCATATACCTATTGTAGCCGCTCAACGGATCGCTTAAATAACTTTGCTTGCTCTCTTGGTACTCGTCGGCAAATTCATCCGCAGCCCCACCTTCTCCAAACGCCCAAGGGTTAAAACATAAAAACAGAAGTATTACTATCCTCTTCACTCAAGATCCTTTTTATCAAGCACTAAAACAAGTTCGCTCTCTTGTTCTTTATAGTAGATTCGTGATTTATTTTCAAAAACGATGTCGTACGCTCTATCGTGGGTATATTTACTCGCTATTTGCACCCCTTCTTTTAAAAACATCCACTCTCCCAAATTTCTGCCGATACCCTCCTGCAAAAACAGTACCGTAAAAAAAGTGATAATGTAGATGAACTGAAAAAAACGGGCGATTCTGCAATACATC
>CAZCQG010000080.1:0-2673 GCA_964500775.1 uncultured Campylobacterales bacterium
ATTGTCGCCAATATCACTACGAAAACAAAATCATTCATTCCCACCAAAAAATGGCACTAGGGGTAGGCGAGGATGAGGTAGAGTTTATGCTAGAGCGCTACGAGGAGTTTTCAAAGTTGTTTCCGTATTTAGAGGTTTGGGATAAAGAAAAGTTAAAAACCTTAGAGCCGAAAATAGTCTACGATGCGTCAGGAAATGAACGCAAAGAGCCTATAGTAGGAATCGGAGCGAAAGGGGAGTGGACGACGGTAGATTTTGGAATGATGGCTAAAAGCCTCATAGAAAATGCCAAATCAGAATCCCAAAAAACAGTCGATGTTTTACTCAATACACAAATCACGTCGATAGCAAAAGAGCAAAGCGGCGGCTTTACGGTCAAAAGTGAGAGGGGAGAGTTTCACGGTGATTTCGTCGTGGCGGATGCGGGAGCGCATTCACTTTATTTGGCGCACTCGATGGGATACGGCTTGGATTTCGGCTGCTTGCCCGTAGCGGGGAGTTTTTATCTCACGAAGCAAAAGCTTCTAAACGGCAAGGTCTATATGGTGCAGAATCCAAAACTCCCGTTTGCCGCTTTGCACGGTGACCCCGATATTTTAGCGGACGGTTGCACCCGCTTCGGACCTAGCGCTTTGGTGTTGCCGAAACTGGAGCGATACAAAAAAGGGACATATATAGATTTTTGGAAAACACTCCGTTTTGACGGCGACATCGCGGCAATATTTAGGGATTTGCTTAGCGATAGCGAGATAAGAAACTATATTTTTAGAAATATCTTATTTGAGATTCCTCTCATCGGCAAGTCTTTGTTTATAAAGGATGCGAGAAAGATCGTCCCCTCGCTCCGAGAATCCGACATAGAATACGCAAAAGGATTTGGCGGCGTACGCCCGCAAGTACTGAATAAAAAAGAGAAAAAATTGATGCTCGGAGAAGCCTCTATAAATCCGGGGTGCGGCATTTTATTTAATATGACCCCCTCGCCGGGCGCTACTAGCTGCCTAGGCAATGCCGAACGCGACGCGAAAATCGTAGCGGAATATCTCCGTAAAGATTTTTATCTTGAGAAGTTTACCGAAGAGTTGATCGAGGATGAGTATTGCGTTTTGGAAGAGCCGATAGAAAAACAAAAACAGTTTGTGAGTAAGATACGCGAGGCGATGCACCGCCATGAAGAGCGCTATTTTACCCCCATCGAAGATACGCCGAAACATTGGGAGGATAATTATAGTCCGTGGACGATGAAGCGGGATCATTGGAGTATGTGAGAGATCGGTAGCGAAATTAATAAAAAATAGGCGGAGCAAAATGAAAGAAGAAATAAAATCCAAAGACCCACTGCACGGGGTGACACTCGAAAGGTTATTGAAAGAGTTGATAGAGTTTTATGGGTGGGAGGAGCTGCATAAGAGAATAAACGTCAATTGTTTCGCCAGTAATCCGACGCTCAATTCTTGCCTGAAATTTTTTCGAAAAACCCCTTGGGCTAGGGAAAAGCTAGAGAAGCTATATATTCATTTTAAGAGTTGAAAAGATTTTTTTCGATCGTATTTTTTCGCTTCCCTATCGGGTACTTTTGAGAGCAATGATTTTAAATGTTCCGCACTCCCCTTTTTTGAGCGCTCTTCCAAATAGTCATAGGTCTGCAATGCCGACATTTTTTCCGCTACGGCGGTGGCGATGAATTGATTCATAGAAATCGATTCTTTTTTGGCAAAATCTTTTAAATTTAATCCCAACGATTCGGGGAGTCTTAATGCGATATTCATTTTTGCACCTCCTGCAAATATTGTCTCGGCGTAATGACTGCGATGTCAAAATACTCGGTCACGTTTTGAAAATCATCGAGATTATACGTGATAATATACTTCGCTCCCGCATTAAAAGCAGTCTCTAGCACTTTGTCGTCTCCGCTATCTTTCAAAAAAGGTCGCCAAAGAAAGTTGAGTTTTGTTTTATTTGAGATATGGATAATATCGTCCACAAACCCTTTTAGCTCACCGTCTGAAAAATACTCGTATCCTACTCTATTCTTTTTCCTAAAAATAACATCTTCTAGCTCCAATGCCAAAGGGACGGAAATGCAATTTAATACCAAACCCTCTTCAAATCGCTCTATCGCAAACTCCAAAAGGGCAAAAGAAGCTCCGTTTTTCGAGAATAGCGCACTGACAAATACATTGGTATCTAGTACTATTTTATTCATTTGTATATTATATACGATATGTATAGTTTTGTCAAAGGTATCAACCGAAGAATCTCAAAAACTCTCCCCGCAACAGGAATCACTGCAGAGCACTATTACTCCGATAACCAAGTAATACAAGAGTATGAAAACAATATCCCAAAAAGATCCTACCTCTACGGAAACTACATAGATGACGTAGTAGCCATACAAACAAACAATCAAACCTACTACTACCTAAAAGATAGACAATACAACATAAAAGCCATAATAGATTCCCAAGGAGGAATCATAGAATCCTATAGCTATAATGCATACGGTATTATGACCATAACAGACGGTAACGGCAATACCCTCAATGAATCCACCATAGGAAACACCTACGGATACACAGGGAGAAGATACGATAAGGAATCTAAGCTCTGGTACTATAGAAACAGGATGTACTCCGCAGAGCTAGGGAGATTCTTACAAAGAGACCCGAAAGG
>CAZCQG010000081.1:0-2268 GCA_964500775.1 uncultured Campylobacterales bacterium
AGTTCTCGATTCTTACTTTCTCGCGTAGCTTTTGAGCGATCATTTGTGCCGTATGCGTATCGGTAAAGGGGAGGAGGATGACAAACTCTTCACCTCCGTAGCGAGCGAGGATGTCGGAAATTCTTAGGTTTTCTTTGAGTATCCTCGCGATACCTTTGAGCACTTCGTCTCCGGCGAGATGCCCGAAGGTGTCGTTTATCGATTTAAAGTGGTCCGCATCGACTATAATGAGCGAAAGCTTACTCCCGTATCGTTGCGCTCTGTATATTTCGCTCTCTAAAGATTCGTTGAATTTTGCCCTGTTGTAGATTTTTGTCAATGAATCGGTGAGTGATAACTCCTCGACTTTTTTCTTATCGGTGATGTCTTGGAGTATCGCTTTATAGCCCGTGATGCTTTGATGCTCGTCGAATATCGGAGTGATGGTCGTGGCTGCCCAATAGCACTCCCCGTCCTTTTTGAGATTCAAAAACTCTCCGCTCCACACGCCGCCTGCGCTGATAGTATCCCATAGTTTTTTATAGAGTTCGTTTGAGACATTGGGGCTTTTGAAGATATTGGGCTTTTTGCCGAGAAGTTCACTTTTTGAGTAGCCGCCCAATTCGCAAAAAGCCTTACTTGCGTCGATAATATTTCCTTCGGCATTTGTTTTGAGACTAAGGACATACGTATCTACGATCTCTCGTTCGGCTATGAGGTCGTTGTTGGTTTCATTGAGCACGGCTCTTGCCTCTACTTGATCGGTTTGGTCATAAATCATTAGGGCGATTTTTTTGCCCTCTTTCTCAAAGGGGTAGAGTGAGGCACTTAGACGTAGAAATTTATAGCGAGAGTTCAGGATTTTATTGTTCGGAATCTTGATAAAAGGCTTATCGAAACTAGCGGAATAATAACTCGGAGTAGCCAATGCAAGAGTAGTTTGCGCTTTTCTTTTGAATACTTTTAGGTTTATATCGGGAAAGAGAACATCAATCGTCTTGCCGAGGGCATCCTCTTTTTTGATTTTTGTATGCAATTCCAACCACTTGTTCCACAAGGTGACGCGTAGCTCTTCGTCGATGACGAGAATCCCTACATCAAGAAGATCCATCATATCGCAGCTTACGCAACCTTTGTCTATCAAAACTCCTCCAAAATCTTTGCAATGGCGGTTTTTATCTTTTGTATCGAAGTATCGTCGGTGATGAGTATGATCTCACCGTTTATGTTGATCTCTTTAAATTCAATGAGCGTTGTGATAATAATCACGTAATTGTATTTTTCGAGCTTCTCTTTGCTAAGAATATCGGTGTTGATTATCGTCGATACGCTCGGTGCGGAAAAGTTTACGGGGGTATTGAAGTTTTCCGAAAGGCTGCTAAGTATGGAGGAAGAGAGTATATTGGTAAGCTCCAAGATAGAATCTCGAATGTTTTCTATGCTCACATCCCCTTCGTAAAGGTGATTTGTGAGATTTTTGGAGGAAGATTCGTCGATTAAAAAAACACTCTGACCGGCGATCTCACCCTTGAATGCTTGCACACCGATAAAATCAACCGCCTCTTTTGAGATGGCGGAAAAGTGGTCTTTTAACTCATGTGTCCGAATAATTTTTATTTTCGGGATATGAAGCGTGGCAAATGCGTCGAGAATCTGCGATATTGAAGCCGTCGCACGTCCATACGCTACGTTTAACAACTCCCTTAGAACGTCTTGTTCATCCGCGTTTAGTATAGTTTCCATATGTTATAAAATCGTGAAAATCTCTGCCATCTTCTCGGAGCTTATAGGCTTGGCGATATGCGCCCTCGCACCGAGTGCCTTTACCTTGTCCACTGCTATTTGTTGCACATCCGCGGATACGACTACTACTACGGCGTTCGGATTAATTTTTATGATCTCTTCTAGCGCGCCGTAGCCGTCCATTTCAGGCATAGTCAAATCCAAAAATACGATCGAAGGGAGATGCTCTTTATATATCTCTACCGCAACCAGTCCGTTCGGAGCTTCGTAAAAATCCACCTCATCTTGAAAAATGTTTTTAAACTCTTTAATGAGCGATAATCTCGCTAGCTTGGAATCGTCCGCGACCAATACTTTCATAGCTCTTCCGTAGTTGATATTTTCTTTATTAAAAGTATTATATTGACTTCAATATTAAAAAATGTAAAAATCATCGTTACCTTTTGTATTTTTTAACTAAACATAAGATGGGTCTAGCGCTTCAATACAATCGGTGTATAATTATAAATAATATAAGGGCACCTCTAAAAACCCTAAGGGGTCATA
>CAZCQG010000082.1:0-2218 GCA_964500775.1 uncultured Campylobacterales bacterium
ACTAGAATGTTTCGTGAGTAGCTCGACCAAAAGACTTTTGTGCGAAGGGCTCATATGTTGTGCTATGATGTATACAATATTTTTATTTGCCGGAAGGTTTTTCAATAGTCCCTGTATCGCTTCCAAGCCGCCCGCACTCGCGCCCACTCCAACCACTATCAAAGAATGATTTAAATCTTTGTCTTCCAAGAAAAATTCCTCCTATTTTGCTGATTTTACTATTGACATATGAAGCTCTTCGCTGCATTTCGGACATATACCGTGTATCACTTCAAGGGGGATATTTTGGTCTATTAATCCTTTTGCGATAAGCGTATCCGGCTCTTCCCAAGAACCATGATGTAGGCTTATGCGGTTGCAGATGCTACACCGTTTGTTTTTTGGGTGATAGTCGTTGGGCGCGGTAAAATGAAACGGTCTAAGCATAAATTCGGTTTTTACTAAAGTGTGCTCTATGCATATTTCTTCATCTCGCGGCGAGAGTTTCATCTCGATGTATCTCTTGAGATGCGGGGAATCGCAACGATAGTTTGACGTTGTGCTTTTTCGCAGAAGCCTAGTTCTATCAAGGAGTGTCTTCATCCACATAGCTTCACTCTTCCCACCTATGTAGTTCCAAATCGATTCCCCGATAATTTTTTCACTAGTGCACGCTTCGCCGTTGTTACTAGATGCAAACCTATTCCAATCTTCGGAAGTATCAACAATCTTATCATTGGAATCGATGCAATAATGACTAGCAATGGGAACCTCAAGCGGGAGATACATCGTAACCATAAAACCGCTATCGGTATTTTTTATTAATAGTGCCCCGTGAAAGTTATTTTCTATAATGGTCTTTACGATATGTAGCCCGATACCCAAACCTTGCGGTTTAGTCGTAAAATACGGTTCGAATATTTTTGACATAATTTTCTCATCTACTCCGCCTCCGCTATCTTCGATAGATATTGACACGTATTCGTCGTTGATTGCCGTAGAAATTGCGACCCATCTTTTTAATGGTGCTCTTTCGATAATGGTATCTTTTGCGTTTTGCAGTACATTGAGAATACATTGTCCAAGCTCCGAGGGTGAGCCGTAGATATAGTTGCCCGGCGCGGGAGTGAGTATGAGTTCAATCTTTTCTCTAATGTATAAGGGTGCAACCATATTGACGATTTGTTCTATGCTCGGAGTTATTTCAAAACGTTGCTTGGGTTTGTTCGGTCTAAAAAATTCCTTGAAATCATTTACGGTATTGCTCATCTCTTTTAGGAGATCTCTTCCTTGTAGAATAAAGGGCGCAAGCTGTGATTCCATAGGATTGTCGCTACATATTTGATCTATGTTTTGCAGCACCGCATTGAGTGCGTTGATAGGTTGATTCCATTGATGGGCGATCATCAATGTCAGCTCTCCTAATGCAGCTTGTTTGGATTTTTGGAGAACTATCTGATCTTTGAGCCTTATCTCTTCGAGTATCTTCTTGATGCGCTCTTCTAGTTCATTATTTTGCACTTTGAGTTTATCGAGAAGCTCAAGTTTTTCTTGATTAGATTTTCTGAGTATGATTTGCTCACGAAGTTCACAATCCGTGCAGCTTCTACCGGATGCTTTTGCTAGAGCCAAGGTTATCGATTCGCTTGAGAAGGGTTCAACTATAAAATCATCAAAACCTGCTTCGAGTGCTTGCAGTACGACTTTTCGCGCGACTTTGCCCACCGAGGCGATTACGTAGCAGTAGGGGTCGATAGCTCTTATTTTTTGCAGGAGTGCAACACCGTTTATATCACGGAGATCGAGTTTTGTAACCACTACGTTGTAGCTTGAGCGTTCTAGCTCTCTTACCCCTTCAATGCCGCTTCTAGCAACATAGAGACATTTTACCTTGCGAGCGGCTATATTTGTAAAACTCTTACACACTTCGGCTCTAGTGTCGATAAACAAAAGAGCGACTTTTTCTTGCATTACGATTCCTAAAATTTGCCTTTTCGGCAGATTTTTTAAAATTATTACGATATTGTAATCAAGAAGATAGAGGTAAAAATCAAATAAAAACGTAGGATTATGAGAAATACTATATTACTTATCGAAGATCATCATCAAACAAATGAACTATACGCCGCCTATTTTAAAAGAGCGGGGTTTGAGGTACTGCAGTGTGAGCGTGCTATCGAGGGAATAGAGATGTTGCGCAGGCATCAAGTAGCAGCCGTGGTATTAGATATAAATCTGC
>CAZCQG010000083.1:0-1889 GCA_964500775.1 uncultured Campylobacterales bacterium
GTGATTCTAGGAGCGCTTTTGCCTCCTGCGGCGAATGTGACTCCCGCAATAAAGCGGTATCCATCACAATAAGCGGGGATTCTCTAAGGTTGAGAGGGCGCTTGTTTATGAAGTCAAAGACGGGAAACGGCGTACAGCAGCCGCAGCGGAATCCTACGCGGTCGCTAAAGCCAAGCGAGCTATCCCTCTTTATCCCCGCTGCATCCAAAATCCGCCACGTGAGGGGAATCTCAAAACGGAGGTAGTGTTGGCGGGAATCTTCTATCTTTTCGTTAAAAAATGCGATCTCGTTTTTGAGTATTTCGCCCTCATCGAAGCTCAAAAACGAAGGGTGTATCGCTACGGTATGACCCCTCTTTTTTATTTTTTCGATGACGGGTTTTAAGTCATTAGTGTCAAAATCGGCATCGAGTTCGTGGTTTTTACCCACTAAAAAATAAAAAATCGATTTGCCGCCGTTTGTTTCACTACCGTCCATCAGCCTATCAAACGTATCGTACGGGTCTTTTTTGATGACGCATTTTACGGAGAGATAGTCCCGTATCTCGCGCAGGGCTTGCGGGAGATTGCGGTACTTAAAGAGGCATTTTTGCACCCGTGTGGCAAAGAATCCAAAACTTTTCCAAAATCGCAGATGGTCTATGTCGTGGGTGTAGACGACGCGAAATGTCCGCTTTTTGCGCTCTCCTTTGAATCCCGATTCTACGAGGAGATTCCAAAGCAGCTCCACATAGCCCTCCACCACCGCCTTTTTCTCAAAACCGCACCGCACCGCCAATGCCTCGCTGCTAGGGAAACGCCCGAAAACATCGCGCATCTTTATCACATACTCTTCAAAGCGCGAGAGCATAAAAAACGCGCTTCCGAAAATATCGAGCCCGCAGTATATATCGGTTTTCATATCACGACTCTTCTCAACAAGAGTTGCCGCACGACGGGTGCCCCGAAACTTCGTACTTCGACCCGTCGGGGCAAATTGTCTCGTCGAGTCGTGATATGAAAAATTAACTATTTTATTCTCACCGTATATCACCGGCAAATCATCCAAAAACTCCACCTCTTGCGGAATCGCCTCTTTTTGCAGATAGTCGTCATACACGCCGAAAAACGCGTCTTTGATTTTGAGAATCTTCTCGTCGATATGAAGCTCATACTCTTGTGCATCGCGAGATTCTATCGTGTATTCTAGTCCGAGAAATTCACCCAAAAGCACATCGATTATGTAGCGACGCTCGGGTTCAAAATTTTGAGGAATATGGATAGAAAGCATATTTTATTTTTTGTATATATCGCCTCGACTATCGGCTTTGTAGACATATAAGAGGATCTCTTCCTCTATTATCGTAAATAAAAAACGGTATTTCCCCAATCGCAACCGATAGTGTCCTTTTTTATTACTCATCGGCTTTACATCCAAAGAATCCGTATATGGGTTTAAACATAAAGTATCAAAGGCATCAAAAATCCTCTCGCGAAATTTTGGCGTGGACTTTTGAATAAATTTTGCTACGTCTTTTGAGACTTCAAGACGGTAGGGCATTATCGCAAGCTCTCTTTGAGCTGTTCATATTTGATGCTTTCGCCGTTTGTCCTCTCTTGGAGTGCCTTTTGAAACGCCGCCTCATCATCGGATGTGTAGGTAGTGTCGTCCTCTTCGTATATTTTTACGGCGGATTGGGGCAAAAGTTTCAAGAATGATAGAAGTGCATCTTTTAAATCATTTTGTATCTCTAAATGTATCGTCTGCATAAAAATCTCCAAATCACGATGTTTTCAATTATTGTACAATATTTCTTTCTTTCTCACATACTGCGCTTCTCACAAACTCCGCTAGCGCATCAAATCCCTCTTCCACTCGTGCCTTGGCGGCATCTTGCATAGCGACATAG
>CAZCQG010000084.1:0-1716 GCA_964500775.1 uncultured Campylobacterales bacterium
GTGTCGCAGAACTCCTCTCTGAAGACACCGAAAAAACACTCTTCAAAAGAGCCGATCAAGCCCTTTATGAAGCAAAAAATGGCGGTCGAGATAGGGTAGTAAGCGGTTAAAATACAAACTTCTATTCTAAAATAATCGCAAAGTATCAAATGAATTTCTAGCTCGTTACTTTGTATAAAAAATAACCATAGATAGCGTTATTTATTTTAATATATAACGTAAAATTATTTTTT
Source organism: uncultured Campylobacterales bacterium (assembly GCA_964500775.1). Classification (GTDB taxonomy): domain Bacteria; phylum Campylobacterota; class Campylobacteria; order Campylobacterales; family CAZCQG01; genus CAZCQG01. The sequence continues at coordinate 234 of CAZCQG010000084.1, forward strand.
TCATCGGCTGCTAAAAAAGCAATTGTCTCTGCCGTTCTTAGAGGAGAATAGATGGTAGCAAATATTACGTATTCACACAAACAGATTCCTAAACTCTCTTTGAAAATGTGGCTTCCCCTATTGCAATGTGCCACGAACGATTTGAGCGCTTATTTGACGAACATTGCCGAAGAAAATCCATTTTTGGACATAAAACACCCTACTCGGCGAGAATCTCACTTTGCAGAAAAGAAAAGGAGATTCCTTCTATATCAAAATACAAAAAATGCTATCGGTGACACTATAGAGCGTACAGCGATCTCTGAATGCTCTTTATACGAAACCCTTTTTGACCAAATCCACGCCCCTCTCTTTCCTACGGAGTTTTCAAGAAAGATCGCTTATGAGATTATTGAGTACATAAATGAAGAGGGGTTTTTCGAAGGTAATATTGAGTATATCAGCACAAAATTCGGTATTAGCAATAAAGAAGTCGAAAATATTCGAAAGCGATTTGCTTATATTGAGCCAATCGGGGTAGGTGCACGAGACTTCAAGGAATCATTCCTCTTTCAGTTAGATGACTTAGACATAGAGGAAGAACTGCATCTGCTAGTCAAACAACTCATTTTTGATTTGGACCATATCGATACATACGGTAATGAGCCGCTCTTCTTGGAAGCCAAAAACGTAATTAAGAAATTTAAAAACCCGCCCGCCATTGACTATTTTTCCGAATCAAAAGCAGTGATTCCCGAAGTCATCATTATGAAAAAAAACGGTGGAGTTCAGGTAGGTATAAATGACCGATGCTACCCGAAAATTGATATAAAGCACGATTTGGACAATGGGATAATAACCCAAGGGAGTGAAAAGAAAAAAGAGGCAAGGAAAATATTCGAACTCCTAAACCTGCGAAAAGAGACCCTTCGCGAAATAGTTAACTTTATTGCCGCTAGACAAATTCCGTTTTTTTATGGGGAACATCTTGCCCCTCTTGCAATGCGTGAAATTGCCGCTGCGCTAGGCTATAGCCAATCGACGATCTCTAGAGCCATAGCGGGAAAATATCTCCAATGCGAACGAGGAGTTTTTCCACTAAAAAATATGTTTGCTTACACACTCGGAGAAAATATCTCGAACGAAAATATCAAGCATCTCGTGCATAAAATCATCCAGGACGAAGACAAATCCAATCCAATGAGTGATGAGACATTAGTGCGTATGATAAATGGACACTATAAACTCAACCTTGCACGTCGAAGTATTACGAAATATCGTCTCGCACTCGGCATAGAGAACTCGTCTCAAAGAAAACTGCAACGCCCATAAATTGACAATTTTACAAAATAGCTCGACAAAATAGTACAAAAGCAAGGTATTTCGTAGATATTTAGGGATTCTAAGAGTTGGAACAAAATATGGATGTAAGAGTGTGTAACAAACCAAAAACCACACAAGGAGTAAAAATGGCAGAGTTAAGACAGATCGCTTTTTACGGCAA
>CAZCQG010000085.1:0-1566 GCA_964500775.1 uncultured Campylobacterales bacterium
CTTTACCGTATCATCAAAGGATTTATGCGCTTAAGCGAGCACAGAGAGGTGGCGTGACTTTAAATGAAAATATGTAAAAATCCTCGCGTGCTGGCGTGGCTCAGTTGGTAGAGCAGTTGATTCGTAATCAACAGGTCACGGGTTCGAGTCCCGTCGCTAGCTCCACTCCCTAATTTCTTCTTTTTAAAGTTTAAAAAAACTCCACATCGTTTTTTGTATCGTTGAAATAGGTCTTTTGGATGATTGCTTCGAGTTGCGCGATGGAGCTTAAGAGCGAAGAATCCATAAAGTGAATATCTATCGCTTCTTGCGTCACGAAAATCAATCTCCGCCAACTCTCCAAATCATCTACGATTCCACGTATCAGTGTATGAAAGAGCTTTGTCCCTTTTTTGCAGAGCATGGAAGATTTGAAATTCGACACGAGGTCGCAAATCGATTTTAGCGCATCTGCTATGTCTATAAAATCGGGTATCTTGCCGATATTTTTTGAATATCTCTCAAAGAGCGTTTCAGCTTTTTTGAGGAGATGGTCGTCGATTTCTTCGGTGATATAGAGGATAGAACTTAATTCGTTTTCCAAATCTATCAGCTCGTCAATCTCAAGAAGTTCGTCGTATCGCGCGAGCATAAACTCTCTTGCCGTGATTTTGTATTCGGTAGTTTGGGTGGTGAGTCGCTCTATTTGGAGGGCATTTGAAAAAGTTTGTTGATAGAATTCGAGTTTTGGATCTGCATATTTACTGCCCCGAGTAAAAATATCGGGCAAAGCGTTTGTCAGTAGTCGCATTTCTGGATTTTTGTCGACTTGGTACTGCAATGTCGCGTATGCGAGTATGTCGATTGATTTTTTATTCCACTCGTTTGCTAGATTCATATTGCGGAAAGAGAGGATTTTTTGTTGCATAAAAAACAAGAAGGCGAGCAACATTTCTAAAAAGTTCTCAAAATCAATATCCCTTCCCCTCGCGATTTCCACCAAGTGTTTGAGCAAACAAGAGGGGTTTGTGTCGCCATTTTCCAATAATATATGCGCCAATACGGTAAATTTTAATCGTAACGAGCTAAGCAGTTTTCTGTCTTGGAGTAATTTTTCCGATAAAAGTGAGCTTGCGCTCAAATAGGCGATAAAAGGGACGGTGATCTCTTCGTATATATCTTGATTCTTCATCGCGAATCCTTTCAAATAACTTTAAAGAGGGTCAATAAGTAAAATAAAAATTAATCAATTATTTGTAACATTTTCTTTTTAATTCACTATAGTGTGTTGTAATAGAGGGAATATTAAATAAAAATAGCTTAGATACATATAACACTATAGTGAATAAATGAAAGAGTTACACTTTACGGATGAGGATATAGCCAAGCTATACAAAAAGATCGGTCGAAATGTCAAAAGAATCCGAGAAGAGCACAAAATTAGTCAAATGAAATTGGCGATGGCGATAGGCTTGAATTCCGTCTCTACGATTTCAAAGGCAGAGCTATGCTTGGAGGATAAACATTTCAATATAGAGCACATTTACAAAATCGCTAAAGTACTAGATGTGGAAGTTTGTGAATTTT